>CAZNZA010000095.1:10837-12829 GCA_964577325.1 uncultured Polyangiaceae bacterium
TGAGCGACGACGCCGAGGTGCGCAAGCGAGCCCGAGAACTGGTGGCAACAGCGGGGTTGATGACCGTGTGCAAGACCAAGGCGTTTCGCAAGACGGAAACCAAGTTCGACGCCTACGCCGATTACCAAGAACCGCTCGCGCGCCTGCCGGGGCACCGTATGCTCGCCATACATAGAGGCCGCGCCGAGGGCGTGCTGAAGGTGAGCGTGAGCGTACCCCGGCCGCAGTTTGAACAGTGGGTCCTTGCGCGCACTGAGGCTGGGAGAAAGAGACGCAACTCTGCTTGGTTGGATGAGCTGCGCGTGATGGTGGCGGATGCAGTAGAACGCCTCATCATACCCAGGGCCGAAAACGAGGTTGAATCGGAGGCATTGGGGCGGGCGCACGGTGAAGCGATTGCCGTCTTTGCCAAGAATCTTCGCCAACTACTGTTGGCGCCGCCGTTGGGCGGCAAGCGTGTGCTAGGTATCGACCCAGGCCAACGCACGGGTTGCAAGTGTGCGGTTCTCAGCGAAACAGGGGCTCTGGTAGAGCACTCGCTGTTCAATTTGGTACAAGGCCCGAAAGCACAGGAGCAAGCAGCACGAGAGGTGAAGCGGCTCATAGCACGCCACCGCATCGAGGCCGTTGCCGTTGGCAATGGCACTCACGGGCGTGAGACTGAAAGGTTTGTGCGAGAGGTGCTGCGTGCCGATGCCGGGGCCAACCCCGCAGGCGCTTTCGTCGTGAGTGTTAACGAGGCGGGAGCCAGCGTCTACTCGGCCAGCGACAGCGCCCGCGCCGAGTTTCCCGACCATGACATCACGGTACGCGGTGCCGTGAGTATTGGACGCCGCCTTCAGGATCCTCTTGCGGAGCTCGTCAAGGTCGAGCCTCGTAGCATCGGCGTCGGTCAGTATCAGCATGACGTGGATCAACGCGAACTAGCACGCGCCTTGACCGACGTGGTTGAAAGCTGCGTGAATGAAGTTGGGGTTGAAGTAAACACAGCTAGCGCCGAACTTCTGAGCTATGTCGCCGGTGTGGGAAAGAAGCTGGCGCAAGCCATCTTGGCGCATAGAAACCAGCACGGGCCATTTTCGTCGCGGCAGCAGCTGCTGCGGGTAAAAGGCATGGGTCCCAAATCGTTTGAGCAATGCGCGGGATTTTTGCGTATCAGAGGCGCTGAAAATCCCTTAGATGCGACCGCTGTCCACCCTGAGCGCTACGAGCTGGTCGTGAGAATGGCTCATGCTGCCGGCTGCAGCGTACGCGACTTGATCGGCAATCAAGCACGATTGTCCCGCGTTCGCCCGGATGAGTATCGCTCCGAGGAGGTAGGGACCTATACGTTGAGCGACATATTGGCTGAGCTTGCGAAGCCTGGCCGCGATCCACGAGCCGAGTTCGAGCCGCCCCGCTTCAAGGATGAGGTGTCTGAAATAGGTCACTTGAGGCCGAACATGATGCTCGAAGGAGTCGTGACGAACGTGACGGCCTTTGGCGCCTTTGTCGACGTAGGCGTACACCAGGATGGTCTCGTGCACGTTTCCGAGCTCGCAGATAGCTTCGTCAAGGACCCGGCGTCGGTGGTGAGCGTTGGGCAAAAGATTCAGGTGCGCGTGCTGGCGGTCGACATGCCGCGTAAGCGGATCAGTCTCAGTGCACGCCGACAAGGTGCGTAAACCAGCAACGCTGGCCGTACGGCGCGACATCTAGAGCTGCCGACTTTCATCTCGCGCCGCAGGAGTTGGTGGACTGAGGCTTTTTTGCCCTGCAGGCACGCCACACAGCGCGGCCTCAGTGCAACGATGGACGGCCCAATGGTGCAGCGCTGCTGGGAACGATACATGCAACCCACCTATACCTTCAGTTGTTGGCTCGAGCGACATCCAGCCCCATCGATGAGGAGAACCAATGCCACAAGCCACACACCAAACGGCCGAACCAACTTCGAAGGCTGCCCCAGCCAGTGCATCGAAGGCGCACGACGCTGCAGCAGAGCAAGCCGCA
>CAZNZA010000095.1:12929-21930 GCA_964577325.1 uncultured Polyangiaceae bacterium
GGCTGCCCCAGCCAGTGCATCGAAGGCGCACGACGCTGCAGCAGAGCAAGCCGCAGTACAGCAAGCAGCCGTCCGTACGGTGATGACTCAGCCGGTGCGCTTTCTACCGGCGGATCTCTCTGTTCTGGACGCCCTACAGGTGGCCCGCGAGTGGGGAGTGCATCACCTTCCTGTAGGCTCCCCTGATGCGCCTGGCGGCATCCTTTGCACATGCGACCTCAAGGAGGCTCCGCTAGACGCTACGATCGGCGACTGGGCGCGACAACCCGTGCTGAAAGTGGAGGCAGAAACCTCATGCCTGCACGCGGCAAAGGTGATGCGAGACCACGTGGTCGGTTCGTTGCTGGTCACGCAAGCCAAGCACGTGTGCGGCATAGTTACCAGAGCAGACCTGGCTCGGTTGGGGGGTCAATCAAGCGAAGTACTGAGCGCTTCCCGCTGTGTGTGCTGCGGCTCGATGAGTCATCTGCGCCGCGATGAATTCGAGCAACTCTTGTGCGTGGATTGTCGTGAGCGCGCTGAAGAACCGCAAAATTTCGACACCGGTGGCGGTGACTGAGGAAATGCCACGGTCCTGCCGGCGGGTTACCTAACGGGGCGCCGGCAATGAACGAATGTAAGTCAGCAGTTCCTGCAGATCCGACTCTGGCAGAAGCGCACCGAAGGCAGGCATCTGTCCTTTGCCTTGCTTGAGCGTCATCATGATTTGCTCGTCGCTCGTGTTAGCCTGAAAGGCTGGATCGGTGAGATCGCGGGGAGGAACTGAAAACCCCACCCTGACGTTACCCTTGCCCGTAGGACCGTGACAGCCAGCGCACAAGCGCTGGAAGCTCGCTCTACCCCGCTCGAGCTGCGTGCGTTGTACGCGGGTCTGGCAACTCGTGGCGAAGAGCAGACCTAGGAGCAAAAACCATCGGAGCATCATGTTGCGTCAACCGTCTCCCCTGCCAGTTCAGGTGCTGTGGGATCGCCGCTGTCGGCGTCCAATAACAGAAGGATGAGTGCAGAAAGTGAGAGCAGCAGAGCTCCCAAAGGCGCGTCTCCACTGCTGCGTCCGAGTAGTGCTAGCCCGATGATTGCTGCGCACGCCTGACCCGTGCGAGTGCACACGCTCAACGTGACCAACACTAAAACCGCAAGATGCAGTGCGACGGGCAAGACGAGGGGCACCAATGGATCCGGGTGCACGCTGAGCTGTTCGAGCGCTCTTTTGACAGCTAGGCGAAAGCCGGTGGCAGGCTGGCTCGTCAACAGCGCAGGCACGCATGCCATCAGCACCGCCCCGACTCCTCTCTGCACAGGGCTTAGTCTGCGCCACACCCACACCGCGGCTAGGGCAACGGCAGCGACCTCGGCGAGGAACGCCAGGCTGGCCAGTGCGCGTGCCACTTCGAATTGCACCGCATCGACTCGGCCGCTCGCAGCATGGGCCGTGGCGCGCGCGATCAAGTGTAGTAAAGCGCTCGCGCCACAAGCAGCGCCAACCAAGCCCGCGGCCCGTGACTGCTCGCGCAAAGCGGCGCGCACGGCAGCCGCTATGAGCAGCACACTCGCCGCCACTCCTACACCGCCCAGAATGAGGGGTCCTGCTGAAAACTGCCGCGGCTGGGCAGAGAAGAACACGACCAGACAGACCCCGAGCGACACCAGAGCGGCGCCGATCCGCAAAGGGGCTGGTAACCGCAGCTGAACGCCCAGCGTCAACGCCCAGCGTAGCGCTACGGTAGCTCCAACCAGTGCAAAGAACTGTGTTGTGAACGAGCCTGCAACGAGCACGCCCGACACGATTGCGTCCGAACCCGTCAGAGTGCCAGGCAGTCCCTGACTCAGCGCCCGTCCCAAGTAAACGGCGAGTAACCCGAGTGCGGCCAACGCTCGGAAAGAGAAAAGGTCCCGGTGGTGCGGGGCGTGCAGGGGGAGCAACGGCATTTCAAGGGCAGGGACGTGTGCGATCGAGAACCAGCCCCGTTGTAGACCGTATCGTCCGTCGCTGCAGCGCCGAAGCGCGGCAAAAATCACCGTGGGGGAAGCTAGCGACGATTCGTCGCCCCCCGTGGCTGCGGCTCAGCCCTCGCTATTGGGAATTGGGGTTGCCTTGTCAATGGCGCCGTGCTCCTGCGGTGTAGCTGGTTGACGAAAGGGTATATTTGGAGGAGCCGTCTTGGGCAGCACCTTGAGCATCAGGGGTCGAGCAAAGTACGTCGAGCAGGCGTACTTTGGATCGCGATGAAACTCCCAATGCAAATACACGTGGCCGTCCGGTGACACGATAGCTTCGGGCGCAGCACCAAAGGGCGATGCTTTTTGCACCGCTTCGAGAGCGTTGACGTCGAAAACAGTCGTGCCGCTTGCTCTGGTGACGCCCATGCGCACGATGCGGCCATCTTCTGGGTTGAGGACGATTTCCAAGTTGGTGCGCAGGTCGTACCGGTTCGCAGGATGGTCGCTCGGCAACCCATCCAAGCTGGAGAGAAAGCGGTCCGCGAATACGGGGTGCAGCCGGTTGTGGATGCGGTTGAGGTAACTCGCAAACGGCACCCGAGCTGTGTTCAATGCAGTGTTGTTGCCCGGCCGGGCCGTGGGGACGTAGTTCTCGATCGCCGAGCGCCAGCGCTCGAGCCCCACCGCTTGCCATGAGCCGCGGTGAGTGCTTCGTCGACGCTCTCCGTCGGCAATGCGTTCCCGCTGCAGCTGCTCCGCTCCAACGGCGTTCAGCGCTGCCAGCGGCGTCAGGTTGGGGTTGAGCCCGTTCGGGGTCAGTCCCAGTTTGCCGAAAGCCGGTCCAGCGGAGCCTGACGTGGCTTTGCGGGCTGCGCGCGCTTCGCGAGCTGCGCGCGCTTCCTGGGCCTCTCGGGCTAACGCCACGCCTGTGGCACCTGCCGCAGAATCGAGCACCTCGGCAACAGCGTCGCGCGCTTTCACTTCTGCCGCCGCTTCTTGCCCTGGCGATGCTTGGGCGGGGGGCTTTTTGGCTGCAACCTCGGCGTTGGCACCACTGGCGGAAGCAGAACGTGCTGCCTCTCCGTAGACGGCTTGGGCGGGATCGGCCGGCGGCGTCGCGTCGCTTTTCGCTTGTTCGGCCTCATCCTGGCCATCGGTTTGGCTCGTCGTCGGCGCTTCGTCCGGATCACCGGGGGTGCTCTCGGATTGGGCAATGTCGGTGACCGGTGCGTTGCCGGCGACGGGGGACGGTCCCAGATGCGTCTGTCCCGGGGTCGGATTCGGATCATTCTCATCCGTCGACGTCAGCCGTGACTGGACATCCTCGGCGACCCGGTTGGCCTCGTCGGCCTGGTACAAGGCGTCCGGGTTATCCGGCTGATTCTTGTCCTGGACGTGCTGTTGCACGCTGACGCGACGGTCCAGGTTTACGCGAGGCAGATCCTTCGGCGCTTCCACGAGCGGCGGTTCCTTGGTCGCGGGCTCTTTCTTGGCCGGTTCGGGTTCTTTGGGTGGCGCCTCGGGTTGCTCGTTGTCAGGGGTAGGGGCGACCTTGGGCGCTGCCGACGGAGCTGGCGGCGATTGCTGTGAGGGCGACGAATCGACCACCTCATCCGACGGCAGCTCTGGGTCCGCTGTCGCTTCCTCGTCATCGGGAGGAGGCGGAACGGGATCCAGCGCAGGGTCGAAAAGTGTCACTTCCAGTGGTTGTGTGGTTGCGTTGACGTGCGCGCGCACCGATGCGGCGAGGCGCGCAAAAGCGCTCTGATCTTCAACGACTCCCGCGATTCTATCCGCGCCGCCACCCCACAAGATGTGCGCGAGCGCCGCAGTCGCGACCCAAAGAAACAGGGGGATGTGTGGCTCACGCGGAGTCATGGCAAGAACGCGTCGGCATCTCTAGCGATGACGAACCCGACAGCCAAACGGTATCACTCCCCCTAGCCGTCAGCAATCATCCAGCACTGAGGCGCGGGAGCATCAAGCGCCTCAGATTTGACGCTCAACTCAGTCAATTCAGTGGGTTAGAGGATCCGTGGTCGCGTTTTGGCGGTGATTTACGCTCGACGGATACCGCTAAAACCCTCGGCAAGTTCTTCGGGAGTCCATATCCCCCCAGCGGCGTCTTTGAACTGGCTCAAGCTTTCCGTCAGGCGCAGCACACTGACACGTCCTCCTGCTGCTGTAAGCGTCGTGCCGGTCAAGTCCCGGCTCAGGTCGCTCGCCAGGTACACATACACAGGAGCCACGTGGTCTGCGCTCATGCTGTCGACTTGTTCGAACATGGGGAGTTCAGCGGTGAGACGAGTCTTGGCGAGCGGCGCCACCGCATTGGCCCGCACCCCGTGACGCTGCAACTCGATGGAAGTGGTTCGCACCAAACCGTATACGCCGGCGGCAGCCATGGCGTACGCTCCTTGTCCAAAATTGCCCAACAATCCCGCCGTGCTCGTCGTGGCGATGAGTGAGCCACTCCCCTGGCGCTTCATGACGTTGAAGGCCGCTTGGAAGGTGAGGAACGTGCCCTTCAGCACGACATCGACCACAGCTTGAAGCTCTTCGATACTCGTGTTCGAGAGCGCATGTTCGACAGTAAATCCGGCGCACGCCACAACTGCGTCGACGCGACCGAACCGCTCCATGGCTTGCTTCACCATCTCGACGCTCACTGATGCGTCGAGCACGGAGCCGGGAACCGCAACACCTGAGCCACCCAAGGCCTCGACTTCCGCTAACGTTGCCGCAACTACCGAGTCATCGCGGCCGTCACCCCTGCGGTCCGCGCCCAAGTCGTTCAACACCAACTGCGCCCCGGCGCGTGCAAAAGCCAAAGCGGTTGCTTTGCCAATGCCGTTGCCGGCGCCGGTGATGAGGGCAACTTTACCGTCCAGGAGCGCCATGGGCGACGACTTAGCTGGCCGCAGCGCGGTGAGCAAGCCCTTCAGCCAACGGAACTACCCGAGCATGCAAGCGTTTGCACGTGCGGTCGTACCATACGGCCCGCACGTCCCGCTCTGATGCTTCAAGTACCAGCAACCCCGCATGATCCAAACTACCGGGCGCCAGATGAGCCAGTACACCAGGCGTGTCTTGGCCATCAAAGGGCGCGGAGGGGTCCTTCGGGGACGGCTGCTCATCAGCACCCGACACCATGACGAGAGACGGCTGTGCGGTGTTCGTACCTAGCGGGAGCGGGACCTTCTGGTGGCAGAGCAGGACCTGAAAAGGACCGAGCGTCACTTGGCTTTGGCTGTTGCTCGACAGCGTCTCCAGGTGACGCAGCGAGAAGAGGCGGCGCTCTGCTTCAACCATCGCCGCCACCTGCTCAGGTCCGGCTTCGAGACACGCGAGGCTGCGGGACCAGAAGGCCTGCAAATCAGGAGGACCTGCAATTCGAGTTGCCCATTCGGATACGGCGCGGTCGAAAGCGTCGTCACCGCCCAAGTACACCACTTGCGACACTGCCAAGGTGTCGAGGCAAAAGCTGCCCATCGTCTCTACGGCTCGGGCGTGAGGACCGACGCGTCCGAAAAGGGCAAGTCGCACCTTCCAAAGCTACTGGTTCTCGGGCTCGAGCACCATCTTGCTGTTCATGCGGTCACGCTCCAGAGCGGCACAACACTTCGCCTTGACCACCATTTTGCGACGCGGGTCGACGATACGCAACTCGCTGCTCGGCGAGGCTGCTCACTGCTCGGCGAGGCTACCGAACAACCCTGCCCCTCCGACGATGAACACGATGTCGAAGAGCAGCATGATCTGCAGGTAGTCGAGCAGCTCTGCCAGAGGAACGCCCGAAAAGAGCTCCCGAGTAGCCACTGTCGCGGCGAGCAAAGTAGGAGCCAACAGCGGGAAAAGGCAGATCGATAATACCAAATCTCTGGCTCGAGTTCGTACGGTCATCACGCCAAACAATGTTCCCGAGGCAGCTACACCGGGCAGGGCGAGGGCGCTGAGTAATGCCAAGCCTAGTACGTGCTCGGGCAGGTCGATGGAAAACAGCAGCAGGGTTATCGGCACCACTACACACTCGATTGCCCCCAAGAACACGAGCACGCCGACGGCTTTGCCAAAGTACAGGGCGCTTGACGCTATCGGTGAGACGATCAAGGCATCGAGGGTTGCCTCTTCGCGTTCGCGCTGCCACGTGCGGCTCAAGGACAACACGGCCGCGAAGGTCGTGGAAAGCCAGATGACGCCCGCCGCAACCTGAGCCTTCGTCTCTGGGCCGGTGTAGTACGCGAGCGACGAAATGACCGTCAGCAGGAGACCGAAGAAGCCGCCGGTGACGACAATCTCACCGGTACGTAGCTCTATGAGTAGATCCTTGCGTGCAACGATCCACATCTGCCGCGGCCAGCTCGGCAGCACGCTCCTCGTTTCACCGGTGGCTGGGAGGTCCGCCAACTCAGGGGGTGCGCTAGGTTTGACACGGGCCACAGACGCCACCTAGGGTAGCAGGACGAGGGGGCCAACGGCGCGTTAACTTCCTGATCGGTAGCGAGCAGGGCCGGTGGAGATTAAAGCGGACTTGTCGCAGGCGGTTGGGTAAAACGTCGACATGGCACAACGACGAATCGAACATACCTTCGACTGTGACGTCGAAACCTTTTGGCGAGAGCTCTTTCTGTCGGAGGCTTTCAACAAAAAGCTCTTCCTCGAACACCTCGACTTCTCGCGCTGGGACTTGGTGAAGCAGGAAGAGACGACGGACGGCGTTCGTCGGGTGGTCGACGCATCGCCGTCCACGCGCGACATTCCAGGGCCCCTCAAGCGGGTGCTCAAGCAAGGGCTGGGGTACCGTGAAGAGGGCGAGTGGTCGCGCAGCAAGTCCGAATACGTGCTTCGGGTCACGCCCAACTCCCTTCCCGACAAGCTCGACATCAGCGGTGAGATGCGGGTGCTGCCGGAGGGCTCGGGGTGTAGGCGCATCTACGATGCGCACGTCAAAGCAAACATTCTTGCCGTCGGTGGTTTGCTCGAATCGAGAATGCTGGATGATATCGTGCAGAGCTACGAGCGGTCTGCTCAGTTTTCGCGCGAGTGGCTCGCGCAGCACGTACAGACGGCCTAGTACGGCGAATAGGGCGCCGCATGTCGCGCGGCGCTCCTACTTACCACTGCTGCGCTCGCACGCCGGCAACCAGCCGGCAGTGAACGGAGGCGTCCGACTAGACCACACCCTTCCCGATGAGGAGGTGCGTTAGTTGGCGGCGGCTGCCTTGGCCTGGGCCTTGCGGCTACGAACGACGCGCTTTTCCCGCTTCGGCTTTGCTGGCGCAGCCTTGCGCGCCTTGGCGCGACGCTCAGCACTCTTGTGAGCGTCCATGAGGCGGGGGAGAGGGTAGCGCTCGAGCCGCTCCTTGAATCCAACGTCCTGGCTACGATTCTCGATCTCGAGAATGGAAGCGATGAGCTTTGCCCGGGATCCGAAACGGTCCTTGGCCTGCGATAGCACTTGGTGCAGGCGCAACAGCTTCGAGTTGGAGATCCGAGCTAGTCCGGCGTCTTCGTTGACGCGGTCGAGCCACAGATCGTCGTTGGCTAGTTTCTCTACCGCAGCGGCCAGCTGTTGCTTGTCGCCGAAACGCTCTTTAACAGCGGCTACGGGGCTCAGTCTTGAGGATTTCATGAGGCATTACTCCAGGCGCGGCGCCATCGGGGCCGGGCTTGATAGCAGCCCGCAGCGAGCGAATCAACTGGAACCTCCGGCAAAGTGAGGGACGCATGCGGTTTCGTTTGGACCGCGGCAAGGGTGGTTCGCCAGGTCTTTCCCGGTTTCGGCTCCGAAGTCGAAATACTGTCGTCGCGCACGGGTGCTGTAGGCGAAGCCAGTTCGTACGTGGTACGCGCCCGCGCCATGCGCGTCCTTGCTCTAGCCCTGGGGTGGAGTTCCCTCGAGTGACACCGACGGACTTGGTGTCCTCATTGGGGGAAGCCACTACCCGAGTCACGTCGCTCGTCCAGGCCGCGGCAGACGCCGGTGAGGGCGCGGACATCGAGCCGTTACCCTTGTACCTAAAAGAACTGCCGCACGCGGGCTGGTTTGACGTGCTTGTGGCTCACCCAGTGGTGAAGAGCCTGATCCCGTTTCCTCTGCTGTTGGCCCTGGCGGTCCCGATTTGGTGGGTGTTCAGGCGCTGGTGGCGCGAGATGGACCGAGAGTCGGCGTTGGAACGGGCGCGGCGTGCCACGTCTGACGACTTCGACTATCGCCCCGCTGCCTGTTTGCTGCTCATGGGTGCCGTGCTGACGTTCCATGAATACTATGGTGGTCGAGCGTTCTACGAAGCCGTACTTCGTCCTGAGCTCCAAGCTCTGGAAGCAGGGGGAGCGACCTGGCTCAAGATCGGCAAGTACGACCTGCTATATGGGTATGGCTGGTGGTCCATGTCTCGCGTCGTGGGCTACGTCGTCATCCCTTGTCTCACGTGGGCTTGGTGGTTCCGGCAAGATGACATCTTGGACTACGGGTTGCGCATCCGAGGCACGCTCAAGCACTCATGGGTTTATCTGGGGCTGCTTGCGGTCGTGGGGCCAGTGGTGTTTCTCGTGGCTCAGCAGCCCGACTTCGGCAGCTACTATCCGTTCTACAAGCACAGTTCCCGCAGCTGGTTCGACCTGCTGGTTTGGGAGGCGATGTACTTCGCCCAGTTCTTCGCTCTCGAGTTCTTCTTTCGAGGCTGGATGATTGGTGCCCTGCGTGGCGCCATGGGCTCGGGCGCGATATTTGCGATGGCCTTGCCGTACTGCATGATTCACTACGGTAAACCCTATCTCGAAAGCCATGGTGCGCTCGTGGCAGGCGTAGTTCTGGGCACGCTGTCCATGAAGACGAGAAGCATCTATGGAGGCTTCTTCCTGCACATAGCCGTAGCCGCCCTGATGGACTTGTTGAGTTTGTACAAGCGCGATGCCTTGCCGACGGTTTTCTGGGCTCCAGGTTAAAGAGATGCCGGTTGCTGAGCTGACAGTCTGCGTCTGCTCCACCTGTTGAACCGTTTCCTCTTGCTGAGATGGTCGTTAAGAGAAGATGCGCGGCGCAGCGCTGGGAGCTTGC
>CAZNZA010000096.1:0-2907 GCA_964577325.1 uncultured Polyangiaceae bacterium
ATGCCGTTCAGCACGTGGACACTTTCGTCACGCATGCCTTCATGGACACGGTCGTTAGAACCTCCGTCATCCCCACCACGCTCGCCGCCTGCAATCAGCTTTACCAGACCCCCCCGCTCGATTCGGTAGTTCTGGAGGAAACGCCCACCGCGGGGGTCGAGCGTCCCGGCTGGATGCGCTTCCGATTCAACGAAAACTCGAGCATCGGTAATGCGGAGCGCATCGTGCGCGTTCCCCGTTACGAACGCGCCGGCCACATGGTGACCGTGACTCACGCCGCCGAACTGTTCGCCGATGTTTCCGAATTTCTACAGGAGCGGGGGGTGATACACCGATGACGGTTACCTCTTCGAAGACGCCAACTAACTCCTAGTGTTCATTGAAGCCGACGCCAGCGAGGATCTTCGGGATACACTTTTCGATGCGCGCGGTTCGAGTCTGCGACTGTTTGGCGCCAGCGAAGTGCATCACGTAGCCCCGCTGACGCCCCGGGGTGAGCGCGTGAAAGGCCTTCGCGAGTTTGCGATCCTTCTGCAATACGCGGCTTAGCTCTTCGGGGTACTCGAGCTCGCGCTTGGCGGGGAAGTCCACCTTCAGCCCGGCCTTTTCTACGGCTATGGCTTGCTTCACGTAGGACTTCAGCACCGTCTTCTTGATCTGGTCTTCGCTCGTAAACTCGAGGCGCAACGCGGACTGAGTGTTCTGCCCTTGGCTGCGCAGCAGGCCATGGGTGTCCTGAAGCAGCGCCCCTTTGAAAAACATCAATGCGCAGTGGCCTTTGAACGGTTGAATGATGGCCACGTTCTTGCCCTCGAACTGGAAGCACGGCTTGCCCCACTTCAGCTCTTCCTCGAGTCCACACTCGAGCAGGATCGAGCGCAGCTTCTCGATTTCGTCGCGCCATGCTTTGGCCCGGCCCACGAACGCATCAACTTTCGGATTTCGCGCAGTCATCGAACTTCAGCAATACCGCGTGTTCCTCAGAACACAACCCCGGAAGGAGTGAAGTCGGTCGTCGACGAGAAATAGACCGGCACGACGTTGAAGGAAGAATGGCTGCCGACCCACTGCACGCTTCCAGTTGAAGTGTACCAGGCCACATCCCCCCGACCGTCACCGTCGTGGTCGGCGACGCTGAGAAGCTCCACGTCCATCAAGTCGCTGAATTGCGGCGGATTGTCCGCATCGAAATCTTGCTGGCGCCAGATGAGCGCCTGGGCACTTTCTCCTCCGACGAACACCTCACGCGTGCCGTCATTGTCGAAGTCGAGGGCGGGCGAAACGGCAGTAAGTTTGGTCTCGCTCGTGAAGGATTGCACGAGCGAGGTCGGGAGCGTGGTGCCACCTGGCAGCAGGCCGAACCGCGCAAGCTTTGGAGGGTTCGACTTTTCGCAGCTTAGAGCCCAATCGTCCTTGCCGTCGTCTGTTACGTCGCCTAGGCGCGCAAGCCAAACAATCATGTTGCAGTCCTCGGCGTATTCAATGGTTTGAGTAAACTCACGATTGAGCTCGGCTGCCCCCAGGTATAGCCGTCCCACGACGACATCCTCGGTGACGCCACTGCCGACCGTCAGTAGATCCGCGTAGCTATCGCTGTTGAAGTCGCCGCCTCCAGCCATGGCGACGCCGGCCACCTCGGTATGCGCGTAGGGAGCGCCGGTACGAGTGTCCAGCTCGACGGTGGGAGTCGTAGCGATAGTCACACCTCCCGAAAGGAAGTAGATGCTATTCTCCGTCGACGAGAGGTCGCGCGCGACCGGTAGGTCCGCGAAACCATCGCCGTCCAAATCACCAGCGTGGGTCACTCCTAAACTGACTGAAGGAGAGCCCGCGGTCCGACACAAGTGGTCGAAGCTCAAGCCATCTACGTCACTGGCGCCATGCAACAGGGCGACGTTGAGGCCCGTCGAAGAGCATAGAGCATTGGCGCCTTCAATGAACGCGATGTCACCAAAGCCGTCGGCGTTTATATCGCCTACAAATCTCGGCTCGTACCTATGAAAGTACTCGAGCGGAACGTGCGCATCCACGATGCCATTGAAGTTGCGACCACCTCGGTAGACGTCGAAGCCTTCCTCGCCGTCGGCAGATACCACCGGCACGACGACGTCGGCGTAGCCGTCGCCGTTGAGGTCCTGCTCCGTACGCCCTACGTGAAGATACGCCACGCTCGACCATGAGGAGCATTGTGTGCCCCAGGTACACGCACGCACGCGCCAGGCATACAGAGCGCCTACCGGTGCCTCGACGGCGACCGGTAGATCGGCAGGCGGACGAAACGACGTTCCCTCGACCTGCACGTCAATCTCGGCGGTTTCGAAGGAACACGACTCCAACTCGCCAGGCACGCACGAATCGTCCATCTGTACCTGATAGCTGACGTCGCCGCATTCAACGCTGGAGTCCGTCCATTCGAGCGTCGGTCTCAGCGTGCCGCGGGCGGATGGGGCGTGCAAACTACCGGTATAGGCGCCGCGCATCGGCGAGAGCGGTTCGACGCTATCCGGCATCTCACACGTCTCGCATGCCGCGTGAACGACCCAGGTGGAACAGCCGTTCGCCTCTTCACATTCGTGCGGCACGCCGTCCAAGCAAGCGATGCTGCCCGGCTCACAAGCAGCCCCGCACCCCGCTTCCGCAGCGCCGTCAGGCGGCGCGGAGCTGTCGCCGGAGCCGGCGGTTTCGTCGTCACTGGTCGCACCACCCGAGGAACTGGCATCCCCGTCGCCAGAAGACCCGATGCCAGCGTCCCACTCAGTATCCGCGCTGGCGTCCGCGTCCTCGTGCGGGAACGATGCTCCGCCATCGCTTGTTCCGGTACCAGTTGTTCCGCCATCGGTGCCGATGTTCGACGACCCTTCGCCTCCATCGACCGGCGCGCGGCGGGGAAACTCCGGCCGCTCGCCG
>CAZNZA010000096.1:3007-6162 GCA_964577325.1 uncultured Polyangiaceae bacterium
ACCATCGACCAGACGTTGGCATCCGGGTAACCCCCAGCGCTTACGTTCTCGAAGTCGTCGCACACGAGCAGAGAACCGCCGCAATCACCCCCAGAGGGTTGTTCGGGGCCTGGATCGGAGGGGTCGTCACTCGTGTCGCTCCCTTGACCGGGATCGCTCGATGTGTCCGCGCCCACGTCGGTTTGCGTTACGTCAGTTTGTGCCGCGTCTGTTTGCACTGGGTCGGTGGGTGACGGATTATCGGGAGTGGTCGAATCCCCGTCGTCGCTTGGAGCGGGGGTGGGCGTCGGCCCGGGGTCTTGACCCGTGGGCGAGACGGGCGTCTGGCTAGCGTCGGGGGGCGGACTCTGGGTTGGGGTGGGACCTGGGGTAACGCCACCCGACGTTGCAGGTACGGTGGCGCTTGGGGTAGGTCCGGAGCTCATGGGCTGCGCTGGAACGACTGGCTGAGCTGGATTCACAGGCTGCGCCGGGTTTGCCGGCTGCACGGAGCTTGTCGGCTGCGCGGGGTTCACGGATGGCGTGACACCGTTCATACCCGCGCTGTCTCCGGGCGGCCCGCCTGGAGCCACGACCGCTGACGGTCCGCCGCCCAACGTGTTGTCCGTCCCGGGAGTACTGGGATTGGAGCTCGTGCCGTCGTCGGTGCTACCGCAGCCGATGAGAGCTAACGTCGCGAGCACCGCTGCACCTTTCGTTGATAGCAAAGCAACGACTGGGCGCGAAGCAATGGGTAACGAAGCAAGGCAAGAGGACGGTTGAAGCACCGCGCTTGGGATCCGGAGGCTAGGCATGAACGTAGGTTTCCTGGCGAAAGAGAAGGGGGTTTAGCTGGTGTCGCTGACGCTGTCGAGGTGGCGCTTGCCCTCGCGGATAGCGCTGCTGACGCTTCGGAAAATTGAAGGCTGCCCCGCGATCCGAGCTTCGCAGGGGCTCGTCTCGTGTTCCAGAAGTGATGATTGGCCCGCCTGGCTCGTGCACGGGATGCACGCAGCGGGCAGTCGTTCACAAGCGGGTCAAAGCGGCGCGCGGCTTGCGCGTAGCCTTGGGCCGGCGCGTTTGGGCAACTCCAACGGGCGGCAAGGTGGCCGCCACGTCAGTGATGCACTGACGCAACCACTTCCGGGCGGGGTCGTCAGCCGTGCGACTGTGCCAAAGCAGGTCGACGGGCACCGAACGCAACTTCAGCGGTGGTTCGACGATACGCAAGGGTAAGGCGGACACGAAGCGGCGAGCGAATCGTTCATCTATAGCAGCGATGAGATCGCTGGTTGCCACGACTTGGGGGACGATCGAGTAGTGTGGGACGCGGAGACCGATGGTGCGAGAATGGCCCAAGCGTTCGAGTGCCTTGTCCACGACGCCTGATGCCCACGGCTTTTCGGTCACGATCACGTGGGAGAGCTTCAGATACGTCTCCAGCGTCAACTCGCGGCCCACCGTGGGGTGGTCTTTGCGCACGATGCAAACGAATCGGTCTTCGAACACCGGCTGGCGATGAAACCCCGGCGGTAGCTTGGCGTGCTCGAGAATACCCACCATCACATCGACGCCACCTTCAGCTAAAGCCGGCGTCGCCTCTAGTTTACCCCACGGCAGCACTTGTACGGATGCCTTGGGTGCCAACAGAGTGAGTCGCTCCATCAAAGGGGGCAGGAGCACCAGTGCGGTGTAGTCGCTCATCGCCAGCACGAAGCGAGCATGACTTTTGGCAGGCTCGAAGGAGCCGGGCTGTGTCAGGGCCAGATCGAGCTCGGCCACGCTGGCACACACGCGTTTTGCGAGCGCGTCAGCACGCGGAGTGAGCGCCATGAGGTTACCCGCGCGGACCAGCAGCGGGTCATCGAAAAGATCTCGCAGTTGGGCAAGCACGCCGCTCATCGCCGATTGGGAGATGCCAAAGCGGCGCGCCGCCCGCGTCACGCTGCGCTCTTCAGCCAGCACGGCGAAAGCAACCAGCAGGTTCGCGTTGGTGGAGAAGATATCGGCCATACCGATGATCTATATCAGAATCATCGATTAGACAGATGTCTTTTCGAGGCGCACCATCCCCTCACTGCGAAACTGCAGTGCCTAATCAACAGCGAAACAAAGAAGAAGAGGGAGTGTTCACCGAGTGCGGCGCCGATCCGACTGACGGCTGCGACTCGGACACTCGCCCAAACGAGGGACCCATGACGACTACTTCACATTTTACAAACACACCCGTTGCGAATCCATCTCTCATCAACGCGCTGTTCAAGAACGACGGCTCCTGGACTCAATTCGTGCTGCGCGTCACGCTCGCCGGTGTGATGTTTCCCCACGGCGCGCAGAAACTCTTCGGCTGGTTCGGGGGTTACGGCTTTGCGGGCAGCATGCAATTTTTGACGGGGGCGGCGGGACTACCGACGTTCATCGCTTTGCTCGTCATCCTCATCGAGTGCATCGGTGCGTTGCTCTTGGCCTTTGGTTTGGGGAGCCGCTTGATGGCCTTCGCCATCGGTGTGGTGATGCTCGGCGCCGCAGTCACGGCGCACCTCGACTATGGCTTCTTCATGAACTGGGGAGGCAACCAATCAGGAGAGGGGTTCGAATACCACCTTTTGGCGATGGCGATATCGGCGGCCGTAACTCTCCGCGGCGGCGGACGACTTGCTCTGGAGGATAAAGTGGTGGCCGCCTTGGGCAGCAAGCCTCTGACGACGGCCACGGCATGAGCCGCGGGCTGCACTGACGGATCCGAAGCGAACGCGGGGCGGGCACCTATTGGTGTTCGCCCCGCTTCAAGCCTTGAAGTTCCGCGCCTATCCGGCAAAGCACGCTGAGACGTCAGCCGGTGTGGCACTTGGGGGGTGGCACATGCCCATGAAGCGCGGCAGGCTGAACGCGTCCCCGACGTACGTTGAGCTGGGCACTCGCGCGGGCGCGCTCGCGTCTTATACCGGTGGTGTCTGGAGCTTACGCGCGGATGCCGCGCCACTTGGAGATCGCAACATGAGCCGTACCTCTGGAAAATTCTTTGGCCGTTCCGTGAAGTCGCTGGCGGTTGTCCTGCTTGCCGCGCTGCCGACCGCGTGCGCGCCGGCGAACGCCGCTCCCGTCGTAACGCCGGATGAGCCCTTCGTGCTTTCGCCCGATGACGGGCCGCTCTACGCCGAGCAAGCGCCGCACGA
>CAZNZA010000096.1:6262-11365 GCA_964577325.1 uncultured Polyangiaceae bacterium
GCTACGACGCGCCGGCTGCGGCGATCAACGAACACGGGCAACCCGAGGTGTACGAGGCCCCGACCGATGACGCACCCGCCCCCGTGCTCGGCAACTCGGAGGTCGAGCTCGAGGACCGCGATCCTTCGGCACTGACGGACTTCGACCCGTACCTGCGCGACTACGGCACGTGGGTCGATCATCCGCACTACGGCACGGTGTGGGTGCCCGAGCGGCGTGTGGTAGGTTCACGGTTCAGTCCGTACGTCACCCGTGGGCACTGGTCGCTCACCACTGCCGGCGATTGGATTTGGGTGAGTGACTATCCGTTTGGCTGGGTCGTGTTTCACTATGGGCGTTGGGTGTGGACGCCGGATTACGGATGGGGGTGGATCGCCGGGCGTCGCTATTCCCACGCATGGGTGGAGTTCCGAACTTTCACCAGCCCCTACGCCTACATTGGCTGGGGCCCACTGCCGCCGCGTTACATCTGGCGCGGGGGCATGGCGGTAGCCATCGGCCGCTACTATCCGGTGCCATACGTGTTCTGTCCCTACGACTATGCATTCTACCCGAGCGTGGCGAGTTACGTCATCTGGGAGCGTCACCGGGTGCGGCGTCTCATTCACCGCTCGCGGCCGTATCGCCACCGCAACCGTGTTGCCGCCGTGGCGGTGAGTCCGCCTGTCAGCCATATTCCTCCCCGCGCCCGTCCGGCCGCGCGCGTGCTGCCCAATCCAAAAGCCATAGCGATGGCGCGCGGCACAGCGCGTAAGCTCCCTGAGTCGACCCTTTCCGGGCCGCAGCGGCGCGTGCCGGCAGGGGCGCAGGCGGCCCCGCTGAGACGGTCGTCTGCCACTCCGGAGGCGCCTGTGCGTCGAGCGCTGCCACCCACACTCGAGCGCCGGACGCGAACGTTAACACCTGGCGCACCGCGTGTCGCACCGCGCATCGATCGGGCTCGACGCCCTATGCGACCGGCGTTGGCCCCGACACGTGAACGGCTCCCGCCGCGCGTCGATGCCCGCGCGACGGAACGCCGCGTGCCGTCGGCTGCCGCTCCCGCAAAGCGGGTGGCCCCGCGAGCCAAACCGCCCACGCGCATGGCGCCGCCCAAGCCGTCGCCGCGCGCCGTCCCGCGTACGGCCGTGCCGCGCAAGCCGTCGCCGCGCAGCATTCCGCGTACCGCCGCGCCGCCCAAGCCATCGCCGCGCAGCATTCCACGTACGGCCGCGCCGCCCAAGCCGTCACCGCGCACCCAGGCACCGGCACGCCGTTCCGAGCCGAGCCGTTCGGAGTCGCGACGTTCAGAATCGCGACGTTCAGAATCGCGACGTGCGGTGCCGAGCCGCGCCGTGCCGCGTACTGCGCCGGTTCGTCAACGTATCCAACCGTTTCGAAACTCGCCGTCGCGGCCGCCTTCCGCTCCGGCACGGCGCCGCCGCTAAATTCCGTCGCCGCCTGACACGACCCGGGGCAAGGGACGTCGGGCTTTACGCGCGACAACCTTGCAGCTAGCGTCCCACAATGTGGGTACTGTGGCTTTTTCCCGACCAGGGCGCGTTCGACTGCTTGCTGCGTTGAGTATCATCGGCGCGGCGAGCTGCCGCGATACACAATCCAGCACGTGGTTCTTACGGACGGATGCAGGCGCCGATGCCGGGGATGCCGCCGTAGCTGAAGCGGGGATAGCGACGGTGCCGGCTCCTGTTATTTCGACACCCACCGCTTCTGGGCAGGATGCAGCGTCGCCGAGCGCGCCCACTGATGCGGCCGTATCACCGGTGACGAGCGACGCAGCCATGCCCGACGCGCCGCCCGATGGAGCAGCAGCGGTACCGGTTGACGCCGGCCGGGCTCCCCGTCTGCGTATTGGCGTGCAGCCGGCGTTCGGGCGAGCTGATGCCGGCGCCGTCGTCACGGACCTCGAGCTGCTCGAGGCGCTCGCCTTGGGTTCGAATGCGCTGACCGTGACGACCGAACAGCCTGCAGATGCCCGGGCTCTGCTCCAGCAGCTGGCGAGTACGGCGGAGCTCGACGTCATCCTCACCTTGCCCGTCACCACGCTCGCCGCGGCGTCGGATCTGATGGCGAGCATCGACGAGGCCATGGCGCTGTTCGAGCACGACGCGCCTTTCACTTATCTCATTTTGGGCGAGCGCCTGGACAAGCACGTACCCGGCGGAGAAGACGCTGGCGAGCATGCCGCATGGGTGTCGGCGGTGAGCGATGCACTGGCGTATGCAGCCGCACACCCCCAATTGCCGTCTGGCTCGAGCGTCGGCTTGGGCTTGAGTGCGACGGCCGGGGTGGGTGGGGGTGTGCCCGAGATGTGGGTTGAAGGAACACAGGTTTTCGGCTTGACCTTCGACGGCTTGGACGAAGCCGGAAAAGCGTTGTCGCCCAGCGCGGCGACGCAGCAGTGGCGACAAAGCGTCGAAGCCATAGCCACGTACGGCAAGCCTTTCGTGTTCCGCGACCTCGCTTATCCAAGTGCCCACGACGAACAGGCTCAACGCGAGTTTTTCTCCGGCCTGCGCGCAGCCCTCGTCGAACCCCCCGAGCGGCTTGCAGCAGTAGTCATATCCGCGCTCGATGATCCAACGCGCGATCACTGCGAGACGTGGGCATCTTCATGGTTCCCCGCTTCGATGCCCACCGAGCTGCGCTGTAGCATCGGCTTGCGTGACGAATCGGGCAACGCAAAACCGGCCCTGTCCGAAGTGTTGGAGATCTTGGCCCGCCACACCGCTCCTTGAGCACTTCGACAGCAGCGCCGGACCGGCGCCCAGTTGCCGCGGCCAAATACCGGCCGCTCGACATCACATCAATTGGGGCACGGGCAGGCATTGTTGCTATGTTTCACGTGCGCTCGGCAACGTCCCGCGGCGCGTCGGACACTTAAAACCCGGACGGAGGACGTGTGTCACTAGATCCCGGAGAGCTTACTAGCAAGATCGCCCAACTGCAGGACTATGACCTGTACCGAGACTTGTCTTGGGAAGGGTCATTCGAAGAGTACCTGCAACTCATTCGTGAACGACCCAAGGTTACCCGCAACGCCTTCCAGCGCGTCTACGACATGGTCTTGTCGTACGGCACCGATGAATACGTCGACAACAAGAAGCGCCTGACGCGTTACCACTTTTTCCAGGATCCCATCGATCAGGGGCGAGACGCCGTGTTCGGCCTCGATATCCCTTTGATGCGTCTGATGAACGTGCTCAAGGCGGCCGCCGAAGGCTACGGCCCGGAGAAGCGCGTGATCCTGCTGCACGGACCGGTGGGCTCGAGCAAAAGCACCATTGCGCGCATGCTCAAGAAGGGCCTGGAGGCTTACTCCAAGACGCCCGACGGTGCTCTGTACACGTTCAAATGGGTTAACCTGAAGGGCACTGGTCTCGCGAGCGGAAACGAAGACGAGTTCGACTCTCCGATGCATGACGAGCCGCTCCGAATCATTCCCTTGGCGTGGCGCGAGCAGGCGATAAAGCAGGCCGATCTCGGAGGCAACGGCTTCAGCATCAAGGTAGAGGGCGATCTCGATCCTGCCAGCCGCTTCATCTTTCAGGGGTTGATGCTCAAGTACGGGGGCGACTGGGGCAAGGTCGTGTCCAAGCACGTGCGTGTTCGCCGCTTGGTGCTGAGTGAGAAGGACCGGGTCGGGATCGGGACCTTCCAGCCGAAGGACGAGAAGAACCAGGATTCGACGGAGCTTACGGGCGACATCAACTACCGCAAGATCGCCGAGTACGGCTCCGACTCCGATCCGCGCGCGTTCAACTTCGACGGCGAGTTCAACATCGCCAACCGCGGCATCGTCGAATTCGTGGAGATGCTCAAGCTCGACGTGGCGTTCCTTTACGACCTGCTCGGCGCGTCGCAAGAGCACAAGATCAAGCCCAAGAAGTTCGCTCAGACCGACATCGATGAAGTCATCATCGGGCACACCAACGAGGCGGAGTACAAGCGGCTCGTGAACAACGAGTTCATGGAGGCCTTGCGCGACCGTACGATCAAGATCGACATCCCGTACATCACCCGCCTGTCGGACGAGATCCGCATTTACGAGAAGGAGTTCAATCCGACCCGCGTCAAGGGCAAGCACATCGCGCCACACACCGCCGAAGTCGCAGCCATGTGGGCCGTGCTCACGCGCTTGGAAGAACCCAAGAAGCACAACCTGCAGCTCATTCAGAAGATGAAGCTGTACGACGGCAAGGCGTTGCCGGGATATTCTCAGGATACGGTCAAAGAGTTGCGCAAGGAGAGTAAACAAGAGGGCATGACCGGGATCAGCCCGCGTTACGTCCAGGACAAGATCTCCAACGCTTTGGTGAGTGACGTCGCGGAAGGGACCATTAACCCCTTCATGGTGCTCAACGAGCTCGAGAAGGGACTGGTGGGACATTCGCTCATCACCGCCGAAGACCTGCGCAAGCGTTATCGCGAGCTCATCACCGTGGTGAAGTCGGAGTACGACGAGATCGTGAAGAACGAGGTGCAGCGCGCGATCAGTGCCGACGAAGAGGCCATCAGCAAATTGGCGGGCAACTACATCGACAACATCAAGGCCTACACGCTCAAGGAGAAGCTCAAGAACCGCTACACGGGGCAAGACGAGGCTCCAGACGAGCGCTTGATGCGGGCCATCGAAGAGAAGATCGACATCCCGGAGAACCGCAAGGACGACTTCCGCCGCGAGATCATGAACTTCATCGGCGCCAAAGCCATCGAGGGCAAGAAGTTCGACTGGCAGACCAACGACCGCCTCCGACGCGCCCTCGAGCTCAAGCTGTTCGAAGATCAGAAGGACAGCATCAAGCTCAAGACGCTCGTGTCCGCCGTCGTCGACAAGGAGACGCAAGAGAAGATCGACATCATCAAGAGTCGTCTCATGCGTTACTTCGGCTACAACGAGGTCAGCGCCACGGACGTGCTCAACTACGTCGCGTCGATCTTCGCGCGCGGGGATGCCAAACAGAGTTGACCTGTGGCGCGGCCTCGGAGAGGCCGCGCTTGGCTTTGCCATTGGCTCGTTGACCGCTGAAGCCCGGGGCTCGACCGGACCTGAAGGCGTCGCGCCTGAAATCGTCGCACCGGAGCTGGCGGCGGGGGTGCCCG
>CAZNZA010000096.1:11465-20259 GCA_964577325.1 uncultured Polyangiaceae bacterium
CCTGAAGGCGTCGCGCCTGAAATCGTCGCACCGGAGCTGGCGGCGGGGGTGCCCGTCAAAAGGGATGCACCCGCGGCAGCTCCCGCTGGGGACGCTCCCGCCGCCGCTTGCGAGGCAGCCGACTGCGAACCTGGTCCCCACCAACCTGGTGCTCCTCAAGCGCGACAGCCCATGGCCGTATACCTGGCGCTGCTCGGTCCTGCTACGGGCGTGGGGTTGGGTTTCGACTATACCCCGATCCCGGATGTGGCCGTGGGCGGTGGAATTGGCGGCCTGGCAGTCTGCATTTTCGTGTGTGAGTCCTTTTGGACACCTTGGGTCAACGCATCGATGCTGATTGGCGACGATCACAACTTGGAACTTGGGGCTGGGCTTTCGGTGTGGTTCGACGACGACCTGCGGGTGGTACCGAGTCCGCTCGTGGCGTATCGCTACCAGCCAACAGACGGGGGGTTCTTTTTCCGCCTCAGCGTCAATGGCCTCATCACGTTCGACCACGATATCTCGATCGTTCCTTGGCCCGGTCTCGCTCTCGGCGGCACGTGGCTGAATTAGCTTTTGACATGTCGTCTCCCTACGGCAATTGGTTTGCGGCTTTCATACTTGGCTCATTCATGGCGACTGGAAGCGCGTCGGCGGCGGAGGAGAGCGGCTCCTCTCACTCAGTCATCGACTCGCCGGAGCTAGCGATCGGGGCGCCGGTTCAGCCGGCTGCGCCAGCCACCGAGCCCACGGCGTCTGCGCCCACAGCAACTGAGCCCACGGCAACTGAGCCCCCCGCAAATGTGGATCACGAACCTTCCGCTGGTCCTTGTTACGGCGCTGCTTGCGAATCCGACTCCGACGAGTACAGCCAGCAGTCAGCCGTGTACTTGTCGCTATTCGGTCCCGCGCTCGGCGTGGGCCTCGGCTTCGATTACCGTCCGATTCAATCGTTGGCCGTCGGCGTGGGGCTTGGTGCTGCACCCTCACTCGGTCGCGAGGGCTGGGGCGCGGTGCCTTGGGCGAACGCATCCTTCCTGTTGGGAAACGAACACCAGTTGGAGGTTGGGGCTGGGCTTTCAGTGTGGTTCCTCAACGACGTGGATTTGCTACCGGGCCCGCTCGTGGCGTATCGCTACCAGTCGCGACAGGGCGGCTTCTTCTTTCGCCTCAGCGTCAACGGCTTGATGACGTTCAATAGCAGGGAGCCCATCGTCCCTTGGCCCGGGCTGGCCCTCGGCGGGACGTGGTTGGATTAGAGCCGCCAGCAGCTAGACCCAGCCGATGCCGCTAACGCCTCAAGGACTTGGCCCGTTCCGTCAGCTGTGGTCACTTACAAGCATGCTTCGTGGGCGATATCCGCTGAAGTCGCCGTGGGCTCGCGCGGCGCTTGTGCTGCCGTTGGTATATTCGACCCCCCTGCTGGCGCTCGAGGGGGAGTGGACGGCTGGCGGCCTGGCGGGAGCTACGGCTTCGACGCGGCTTGGGCCGTCTCCGGTCCTGGCGTTGCGGGCCGGCTATGGATTGACGTCAGCTTGGGACGTGCAGCTGGAGGCGGCAGGGGCGTGGTGGCGGGATGACGCGCAAGAACCGGTCGTGGTTCAGCTGGTGCCATCCCTCGTGTACAAGTTCGACGTGCTGCGCTGGGTGCCCTACTTGCGTGCGGGAGCGGGAGGATTCATGCGCTTCAGCGACGACACGAGCCTCGGAGCGGCGGTCGTGGGAGGCGTAGGGGTCGAATACCTCTTGGACCGCAGCTTCTCGCTCGGAACCGAGTATCAAGCGCAGTGGTTGGTGGATGAAGCGCGCGCAATGCCGGCGCATCGCTTGACGCTTTCGGCCACCTGGAGGAGCGGATGGTGAGACGGAGCGAGAGAGGGCGGGAGCGCCGGAACCGGTTCGGGCGCTGTCTCCTCGCAGGTCTAGTCGTCGTTGCTGCCCAAGGGTGCAAGAGCCCGGCCCGACCCAGCCAAGCCACGAGCTTTCCCGGCGATGCAGCCCTGATAGCGACCTCGCAGCCGCCGCCGAGCGCGGGTGAACACGCTCCTGAAGTGCCGGAGCCAGAGTGGCGGCGCGCCGTCTCCGAACAGCGGTGGCAGGATGCGGCTGTGGCGTTCGATGGTGTCCATCCCCACCCGACCGAGCCGCTCTTGCGCTACGTGCGTGCACGCATTGCCGCGGAGCTCGACGACCACCCGCGGGTGATCGATCTGGTCAATGGGCTCGAGGGGCAGCTTGGCGCCTTCACCGAAGAAATCCTGCGCATGCGCGCCCGCGCCGCCATGGAAGTGGGGCCCTTCGCCGAAGCTGCGCGTTATTACGAAGCACGCAGCGATGCGGCGAGCAAACTGGACGCGGCGCGGGCTTGGTTGCGAGCTGGCGACACCGGGCAGGCGCAACGGGCGCTAGACCAGGCCTTCAAGAACTTCAAGAAACACCCCCTGGCCCTCAAAGCCGCCCTGCGCGCTACGCGAGCGGAGTTGTGGCAGGCGCTCAAATTGGGGGGCAACGCGCGAACGGACTACCGCTGGATTGCTCTGCACGCGCCGACGACTGAACACGGCCCCAAAGCGTGGGAGGCGCTACGTGCGCTCGAGCCGCCAGAGGTGTTCACTAAAAACGATCACTACGCGCGAGCCGAAGCCTTCGCTCGTGCGGGGCGCCTGGACGACACCCAAGCGGCGCTCGAGGCCTTGGCTGCGGCGCCCGGTACGGGGATTCAGCAATCGGCGCTGCAACGTACGCTGGCTTGGGCCTACTACACATCGCGCCGCGACTATCTCAAGGCCGCGGAGCTCTTTCAAAACAGTGCCCGGATGTCTGCCGCGCACCGTGCGTCAGACACTTTTTATTCCGCGCGCGCGTTGTCCCGAGCGCACCGTGACGAGCTGGCGATTACCCGCTACCAATCCTTGATCCGTGCTTACCCCAGTTCGAAGTACGCCTTTCAGGCGCGCCAGTTGATTGGTCGCCTGTGGTACGCGCTGGGCAAATGGGAGCAGGCGGAGAAGGCGCACACGACCTTCATCGAACGCTACAAGCGCACGCCGCGGCATCGGGCAGAGGTCGCGAGTGCTCGTTATGAACGCGCCATCGCGTTGTTGGCGATGAAGGACGCGCGCGCGGTCGCCGCTGTCGAGAAGGTGTTGGACGCCACGCGCTCCGAGCGTGAACACGCCATGGCCAGTCACCTGCACGCCTTGGCGCTGCTGTACTCGGGCAAGGAGCAGGCGGCGGCCGACGGTTTTCGCGCCGTCATCGCCAGTCGTCCGTTATCTTTCGCCGCTTTGGTGAGTGCGGCCCGTCTGCGCCAGATGGGTCTGGAGCCGCCGGGGCCGATTCTTGATGCCGCCGATGACGCGGCTTCCACTGCGCCGCCGTTGCGTATCCAGCTGCCGGACAAGGTTCAGCAGCTGGTGAGCTTGGGCTTGGACATAGACGCCGAAACTGAACTGTCCGAGCAGGGGGACGGGTTTTTTGCGCAGTTCACTCCGCGGCAGACAGAAGCCAAGTGTGAAGTCTACGGCCAGTTGTCGACCGCTCGCTTACGCTACCGTGCCGGCTTGAGTGCCATCCGTGAACGCGTCGTGATGCAAGCACCGACCGCGGAGACGCAATGGATGTGGGATTGCATCTACCCTCGGCCATACGCACAATTCGTTGCCGAGAGCGAAGCGCGTCACGGCTTGACGAGCGGCATGGTGCACGCGGTGATGCGCCAAGAGAGCGCCTTCCACCCGACCGTGCGTTCTCCTGCGGCGGCCTACGGCCTGATGCAAGTCATCGAGCCCACCGCGCGCCGCGCCGCCGCTGACCTCGGTGTAGAATACAGCAAGAAGTCGTTGCTCACGCCGGCCTTCAACATCGAGCTTGGCGCGTATTACCTCGGCACGCTGTTGCGTCGCTTCGACGGCCACCTGGCGTTGGCCGCAGCAGGCTACAACGCGGGTCCGGGAGCGGCCACGCGCTGGCTCGAAACTGGAGGGGACTTGCCCTTGGACCTGTTCGTGCCTCGCATCATCTACGCCGAGACGCGCACCTATGTGCAGCGCGTACTCGGCAACTGGGCCCGATATCGCTACCTGGAGGGTGGTGCGGCGGCCGTACCCGAACTCTCCCTCGATCTGCCCACCGCCAAAGAACTCGCGGCGGACGCGTATTGATGAGGCTCGACTCCAGAGTCCGCCGCTCTTGATCCGACCTACTCGCCGTGCGAGCTTTCGACCATGGAAGCGGTACCGCCCGTCATGCTCGTGACCGGGGGCAGTCGAGGCATCGGAGCGGCCACCGCTCGTTTGGCAGCCGCCCGCGGCTACGCCGTCGCGGTCAGTTATCTCACCGGCGAGGAGCTTGCGGCGGACCTCGTGCGCGAGCTGCAGGCCACTGGAGTGCGCGCCACGGCGTGTCGGGCGGATGTCAGTCGCGAATGCGACGTGGAGCACTTGTTCGGACACGTGGAAAGGGAGCTTGGGGCGGTAACGGCGCTGGTGAACAACGCGGGCGTGCTCGAGGTTCAGTGTCGCGTCGAGGACATCGACTTGGCGCGCCTGCAACGGGTGTTTTCGGTCAACGTGTTCGGCAGCTTTCTGTGCGCGAAAGCTGCCATTCGCCGCATGTCTCCCGCGGCCGGAGGGGCAGGGGGCGCCATCGTCAACGTATCTTCGATGGCGGCGCGCTTGGGGTCGCCCAACGAGTACGTCGATTACGCGGCAGCCAAAGGCGCCATCGACACCTTCACGATCGGCCTGGCCAAGGAAGTGGGGCCGCAAGGGATCCGCGTCAATGCGGTGCGTCCGGGTTTGATCCATACCGAAATCCACGCCCGAGGCGGTGAGCCAAACCGCATCGCGCGCCTGCAGGGAGGAGTGCCGCTGCAACGCGGCGGACAAGCGGAAGAAGTGGCCAACGCCATCCTCTGGTTGCTTTCGCCCGAGGCGTCGTACGTCACCGGGGCTTGTTTGGATATTTCGGGTGGGCGCTGAGACGCTGAGACGCCGAGACGCTGAGACGCCGAGACGCTGAGACATCCGTGGTTCGTGCTGGTGCAGGTCAAGCTTTGGCGTATGCTGGTTCACATGATCGTGGGAGCTTGTCGCGTGCATCTGTTCTTGCCCGAGAATGACTCACTCAAGGGCAAGCGCGCTGTCGTCAAACGTTTGCTGGACCGAGTGCGGGCGCGCTTCAACGTCGCGGCCGCCGAGGTCGGCAACCTGGACGACCACGAGCGATCTGAACTCGGGTTCGTCGTCGTGTCCAACGACTCGCGTCACGCCAACTCGATGTTGGACAAGATCGCCGAGTTCTGTGAGCAGAACGCGACGTGCGAGATCGCCGGCGTGCACGTCGAGCTCGTGCCGATGGGCAAGCCCGTGGGTGCATTGATGGCGACGCGGGAACCGTTGGATCTGCCGGAAGCCTGGCGCAAAGGGTGAGGCTACGGCCTTAGTGTCTCACTGTTACCATTGCAGCACCAAACCCGCGCTCGGGTTGAAGATGAAACTCGGGGCGGCCGTGGCTGCTTGTCGCGCGTGCTCCTCGATGCCGACGATGGGATAGGCGAGTCCGAGCGCTACGGCGAAGAACAGCGGTCCGACGATCTTTACCTCCCCATCGAAGCGTAAATCTGCAGATAAGTAGGCTTCGGTGACGTGAGCGCCCGGCGCAATGGCTGCTTGGGCTTCAGGCGTCGACGCTCCGGAGAAACGGTAGTACCCGAAGCGACCACCGAGGGCGGCGCTGATGTCCACCACCTCCGAACGACTGAACACGTAGCGCAACCATACCCCCGCGAGGGCGGCACCCGACTGCACCTGGCCGATGCCTTCAACGTCGACGGCGCCCCCGCTAGCTCCCGAAAGCGAACCCTCCAAGGCCCATCTCACCGTTTCGAACGTGTCGCCCAAGGCGACGCGCAAACGCGCCTCGGAGCCGACGTAGCGTTGACCCGAGAAGAAGATGTCGGCCATGCCGTACAGCCCAAGTGCCTTGTCGGCGGCTTCATCGGCGTGCCGTGCGTCGTTACGCGCGCCCAGATCCTCCGCCCCATCGGCGCTATCCGCATAGCTATCGTCAGTGGTCACGGCGTCGGCTGTCGCGTCATCGACGCCAGCCGTGTCAGCGCTCGATCTCTCGGCCGTCCCGGCAGTGTCGGGCGTCGACCCCCGCGTCGTGGCTGCACCGGGGTCAGCCTTGGATGACGCGCTAGAAGGTAACGGGGCTGTGCCCTCGGCAGCGGACGTCGAGCCTGCCGAACTCGAGTCGCGCGGAGCCGTAGGCAGCAGCGCCAGTGCTTCCCAACTGGCGGAGATGAGTTCGTCGGTGGCCAGGGCGATGGCAAAGGCACGGCCATCGGGAGGTACCGACGAGAGCGACAACTGGCGGCTCACTCGCTTCTTTGCGTCGCCGTCTCGGGCCACCACACTGATGCGCACCAGGCTCCTTCGCGGGGTGGACAAGGTGATGCGAGCCAACGCCTGGCGCTCACTTTTGGTGCGCGCGGGGCAGACGTCTATGTCGCGTTCGCCCAAGCTGGCTTGCAGATCGGCAACGATCGTCTCTTTGAACTTGTTCGGCCACCTGCCTGCGGCGAAGTGAACCGCTATCCAAGGACGCTTACCGCAGGCGTTCGGCTCCTGAGCACGCGAAAGGCGGCTGAAGACGAGAACACAGGAAAATGCTGCAAGCAGCCACGCCGTGAACAGGAACGAAATACGGTGATTGAATGCCAAAACCTGCGTCCGAATAGACCCAGGGCATCTTGACGTGGAGCTGGTCGAAAACCAACCGCGTTCGTTCCACTTGTTCAGCGGCAGCGCGCGCGCGCGGCGTTGGCGTGAACCCCATTCGGGAACGACTTCAGATACGATTCTCGCGCAGCGATGCAACTTTTCTGTTGACCGAGCCTATCGTAAGCGTCGACCAAGCGCGCCAAGGCATCTTCACGAAAGCCGGAACCAGGCGCTAGGCGAACGGCTTGACGGAGCGCTTCGACGGCGCCGCGCAAGTCACCCAACCTATCCATGCGCAGACGCCCGAGCTCGAAGGCGGCAAGGCCTGCACGGGGATCCGAAGGGAAGCGGGTGATCAGTTCCTGATAAGCTTGCGCGGCGGCGGCGGGTACTCCCTCACGCCGCGCCACGCGACCCTTCTCGAGCAGCGCTTTGGCCGTGGCCGCCTCGACCTCAGCGTCACTTTCCGCGCCAGCGCTAGCCGAATTTTGCGCGGAACGGCGCGGCGCGAGGTTCGGTAGGTCGTCGGCATGAACGACGTCGATGGGCGCCTGGCGCACGTCGTCGGTGATGTCCATCGAGAACACCTCGCCGGCAGTGAGGGTGCGGGGAGGTGTCGTTCCATCCAGGCGGTGGATCTCCACCGAGCCTCGACTCACTCTCACCTCGACGTGATGGGTGAGCGTTTGAGCGCGTTCATCTCGCGCGACTTCCACGCGGAAACGAGTGCCCGTCACCCGCACGATGACCCCGGGCGCGTGGACCAAGAAACTACGCGCCGAGTTGGGAACGACATCACAGTCGATGCTCCCGTGCTCGAGCCGCAAACGCAGTTCCCGCGCCGATTGTTCCTCGACCGTTACACGCGTCTCGGCGGAAATTCCAAGGTGTGACCCATCTTGCAGGTCGACGGCCATGCCATCTCCCGCCGTTTCCAACGTTGCCTGCTGCAGGCCAGCGAGGGTGGCCGTGTCACCATCCGTAACCTGGTGCCACAAGCCGGCTCCAGCAACGGCGACTGCCAGCACACTGGCCATCACATAGGCGTGAGGCCGTTGCCAAAACGGCGTTCTGAAGGCCGTGCCGGGACCGAAGGACACGTCAGGGTGAAGCTCGTCCGCGATCTTGGTCCACAACCGTGAGACGCGCTCGGGCGACGTATCGACGTCGATGTACTCGGCGCGACTGCGAACGGTGTTGTTATCTTCGGCGGCGTTCATGACGACCTTCTTCGTGCCTGCTGCTCTCGGCTGGCTGAGCTAATCAACGCCCCCCTTGGCGCTCAGTTCGCTCAACTCCTACGCTGCTGTAACTCTTCTACGACCTGTCATCCAACTCTTGCGCTGTCATTCAACTCCGCGCTGTCATTCAACTCCGCGCTGTCATCTAACGGCGCTGCTCCGACCCTACAAGCGCAGCATCGCGCGATCGAGTCGGCCCTCCGCATCTGATAGGCGCCGCTTGACGGTCGCCAAACTCAAGCCCATGTGCTCTGCGATTTCCTTGAGCTCCATGCCTTCCACGCGACGCAGCACTAAAGCCACCCGTTGTTCCGCAGGCATGTTGTTGAGTAAGCTGTAAACCACGCGCAGTTCCGCGCCGACGTCCGAAGGCGCGGTGCGCGAAACGAGCGTGTTCGGATCGATGGGCTCGTTGCGCCGTAACCCGAGACGCACCATCAGGCGCTGACGCCGGAGACGTTTACTTGCCGTACGGACCACGATCGACCCCAGCCAGGACGAGAAGGCTTGGGGATTGTTCAAGGTGTCCAGCCGTCCGAGCGCGTAGATGAACGCGTCCTGGGCCAAGTCTTCGGCGTCGTCACGACCCGCGAGGATGCGTTGAGACAAGCCCAGCACCATGCGCGAGTGGCGATGGAAGAGCGCTTCTTGGGCCCACATGTGACCGGCGCGGGCCGCTTCGACGAGCGCTGCGTCGCTCATCGTCGCGTTGCTCGTTGCTGCGTTGTTAATCGCCGCGCCGTTAATCGCCGTGCTGTCAATCGCCGCGTGAGGGGGGGAGCCGGCCTGGGGCATGTCCCTCTTCACTCCGGCGGTGGCGCCAGCCAAACGCCCCGTCAACGT
>CAZNZA010000096.1:20359-21577 GCA_964577325.1 uncultured Polyangiaceae bacterium
TCACTCCGGCGGTGGCGCCAGCCAAACGCCCCGTCAACGTCGAGGTGACGGTCGACGTCAGGGTGGAAGTGGGTTCGCTGGGATCGGTGTTGGCCACCGCAGCATTGCCGCGTCGAGGCCCCGGTTCCGAACGGATGACGACCAGCTCAGGTCGGCTGGGACGGTTCGGAATTGGAGTCGGTCGAGGCATCAGTGTCGGCATCCCGTTGGAAAGTACGTGCCCCCATGTGTGACGTATAGCTCAACCCAATGCGGCAGACTGCTCGCAATCCCACCAATACCCACGCGGTACGAGATTATTGCGCCTGTCTGGTTTTTTCCAGCGCCGCCAAGTTCTCGTTGATGTGTTCGAGGCGACTTTCGTCGGAGAAATACCGATCGAAAGCATCGAGCGCTGCACCCACATGCGCGTCCAAACGCGCCGCCGTCGTGGCTTTCTCTTTAGGGATCTGGCGCCAAGCGCTCGTTCTGCCGCGATTGAGCAGCTCGCCGCTCCGCGCTTTAGTCACCACCCGCAACGTGACGTCGTAACGCACGAACTCGTCGCGGTACTTGCTGAAAAAGGTGACGTCTGCCCGCTCTACGGTGACTTCGACGTCGAGCGGTTGATGACCCTGGGACGCGAGCGCATCGAGCCGCGCCTGCACCCGGGGGACGAACGCATCCGTTGGAAAGCGTTCGGCAAATGAGTCGCGTTCATCGCGTTCGAGGGGCCCGCGATCGCCGATGATTTCGCGTGTTTCATGACGCACGTCGTCGACGTGCAGCTCGATCTTGGGCGTAGCCAGCTGCACGTCGGGGTACTCGATGGCGGAACCCGAGGCGCAGGCGACACCAAAGCCCGCAGCGCCGACGGCGATGAGTGCTGGGGTGACTGCCGAAATGACTGCGGACCACATCGCCGCCGGCGAGATCGCCGTCGACGAGATCGCCGCCGACGAGATCGCTGCCGAGGAGCGTCGCCACGGCCCGCACCGCGTGGGGATCGAGCCGCGTCCCCCGCCCGTCAGTGCGCTCCCCGCTTCGCTGTCGTCGAGCTCCATGGTTGGCAGCTCACATGGAACCGGACGTTCTGACAAGGCAGAAAGCACCAGCGGCATCCCCGGAATCTCGAGCGCCAACCAGCCCCGCCCATCCCGGCTCTGGCGATGGCACCAGCGGTGGGCGGGAGCTGCGCGCTGACGAAGGAAAGCTGGGCCCATCCCAAAAATCAGTCGC
>CAZNZA010000097.1:0-21532 GCA_964577325.1 uncultured Polyangiaceae bacterium
CCCGTCGAGTACGGCTGCTCAGTGAACGGCGTGGGAGCAAACGGCGCGGGCAACACCAACACCCCCCAGCCCTGGGCCCTCGGCTTGGCCGCCATGGTAGCAGCGGCACTCTTGAGGCGCGTTCGCCGCCGCCGCTAGTCCCACCCCTCGACGTTCACCTAATGCAGCACCCGTCGACCGCTCCGCGTCGGCTCCTCATCGGCCGCCAACCCGCCGCACGATGAGGTTCGTTGTTCCGCGTCCGAAGCGGACGTCGCTGCGCGAGGTTCACGCGCCGTCGCTCGCGCCCTGGGCTCCGACGCGTTCGACGTCGCGCTCGCCGCCAAGCGATAGCGCACGTTGGGGAACGCTTTGCTCGGCGAGCAGCGCTCCGCACGTTCGAACTCGATGAACCCGAGCTTCTGCAAAACGCGGTGGCTGGCCGCATTCTCGAGCCCCACGCCGGCTACGATTTCGTCGCACCCCAGCGAAAAGCCAAATTGCACGACCGCGGCGACGAGTTCCGTCGCTAACCCCTTGCCCTGGTGCTCAGGGTGGATCCAGTAACCGACGTTCAGGCACCCGCGCCGGGGCTGCAAGGGGTCGGGCTTGAGCTCCACCCCGCCGACCACCACATCACTCGAAAGCGCGTGGGCGCTGAAGGAGAACGTGTCCCCCGCATACCAAGCGCGCCGTTGTTGACGGAAGCGCTCGACCAGCGGCTCCACGCTCGATGGCGCATCCCAACTCAGCCAGCGCGCGAACTCGGGACTACGCGCGGCCGCGAACAGCGCATGGGCGTCTGCCTCCGTCACGCACCGCAACTCACAGCGCAGTGTGCGCAAGCGCGTGGTCTCGCGGTCCGGCAAGCATGCCACCCAAGCGTTACACGCGCTGACCATGGGCCGCTATTAGTTACTGGCGTCGCTGGCGGCGTCCGCCCCGCTATCCTCGTTGTCGGTCTCGCCGCCATCTGCGTCAGGAGCGGTGGCGTCTATGACGGCCGCGTCGGGCAGCGCAGCATCGAGCAACGCCGCGTCGGGCAGCGCTCCGTCGAGCACGGTCGCGTCCGGCAGACTGCCGTCGAGCACCGCACCGTCGAGCACGGCAGCGTCCGGTACGGCGCCATCCGTTACGGCAGCGTCCGCGACGGCACTATCGGCGACCGCGCCGTCACCCATCGGCATGCTCGACATATCGGTGCCGTCGGTGCCGTCAGTGGTCGTGTCGTCACTGGCGTCGCGCATGCCCCCGCCCGATAAGTTATCGGGGATCTGGCTGCGGTCCACGTCTGTTATCAACGTGCAGCCCGCGGCCCAAACGCTGAGACAAGCAAACCCGAGGGGGAGGAGACGACGCATGACCTGACTCGATAGCGTGCTCTGGGCGGGTTGGCAATGCTTCCGTCCCTGGCAGCATTGGCGTCCGCTCCGGCGGCGCTTTGGCTTGCGCGGCGCTTCACTTGGGTCGAGACTGCCCGCGCGTGAAGATCCACCTGGTTGACGGCACCTTCGAGCTTTTTCGGGCCTTTTACAGCGCTCCCAAGGTCCAAGCGCCGGACGGGCAGGAGGTGGGGGCAACGCTCGGCCTACTCCGTAGCTACAGCGCCTTGCTCGCGCTGCCCGACGTCACCCACGTGGCCGTCGCCTACGACCACGTCATCGAGTCGTTCCGCAACCAGCTGTTTGCCGGTTACAAGACCGGCGCCGGTATCGACCCCGAGCTCTGGTCCCAAGCGGGCCTCGCCGAAGAGGCCGCTGCGGCTCTGGGGCTCGTGGTGTGGCCCATGGTCGAGTTCGAGGCTGACGACGCCTTGGCCACGGCGGCAGCGCGCGCGGCCTCGCTGCCCGAGGTCGAGCAGGTGGTGATCTGCTCGCCGGACAAAGACTTGGCGCAGTGCCTGGTTCATCCCAAAGTGGTAACTTTGGACCGCATCAGGAATCGCACGTTGGATGCAGCCGGCGTGCGTGACAAATTTGGCATTTTGCCGGCCTCGATCCCCGACTACTTGGCGCTCGTGGGAGACACCGCCGATGGTATTCCCGGTGTGCCGCGGTGGGGTGCCAAAGGCGCGAGCAGCATCCTGAGCCATTGTCACTCGCTCGAGAACATCCCGCGCGACATCAACCAATGGCCGGTGAAGGTGCGCGGGGCGCAGACGCTGCTCGACAACCTCATTGCCCACTTCGATCAGGCCCTGCTGTACCGCACGCTGGCGACCTTGCGCACCGACGTGCCTTTGCCAGAGTCGGTCGAGCAACTCCGGCACCGAGGCATCGAGGCGTCCAAGCTTTCCGCTCTGTGTGAGCGCTTGGGCCAGCCCGAGCTCGTTCAACGCTTGAGTGAACGCCACGGGGTAGCTGGCGTAGAGGGGTGATGCGGGGTGGAGATGCCCGCTATCAGCCGAACTTGCCGCTTTGCCCGAGGCAGTCTAGGCTGCCTCGGTGTCGAGCCGTGATCGTGACGAGGGATCGTGTGGCCAGCGCTCCCTAGCGCCTGGCGCCGCGCGTTGGCGTTGGGTGTGGACGACCCTCGGCGCGCTGGGCGCCGTTGCTTGGTCGCCCCTGGCCGCGGCGCAAACGCCCTACGCCCCGCCGCCCGGCGGTGAATTGCTGCCGCCGCCTCCACCGGCGAGTCCCGAGTCCGTCAATACCATCCGGCAACTGGAGCTCGCCGACCGCGAAGACTCCGGACGTGGCCTGCAGTACTTTTGGATCGACCCTGAAGTCGGCATCAAGTGGGTAGACTTGGCGTTGATCAACAACGCTGACCTTGTCGACGGCGATGACTTCGAAGGTTCGGGTCTGGGTCCGTCGCTTGGGGTGGGCTTGGGAGGGCGCTTGTTGTATTTCACCGCGGGAGCGCGGTTTAGGTACACGATGTTGCCCGAGTTCGACGTCTGGACGGTGGGCTTGGAAGCAGCCTTGCGCATCCCCCGTGGACAATGGGAGCCGTACCTGTTCGCCGGTGGCGGATACCTGCGCACGGCCAACATTGGCGACGATCGCCTCGATGAGCTCGTCATCAGCGGCGGCTACGGCGCGCTCGGCGGGGGCGTCGACTACTTCATCACCCCGGTGTTTGCGCTCGGGTTGCGCGGGGACGTGGAGCTGACTTTCGTAGGCCGAGACGCTCTGCCGAGCGAGGCGCCACGGTTCTATGAGCAAGACGGTTCTGGCGTAGGGCTAGCGGCCTCTGCAGCGCTGCACCTGAGTCTTCACTTCTAGAGACGCGGGGCATGCTCGGGCTCATCAACGGCGTCTGGGCCATCGTCCTGGTCATAGCTATCCGTCACTCGTTGCGGGCGCACAGCTTCTTCAGACCCTACGCCTTGGCGCTGCTCGCGCTGCTGGGGGCGGCGATAGCCGCCGCGTGTTTACTCGCCGAACGTTTTTTGTTTGCTTGGATTGGGGTGGACCCAGCCTCGTCGGCGCAAGGCTTGGGGGTGGCGCTGTTTGCGACCCTATTGTTTGCCGCACCGCTCGAGGAGGGAGCCAAGGTGTTCGCCGTATGGCCCTTGCATACGCGCCGGATCGTGACGACGCGGGCGGACGCCTTGCTGGCGGCGCTCACCGTGGCTGCGGGTTTTGCCATGTACGAGGGGTGGGTGACGGCGCAACAACAAGCGCATTCCCTGCTTACGGTGCGTTTGCTGTTGGCTACGGTGGCACATCTGTTTTTCGCCGGCACGTGGGCGTACGTGCTCGGCAGCGGTGCTTCCCAGCGCTGGCTGCCGCCGACATGGGCCGCCGCGGCGCTGTTTCATGGCTTGTTCGACCACGTGCTATTGGCGCGCGACGAGAGCGCGGTGATGGTCGCGCCGGTGCTGGCGTGCATGCTGACACTTGGTTTCATCGCGCTTCGCTCCTTGCGTCGCTTGCCGCCCATCACCGACGTGCGACAACTCGCCTCGGCACTGGAGCGCCATACGGCGCCGCCTCCCTCGAGGCTGGGACCAGCGCTGAAGGTGCACTGGATCATCCTCGGCGCGTTCGTCACTACCGGAGTCGTGCTCACGGCGTTGGTGCTGGCCGTGTACGCAGGCCACCGCCTCGAGCTCGACTTCGCGGCCGTCAATACCAACGATGTGCGCGCCAATGGTCCCCTCGTACTCCTGGGGACGTCGGTGCTAGCCGCATTTCCTGTTGCAGGTTATCTGATCGCAAAGGCCAGTGGTGCGCCGAGCGTGTTGGAGCCGGCGATGGGCGCCGCCTTGGCGATCATCGGCGTACTGGGGGCGCTCAGTATTGCCGCTCCAGTCGCCGTCGTTTTTGCCCTTGCGGTGGCTCCGGTAGCTTTCGGTTTGGCGTGTGCCGGCGCCTGGTTCGCCATCGAACGGTAGTCGCCGTGTTTTTTGGCGATACCTGCGCGATCTCGACGTCAATCGTGCTCGCCGACAGAAGTCGGCTCCGCGCGCTCGCCGCCGACCTCGCTTGGTCTCACCAAAAACCACGCGGCGACTACTGGCGCGAACTTGATGGGGGGAGCTCGGGCGGCTTTGCCGCCGAGCCAGGCGGGCTATTTCGATGTTTGGGGGGGGAGGCGCGGGTTAGGGTAAGAGGGGGGAGTATTGGGTTTGTTCGGTGAGGATGAGGTCGCAGGGTTGGTCGTGGGGGTCTAGGGGGAGGGTGGGGACGGATTGGGCTTCAAAGGCGACGCCGATGGCTAGGGCTGGGGGGCGGAAGCGGGTTAGCATTTCGTCGTAGAAGCCGGCGCCGTATCCGATACGGTGACCGTTGTGGGTGAATCCGAGCATGGGGACGATGATGACGTCGAGTTCGCCCGGTTGCGCCCACTGCCAAGGCTGTGGGGGTTGTCGGAAGCGCTGGGTGGCGGATTGCAACGCTTGCACGTCGGGCACCCAGGCAAAGCCACGTTGGTTCTCGAACATGACGGGATAAGCAATGCGCACGCCGCGCGAACGCAGCCACGGATCAGCGGCAGTGAGATCCACCTCGCGCAGTCGCTCCATGCAGGCGTACAACGCTACCGTCCGCACGGGCAGGGCCTGCAAGGTGTTTACCAGCTGGGCGTTGACGAGGGCGGAATCTCGTTGCCAAACATCCAGTGATAGGGCTTGGCGAGACTGGCGCAGGGAACGCCTGAGCTGTTCTTTTTCGAGCGGCATGGGCTAGGCGATGGCTTCTACCCGTTCGAAGAGCCTGCCATGTTGCAGGATGTAACCGGGAACACGTAGTCGATCAATCAGCAAATCACGATTGGTGGCTACCAGCATGGTGACCTCCGGATCATCCCGGTATTCACACAGGATCTCGTGGACCAAGGCAGCCGTGTGGGGATCGAGACCAACGTCTGGATCATCGAAGAAGAAGAAGTTGGGTCGCAAAGCGATGGCCCGCGCCAGAGCCAGGCGTTTGCGCAAGCCAAACGAGAGGTGGGCAGGGATGCAGTAATAATCGTGCTCGCGTATGCGGACCCGCTCGAGCGCCTCTTTGGCTCGCCGCTCGACGTCTTCGATGCTCAACCCGAGCACGTCCGCGTGGTAACGTAGCGACAAGGCGACGTTGGCCAAAGCGTTCATGTTCGACAGTAACCCACCCTCTTGAAATACAACGCCACAGCGCACACCGGCGCGAAACACGTCACTCGGACGGCCGGCGTCGACTTGGTGCCCGTCGAGGGTGAGGGTGCCGCGGCTCAAAGGCAAAAGCCCGGCACAAGCGTGCAGCAGCGTCGACTTCCCCGAACCGTTAGGCCCTGTGATCACGGCCGTGGCCCCCTTCGCAATGCGCAACTCAGCGCCTCGAACGATGGCATCGTCGCCATATCCAAACCAGGCGTTGGTCAACTCGATGCCGCTCATGGTTTCTGAGTCCTAGCGCAGCGGTGGGCCTACCAGGGAGTAGAACGCCAGCGTCACCAAGGTGTTGTAGATGACGCAGGCCAGCATGCTGGATACCACGGCCTGACTCGCCCGTTGAGGAACTTCAGTGGGAGAGGCACCCACCTCCATGCCAAAGTGGCAGCACAACCAGCCCACGAGCACCCCCAAACCCGCACCTTTGCAGACGAACAAGGGCAGGTCGAGCGGCAGCAGCGCGGCGGAGAATCCTGCTTGTACGCCGCCCACGGATCCCTGCCCAAGCACGGCGCTGGCCGCCAAACCGCCGGCGATGGCTAGCGCTCCGAAGTACACAGTCAACACCAGCACGCTGACCACGGTCCCGACCAAGCGCGGAAGCACGAGAAAGCGGTACGGATCGATGCCCAGCGAAGAAAGGCCCAGGATCTCGTTGTTGGCTTTCATGTTGCCGAGTTCCGTCGCCATGGCTGTTCCTGAGCGACCGGCGATGACTATAGCCGTGACCAAGGGAGCGATCTCCCGCAGTACGACCGCGACCAGCACCTCGCCGAGCATATCACCGGGCACTGCGGCCAAGAGTTGACCCTGCACGACGATGGTGGCACCGAGCAGCAGGGCAATCACGCTGATGAGGGGCAAAGCCTCGAAGCCGGTGAAGAATATCTGGCGCACAGCCACGCGCCAGGAGACGAAGGCCGCGGCGCTTCCCCGGCCAAACGCGCTGGACACACCACGCGCCAAGGTGCGCCACAGGCGCCGCGTGGACGACCATGTCGTTACCGTCTGTGAGCCAAGACGCACCACTAGGTTCGGGTCGCGCTGGCCCGGACGTTGCGGGAACAAGGAAAGCGGCGGCTGAGTCACGCCGGTGATACGACACGTTTTCGCGTTCCCATTGGCAAAAAAAGAAGCGACCCCGAGCTGCGCACGGTGTGGGCTCGATTCGCCCGTCGTACCTTGTGCCGCATCCTCGTAGCTTCCCGGGACTACGAGACGTACACGGTGGAGCTATATGTGAGGCGCACCAGCGTTAGTCATGTGTACACCTGACGCTACGCCTACGAACTACTCACTCGTGGAATAGTCCTCGCTGGTCGCAAAGCGAAGGAGCATTGGCTTTTGCCCATGCCAAGATTGGACAGCCTGCAGGTTGTGGGTTATTCCAAGCGAGCCTTAGAATGATCGGGAGTCGCTCCTCTTGAAGAGCGGGTCTTGCGCGCCATCTGACGGGCTGGCCACGATCGAAGATACCTCTCGAGCAATTTCGAGAGGTCAATGGAGCGAGCGGTCATCGGGAGCTTGTTTCGCGTAAGGGTGTCGAAACGTCGTCGCGCGCGCCGGAAGGGGCGGCGCAGCAGCAAGACAGGAGCGAAATACCAAAGCCATGGACGGAATCACGGTGCGATTCATCGAGAAGGGGACTGGGGAGCTGGATGGCTTCGAAGTAGTCACCGCTCCCGGACATCCCATACACGAGCGGCTTTCGCGCGCTGTAGATCGATTGAACCTGCGGATCGCCCGTCGCGATACACGCAGTGACGGAAATAGGAGTCGTCAACGGGTATCGTTGGTCTCCAAAGATGGGCGCCCTATTCAGACGGCAACGCGTCTGAAACTCCAGGCCCTACTGTTGCGTTCGGTATCCCCCGAACGCTGAGCATTGGTTCATCTCACGTCACCCCGCCGTACGGGCAAGGCATCACTGCCAACCCGCCCGTCCCGCGAGGACGATTAGGGCCAAGTTCCCGAGCCGATCGCCGACAAACACCAGCTCACCCTTTCACGCCTTGCGCTTGGTCCTGTCGCCGGGTGCCGGTGGCGGGTGCGCGTCTGCACTGTCCCCCGTGGATGACTTCTCTTGGGCGCTGGCTTCGGCCCGCGCGCTCGCAGCCGCCTTGGCGTGACATTGGGCGCAGACGCCGTAGAGCTCGTGTTTGTGCTCGACGATGTGAAAGTTGTACTGCTTTGCAATGCGATCCTGGAGCTCTTCGATGAGCGGCTCTTCGAACTCTTGGATGCGTCCGCACTGCAGACAGATGAGATGGTCGTGGTGCGTTTCGTCGTCGGCAAGTTCGTAACGCGTCATGCCGTCCGTGAACTTGTGCTCGTGAGCGATACCGCCCGACGCGAGCATCTTCATGGTGCGATAGACGGTGGCATAGCCGACGCCTGAATCTTGGGCGCGCACCTGCTCCAAGATATCGTCGATCGTCACATGGCCCGGAGCGCGAAAGAACTCGTCGACAATGAGCCTGCGTTGCCCAGTGGAGCGCAGTCCTTGTTCAGCCATGTACGCATCGAGCTGCTCACGCAAGCGTTTGACATTGGGCGGCGCGGGTTTTGATGCGCCCGCCAATGCCCCTTTTTCCCGTCCAGTGGCCATCTCGTTGGTGGGTATGCTGTGCATCTGCGGCCACGTCAAGCTGCGGGCTCTGCAAGTTGACTACCGGAAGCGCTTCAAGCTGCCGCGGTGGAAATAGCGGTTGTTTTTGGGGGGCGCTTGGCCAGAAGGGCCGATGCGCCGAAACCAAGCATCAAGATGGGGACCCAGCCAGCCGGAATGGCGAGTGCCAAACTGGCCAGAATGGCAAGCGCTCCACCCCCAGCCAGCAGCACGAGAACTCGAATGGCGTACGCGCGATGTTGGTGCAGCAGCCGCAGGGCCAGCGCGGCCTTCTGTACCTCATCACCGGCAAGCTCGATGTCGAACCCCCCCGCTTGTGATCCTTGGCTCGGTAGGGCCAGCGACACCGAAGCGGCCGCTAAGGCCAGATCATCGACCGGGCTGCGTCCCACCACGGCAACGGCTCCGCCGCCGGCGCACAGCCGCTCTACTTCCTGCCCTCGTTCTGCTGGGAGTACTTCCGGTCGGATGTGATCGATGTCGATGGTGCGTGCCAGCGCCTCACACGTTTCTCGAGCATCCCCCGAGAGTAAAATGGGCTCGATGCCAGCGTCCAGCAGATGCTGGACGGCGGCCCTTGCACCGGCGCGCAATCCGTCTTGCAGGGCTAGAATACCGCTTAGGTGGCCCCCGAGGGCGACCAGTAACACGGTTCTTCCCGATGCTTCGAGTTCGGTGATGCGTTGTTCGGCACGTGCCACGCTCACCCGTTCACGGAGCATCAAACCGCGGCTGCCGACCACGAGTTTACGGCCATCGGAAGCCAAGGCGGTGACTCCCAGGCCGGGTTCGGAACGCGGGCTGCGCACGGCGTCCGGAGTGGCCCCGCGCTCACGAGCGGCGCGTAAGACGGAAGTGGCGATCGGGTGGTTGGCGGCTTGTTCAGCTCCCGCGACGAGAGCGAGGATCTCTTCCTCGGACAGCGCGCCCAAGGTTTCCAAGGTAGACAGTTGAGGTTCGCCCAAGAGCAGCGTCCCGCGTGCGCAGAACACGGCAGCCGATACCTTTCCTGCCGCATCCAACGTTGCCGCGCTGCGCACGACGATACCGTTGGCCAGAGCCTTCAGAATCGTGCGCAGGGCGTCGAGCTCGATCAGTCGCACCATGGCGGGGTTGAGAAAAACAGCGGCCGCGGCCAACACGTAGCTGGACGTGGTGACCCAGCCGTGACCTTGAGCAAGACTGGTCAAAAGCCCAAACGTCATTCCAACAGGCGCTGCGCGCAAAGCAAAGCGTCGCGCCAGCTGAACGCCCGGCGCCCAGCGGTCGACGCGGCGGTTGGGATCGTTGGTCAAGCGCATCCAATGGCGGTCGTTGCCCGTCCACCGCACGACCGCTCTGAGCTGCCCGCTTACCAGGCGCGCGCCCGCATAAACGAAATCCCCGCTGCCTACGCTGCGCACCGTTTCACTGTTCAGCCACGGATGTACCTCCCCCGAACCGGCGATGATGGAAGCATCGACGGGGATTGTTTCCCCGGCGTGCACCACGATCTCCTCACCGGGTCGCAACTCAGCGGTGGGTATTCGTTCGCCTTGTTCACCATTTACCCTCAATATCGGGTGATCGAGGGCATTGGCGATTTCCACCCGCGCGTACTCGAGGGGTGCCGCAAAGTGCTCATCCGCAATCAGTATGACGCCAAGCATCGCCAGCTGAGCCCCAGCAAAGCTGAGCGCGGCTGATGCCTGTTCGGGCATTGCAACGATGCTGAGCGCGGCCAACAGCGTGGCGATCACACCGATGCCCGTCCCCAATACGGCCATGGCCCCCGTAGTCGCGCGGCGGGTGCCGCGGTTGCTCGAGGCGAGATAACGCTGCACGACGTAAACGGAGAGCGCGCCGCTTGCCACGCTGACGAATGCCAGACGCAACAGGTCCGTCACTCGACCCTCGAGCGCCAACAGCATCAGGATGCTGAGCATTGCCGACCCAATCGCCAGCGCGAGAGACAACGGGCGCCCCACCGTCGTGGCTGACGAAGCCGTGGGCCGCGGCGCGACGGCTCGAACCGGAGCTTCGGCGCGCCCAGACGAGGTGAGCGGGCCGACGTGGGTAGCCGCAGCGGAGCGTTCACTCCCTGCTGCGCTCGGCCGCGCGCGCTTTACGTTGCCCGCCCCGGATCTCGGCGACGCTGATGGGGCAGGTGCCGGAGCAACACCCAGCCTGAGTGCCCGCTCGTTGCCGTCAGCCTCGAGCACGTCAGGGGGCGCAGCCAGATCAGAGAGCGCCGTCACGTCAGGGAGCGCAGCCAGATCAGAGAGCGCCGTCACGTCAGGGAGCGCCGTGAGATCCAACGGCGCAGTATCCTTACGCGGCGCAGTATCCCTCGCCAGCGCAGTATCTCTCGCCAGCGCAGTGCCCTCAGCGCCTCGATGGGGTGATGCCGGTGTTGGGGCTTCGTCTTCGCGCGACGAGGGGACGTAGTCTTGCGCGCACGCAAAGCTGCAGAAATAATGGAACTGGTCACCTATCACGCGCACGCGGGCGGCGCGCAGGGGGTCGACGGCTTCACCGCAATGGCTGCAACAGCTGGACGCGGTTGCTGAGGGAGCGGGCGTGCTGACGCGTTCAGGGCTCGACATTCAGGGCCCAGCACAGAATGGCTTTGGACGTGTGCAGTCTCGCCTCCGCCTGATCCCACACCCGACTGTGCATGCCCTCCAGCGCTTCTGCGCTCACCTCCTCACCGCGGTGGGCCGGCAAACAATGGAGCAAAATGGCGTTCGGGGCAGCGAGCTGCAAAAGCTCCCGGTTGACTTGAAAACCCGCAAACGTTGCCAACCGGGCTTTGGCTTCTGCCTCTTGACCCATGCTCGTGAAGACATCGGTGCTGACGACGGAAGCATCCTTGCACGCTTGCCTAGGATCGCGACCAAGCGTTATCTTCGCACCCAACGCCGTGGCTTGGGAAATCAGTGCCGCGTCTGGCTCGTAGCCTTCGGGACACGCGAGACACAGCTCCAATCCAAGCAGGCCCGCGGCCTCGATCCACGAGTTGGCCATGTTGTTGCCGTCCCCCACCCAGGCATACTTGATGCCGTCGAGGGCACCGAACTCAGCACGTACCGTCTGCAGATCCGCCAGAAGTTGCATCGGGTGACCGGCATCCGTCAGCGCGTTGAGAACCGGGATGCTGGCGTATTGCGCCAAGCGCAGCAGCGTGGCTTCGGAAAAAGTGCGGAGCGTGATGGCGTGCACCATGCGCGACAAGACTCGAGCCGTGTCTTCGATGGGCTCACCGCGCCCGAGCTGCGAGGTGTTACTGGTGAGCGTTATGGGGTGCCCGCCGAGCTCCGTGACCGCCACGTCCAACGACAGTCGCGTTCGCGTCGATGCCTTTTCGAAAATCAGAGCCACCGATTTGCCCGCCAGCAGTTGTCGGTGACGCACAGCGCCCCGCTCGAGCTTGAAGTGCGCAGCTCGATCGAGCGTGTGCAGCAAAGCATCTCGCCCGAGGCTCGTCAGATTGATGAAGTGATTCATGGTTGCGTGCCCAAGGCATGGTCTACGATCGCGACCGCTTCGTCGATGTGAGCCGGTGTCACGATGAGAGGGGGGGAAAAGCGCAGCGCCGTACCGCCCGCGACTGAAAGCATGAGACCTTCACTACGCACGGCATTCAATACGGCACGGATGTCGAGCTCGGGGGCGAGCTCGAGGGCACGCAGCAACCCGACTCCCCGCGTGGTGACGGTCTTGCGCGGGTGTTTGCGGCATAATGCCGTCAACTGACGGTCCAGGTACTCGCCAGCGCTGCGAACGCTCGCCATCAAATTCTCTTCCTCGATGACTTGAAGTACCGTTAGTGCCGTGGCACTCGCCAAGGGGTTACCGCCAAAGGTCGAGCCGTGGCTGCCGGGCGGCAGGGCGCGTTCGAGGGCTGCCGAACAAAGCATGGCGCCGATCGGAAACCCGCCACCTAGACCTTTGGCCAAAGCCAAGGCGTCGGCGCGCACGCCGCTGGACTCGAAGGCCAAAAAGGTGCCCGTTCGACCGACTCCAGTTTGAATTTCATCCGCCAGCAACAGGCAGCCGTGAGCGTCGCACAGCTCCCGCAACCCGGCGAGGAACCCGGGTGGTGCAGGCACCACGCCGCCTTCACCTTGGACGGGCTCGACGAGTATGCCGGCCACATGCGGACCGAGCGCGCCTTTGACCGCGTCCAGATCTCCATACGGCACGTGAGTGACGGGACCCAGTGGCCCAAAGCCTTCCCGGTAACCCGCCTGCCCGGTGGCTGCCAATGCCCCCATGGTTCGGCCATGGAACGAGCGCTCGAAAGCGATGATGTGGTGGCGCTCCTTTTGGCCCAAGCCGTAGAAGTGCCGGCGCGCCAGCTTCAGCAGCGCCTCGATAGCCTCGGTTCCTGAATTGCAAAACAGGGCTCGAGCCATGTTCGTCAGCTGGCACAGGCGCTGCGCCAGGAGAATGTTGGGCTCGTTGAAGAAGTAGTTGGAAACGTGCGTCAGCTGCCGCGTCTGCGCGCTTATCGCCTCGACCAGACGCGGGTGGGCGTGACCCAGGGCGTTGACGGCTACGCCTGCCAAGAAGTCGAGATAGCGCTTACCCTCTACGTCCCAGACTTCGACGCCACGTCCGCGTTGCAGCACGAGCGGCGGCTGTCGATAGTTGGGATATAGAAATTGGTGAGCGAGTTCGACCAGTTCGTCTTGAGTGTGGCTCATGCGGGGCTGCCCTCGTTCGGAAGTCGTGTCCCGAACCCAATGGAGCCGCAGGGCATAGCATATCGCGCGCCGCCGGGAACAGGTGTTGTGCACGCTTCCGAGGCGACGCGCCCCGCACTGAGTGAGTCCTTACTGGACCTGGTCTTTGAGCGCTTTGAGAACGCTCGCACGCACGGTCTTGGTCGCCGGCTTCGCGGGAATGACCATCGGTTCGCGAGTGTGCGGGTTGATGCCCTGTCGCTCTTCGGTCGCCTTCTTCTCCACCACGCGCAGCTTAACCAGCCCAGGTACGACGAACTCTCCGCCCGCCTCGGGGTTGTGGAGCTCCTTCGTCACGAGGTCGTTAAGACAGTCCAAGATCTTGTTTACCGTCTTCTTGTCCTCTTCCGCGATGTTTGCGATTTCGGTGACGATCTGAGCTTTGGTCATTCGCTTGCCAGCCATTTTTCCTCCTGCGCGTTTCTCCGCCTAGCCCCCGCCGGCAACCGGCCGAGCACATGGGCGACGAGTAACAGGGCACTTTGGGCCAATCAAGCGGATTGGCGTTGGTGGGGACGTTTCCCACGTCCGAATGCGCCCTCCCAGCTTGACCCACGCGCCTAAATGGCTTCACGGGCGGCGCCGAGCGCCGATTGTGCTGGACATCTGACGAGGATTCCCCCCCTAAAGCGCCGTTTTTTCGTGCCGCCTGGGCTGACACGCCGCCACCAGCCGGCGCGTCGCGGCGTCCATCTCGGCCTCCTCGGCGTCGGTCTCGTGATCGTAGCCCAGGAGGTGAAGCAGCCCGTGGGCGAGCAGAAACGTCACCTCGGCCATCAAATCATGGCCGCGCTGCGAGGCCTGACGTTGCGCTGTATCCAAGGACACGACGACATCTCCGAGGGCGCCACCATCCAACGTCGCCAGTTGCTCATCGTGGAAGTCCATCAAGGGAAAAGACAAGACGTCCGTCGGAGCATTCTTCCCTCGATGCTCGCGATTCAACTCCTGGATGCGAGCATCGTCGCACAGCAAGATGCTGAGCTCGGCTTGCGTGAGTTTGAGGTGAGCCAACATCAGCTGAGCGCAGCGTTTCACTTTTGCCGCAGACAGTTCGGGGGATCCGGGGGCGCGGCGGGTGAGCAAGACGGGCATGAGACGAGGCTTTACCGAAGACGGATAATGGGAGTGCTGCTGCTGCTGCGTGCAGGAGCGATTTTGAGCCGAGCTGCTGGTAGCGAGTCCCGGTTGGCGTCGGGCAGACTATATACGTCGCAGGCTCATGATTTCGGAAGCATCTCGAGTAGCTGAACGGCCGTCGCGTCCTCCGGGCTTCGACATGACCTATCAACCTGAGGAGCAGAGCTTCGGGCCGCCGTGGCTTACCCGACTTCCTTCGCTCGTGTACTTGGTGGCTGCCCTGATCGTGGGTGCGTTGCTCGTGCTCGGCGAGAACAGCTCCTCGACGAGTCCCCTGTTCGAATACGTCGTGGCGCAGGATCAGGGGCGCATCATGAGTATGCGCACCTTTGTCGTCGTTTTGATGGTGGGCTCCATCTCGTCGGTACTGCGCGCTGGGATGCGAGGCGTTCGCATCTTTCCGGGTGGCGTCGAGGCGCGTGATGTGCGCGGCTGGGTCATCCCGTATGTGCGCCGCTACACGTGGCCGCAGCTCGAGCAGATCGTGCTCGATGCCAAAACCAGTGTGGCCTTGGACTTGTGGGACGGTCGGCGCGAATATCTCCCCGCCGTCAACGATAGACCGGGGCTCGAAGCGACGCTCGAACGCGTAGCAGCGGCGCGGGCCATCCCTGTTCAAGGCGGAGCGGGATGGGAAGCTTGGGACGAGGCGGAGGAGCAACGCCTGAGTGAATCCTCTCCGTCGTAAGTGAAGCCGTCGCGCGCTGGCCGCTCGGGGCTGGCGTTGCGCCGCGGCCCTATCGCCCACGAAAACGTGGTGCTCGACGTTCCCGGCGTGCGCGCAAGGCTTCCCCGCGGTCCTCGCTGCGCAGGCACACGTCGTACAGCTCGACTTCGCGCCGCAGCCCCTCGTGAAGCGGTGTCGACGCAGCCAGATCTACGGCCTGCAGCGCCGCAGCTTGGGCCAACTTGGCGCCGGCAAGCAGGGGAGCGATGAACGTGAGGGTGCCAGCGACGACATCGGCGTCGGAAGGCAACAGGTGATTGACGAGGCCATAATCCCGAGCCGTCAGAGCATCGATCGAGCGCCCGAGCAGGATGAGTTCTTTGGCTCGGGCTTCACCGATCAGCCGAGGGAGGTACTGCGTGCCGCCAGCACCCGGGATGATCGCGAGCGACGTCTCCGGCAGACCAAACACGGCGTGAGCCAGCGCGACCCGCAGGTCGCACAACAACGCCAGCTCCAGGCCTCCTCCCAAAGCTGCGCCGTTGATGGCGGCGATGACCGGCAACTTGCTGTCGCCCAACCAGCCCAGCTCGGTGCGATACGCCATCAGCTGCTCACGCACCTGCTCGTGAGACATCGATTGTCGCTCCTTCAGGTCCGCTCCGGCACAGAACGCACGACGGCCCCGGCCAGTGATCACGATCGCGCGCAGATGCTCGCGGTTCTCAACCACGCTCCGCAATGCCCCGAACTCTTTCAAAGTGGCCCGTGAAAGGGAGTTGCTCCGCGCCTCGCGGTCGATGGTGATGACGAGGGTGTGGTCGCGTTCTTCGATGCTGAGGTTGGACATGGGGCGCGGACTCACTTTTGGCGTTTGGTGGACGGTGCGGGTTTGGGGGTGGTGCGTAGTTTTGCTTCCGCAACGCTGACTCGGCCTTGGAGCTCCTCGAGCTGACGTTCGACTTGGCTCAGCTTGTCCTTCAGCGCCGTCTGCGAGTCGGAGCGATCGAGGTTGCGCAACGCCTCACCCAGCCGGCGACGCACGCGCGCATCGCTTTCGCGACTACGGGCGTTGCGCAGCAGCGCCGTGGCTTTCGGGTCCGCGAGACGCTCGAGGGCCGTGACGACGTCGCTGCGCACGTGAGGGTGCGGATCGTCGAGCAAGAGCTCGAGGCAGCGCAAGATGTCGCGCCTGGCATCGAAGCGGCCCAAAGCGAGGATGGCACTGCGACGCGCCCGGGTGGGCACCCCGTATTGCGTTTGCTCGAGGAGCGTCGGAACGGCGCTGTCGTCGCCGAGCGAAGCCAATGCCTCGCAGGCGGCAGCGCTGACGATGTCAGCCCAACTTGGCTTGGCTAGCTGACGCTTGATGGCGGCCGTGGCTGAGCTTTGCCGGGTGCCACCCAAGGCGCGGGTTACGGCGGCCTCGACTTGATAGCTGCGTTCTTTGGACAGCATCTTGGTGAGCGCCTTGGCGGCCGCATCCGTGCGAAAGCAGCCGAGCGCCGAGGCCACCGCCGCGCGAACCCGCGGCTCCTTGACGCGCGTAGCTTTCAGCAACTGTTCGAGAGCCTCTTCGTTGCGCTGTCTGCCCAACGCAGCCGCCGCTGCATGGCGCACCAACCAGGTTTCTTTTGGGTTGTGCAGGGCTTCGCCAAGACGACTCGCTGCTCGGTGGTCCTGACGTTTTGCCAGCAGCGCGCACGCCTGACGTCGCAAGCGAGGTGTACTTGCCAGGCGCAGTTGAGCCTCCAACAGATCGAAAGGCACCTCGAACGTCGTCTGACCTATCAACTTACAGCGCGGATCGAGTCCGACGTAACTCGGTCGTGCTGGCAGAGCCAGGCTCAGGCTGACGTGGGCGTCTGCCGACGTCGTGCGCAGTTGGTGCAGCGTGCCTTGCGCATCCCGCACTTCCGCTTCGTACGTCAATTGCATGGTCGTGGCTTGGGTTTGGTGGAAGCGCACGACGATGCAACCATGCTCATAAGCGACTCGAGCTTTGACGACAGGATGTATGGCGCGTTCCAACCATTCATCGAAGAAGCGATCGAGCGAGCGGCCACTCACCTCCGATAAAGCCTGCTTCAATGCCTGGGTGGTCGCGTGGCCGCCCTCATGCGATTTGAGATAGGCGTTTACCCCACGCCAGAAGACGTCGGCTCCGAGTTCCTCGCGAAGCAAATGCAGAATGAGACCGCCTTTTTGGTACAAGTGGCGGTCGAAAAGCTCGATCGGATCGCTGTACTCACGGCTCACCACCGGCCGGCTGTAGCGCTGCGACACTTCACTCACGTATGCTGCCAGATCGCGTTCGAGCGCCAGAAAGTACTCGTCCTGCCCAAGCCGATCCTCGCGCTCCACGAGTTCGAAAAATGTCGCGAAGCCTTCATTGAGCCAGGCGTGAGGCCAGTCCTGGCAGGTGACCCAATCGCCGAACCACTGGTGAGCCAGTTCGTGTGCCACCAGATCGTGACTCTCGGTATCGATCGCCGCTCGTTCATCGAGCAGGATGTGCTCGTACATGGTGGTGGCTGTGGTGTTTTCCATGCCGCCGAAGATGAACTCCTGGACCACGGCCTGAGTGTACCTCCCGTACGGGTATTCCACGCCGGTGAGCTTGCTGAACAACTCGATCATCCGCGGTGTGTCGCTGAACGCTCGCCAGCCGTCGGCTGCTCGCCCCTTCGGAACCCAATACTCCACGGGCACAGACTTGCCCGAAGCGAGTTGGGCAGGGCGATCCGACAGCTTGTCGAATTGTCCCACGACCAAAGTGACCAAGTAGCTGGGCACGGGCTCGCTCATCGTGAAGCTGACGCTGCGGAAGCGCGCGTCAGCCTTGTCCGCGACGAGCTCGCCGTTGCTCAACACGTCGAACTCCCGAGGTACGCGGAAGCGTGTTTGCAGTGGAGTCTTGACGTGGGGTTTGTCGTGGCAAGGGAACCAATGGCGGGCGTCCTCGTCCTGACACTGACTCCACACTTGCTTGTCGAGCTTGACCTTCTTGTCAGGCGCGAGGAAGTATAGTCCGCGTTTCGGTTTCGCCGCGTACACCACCCGTACGAGGAAGGGCTTGGTCGTAGGTACGTCCGGCACTTCGATGCACAGCGTCTCGCCATCGTACGTATGGCCAACGGCGCTGAAACCGTCGCCGGTGTCCGCGAGCGTCGCTTCTATATCGAAGGCAACGGCATCGAGTTCGAGCACTTCTCGATGCGCGGCTTGACGTTGCACTTCGAGCGTCGCATGGCCTGCCACTCGTTTGCGCGTGATGTCGACGCTGAGGTCGAGTTCCAGATTGAGAAAACGGTAGGGCAGCGAACGCTCGTACTGGCGCTGAGTGCCAGGGAGCGCGAAGGCGCCTCGGGCACTGCCCGCGCATGCGCAGTGATGTCCGGAGAAAGGCATCCCGTGGGGGTAGCCCGTAAGCCACGAGCCCGGCAAGCAAGCTCGACGCCTTTGCGTTCAGCCGTCACAGGTGGAGAGGACGAGCGGCCAAGGCGTGTCTGTCGGCAAAGCCCGCACCATCTGGTCCGGCACGCTGTGGTCGCGAGACGGTTGTCACCAGGGCCGCTTTCTGACACAGCTGAGGCCGTGGTCGAGACCATCCAAGGCGAGGTCAAGCGTGTGACCTACGAAAACGAGGAAAGTCATTTCCGCGTTTTGAAGGTACAGGTGCCCGCCCGGGGGCTCATCACTGCCGTGGGGAAGTTCCCCTTCGTGGGCACGGGCTCGTCGGTCAGGCTCACGGGCGAGTTCACTCGTGACGCCAAGCACGGCGAGCAGTTTCGCGTGCAAGCGCTGGTTGCGATCGAGCCCGAGACGCTACAGGGCATCGAACGTTATCTAGCGTCGGGCATCATCCCAGGAGTGGGCCCGGGCTTTGCCAAGCGCATTGTCGAGGCGTTCGGCGACCAGACCTTGAGGGTGTTGGACGAGGATAGCGCGCGCCTGCGCGAGGTGCCGGGTTTGGGGGATGCTCGATGCAAGGAAATACAGGCCAAGTGGGTCGAGCAACGAGCCATGAGCAGTCTGGGCATCTTGTTGCAGACGCATGGGGTAGGCGTGCACTTAGTGCGGAAAATCGTCGCCAAGTATGGAGATCGTGCGACGGAGATCGTGCAGACGCAACCGTATCGTTTGGCAATGGACGTGCGCGGGATCGGTTTCAAAACTGCTGACCAGCTGGCTTCCAGCATGGGTCTGGCTCCTGATCATCCCGATCGGGTAAAAGCAGGGATCTTGCATTGTCTGCATCAGGTGAGCGACTCGGGCCACGTCTATTGTCCGCGCTCTGCGTTGTGTGAAGCGAGTGCCCAGATGCTGTCCGCTCCACTGCCTTTCGTCGAAGCGGGTCTCGACGCTTTATGGGGCATGTCGCGAGTCGTGATCGACGGCGATAAGGTGTACTTGCCGTATCTGCACGCTGCAGAGATGCACGTCAGTCAGGCGCTCTCCGGCTTGGCAGATGGTCAATGTGCCTCACTGCCGGGGGTCGAGCGGGCGATACAGCGCTTCGAAAAGGAGCGCGATGTGACCTTGGCAGGGGCTCAGCGCAAGGCGGTGAGGGCGGCAGCGGCACAGCAACTGGTAGTCATCACGGGTGGACCGGGAGTGGGTAAAACCACGATCGTGCGGGCGATCCTCAGCATCCTGCAGCAGGCCAAACAAGACGTCGCTTTGGCGGCGCCCACGGGACGAGCCGCCAAACGATTGACCGAATCGACCGGATTTGGCGCTGCCACGTTGCATCGCTTGTTGGAGTACGACCCGCGCCTGAATCGCTTTCAGCGTGATCGAGATAGCCCGCTTGGCTGTGACGCTCTGATCGTCGACGAAGCGTCGATGATCGACATTCAGTTGGCGTCGTCCTTGCTCGACGCGCTCAGCCCGACCGCTCGCTTGATACTAGTGGGAGACGCAGACCAACTCCCGTCCGTCGGACCAGGGGCGTTCCTGCGCGATGTCATTCGCTGCCAACGCGTGGAAGTAGTGCGCTTGAACGAAGTTTTTCGACAGTCAGACTCGAGCTACATCGTGCGCAACGCGCATGCCATTCTTGCGGGCGAACGGCCGCGCAGTTGTGAGCGGGAAACGGAGCAAGGCGACTTTTTCATCATCGAGCGTCGCGATGGCGAAAAGGCAGCGGAGACGGTGCGTGAGCTGTTCACCGAGCGCGTGCCCAAGCGCTTCGGCCTCGATGCCGGTCGTGACATTCAGGTGTTGTGCCCCATGCATCGAGGACCGGCTGGTACTCAGAACTTGAACGCGCTCTTGCAGGCGTCGCTTCAGCGTCCTGGACCAGCACTGGAGCGACACGGCCAGACCTACCGCGTGGGCGACCGAGTCATGCAGTTGAAGAACGATTACGAGCGCGAGGTCTTCAACGGCGACATCGGTTTCGTAGACGGGATCGACGCGGCGGGCCTGGAGCTTACTGTCCGCTTCGAGGAACGCACCGTGAGCTACTCCGACTCTGAGCTCGAAGCACTGACGTTGGCTTACGCCACCAGCATCCACAAGAGCCAGGGGTCGGAATACCCCGCGGTCATCATCCCGTTTTTGACCGCGCACTTCGTCATGCTGTCGCGCAATTTGTTGTACACCGCCGTCACCCGTGCGCGCCGTTTGTGCGTGCTCGTGGCCGACCCGCGCGCCATCGACTTGGCGTTGAGCGAGCTCAAACGCGAAGACCGATGGACGGCACTGAGTGAACGTATGGTCGCAGCCCGAGGTGCTGAATCTTGAGACGCCGCGCTACTTGATGGTGAAGCTCTTGGCCACGGTCTTGGCGCCGCCGTCGAAGGGCGGAACACTCGCCGAGCGGAAGGTGCGAGCGACACAGCTACCCACGGGCGTGCCGCCGAAAGGCCCCGACACGATCAGGGCGCTCGTCACCTTGCCGCTGGGAGCGAACGTGACTTGCACCTTGCCGGTACCGAAGGGTCCCGCTGGAGCCTTGCATCCCGAAGCGCTGGCCGCGGCCGACGCCAAGGCGGACTTGGCCGCTGACACACTGAACGGCGTGCCGGGCTTCTCTTTCGGAGCTGGAGCCGGAGCTGGCGAGGGACTGGCCGCCTTGGGTTGCGCCGCCGGGGCCGGGTCTGGACTTGGGCGTGGGCTCGCGGCGGCGACGTTGTTCTGACTCGATGGGGAGCGCTGGGCGGTTTCCTTATCGTCATCACCCGCTCCGTCAGGTGCCTTGGCTGCGGCAGTGGGCTCGGACGTCGTGGTCTCGCTCGTGGCCGCGGCCTCGGGCTCGTTGTCGGGCGTCGTGGCCGCCGCTGCCGTGTCTGCGGGTTCCTGATTGCCCACGCTCGCCGTGCGCTCCGCTACCGGAGCTGGGTCTTCACGCAGACCAAAGTAAGCACCAACGCCCAGGGCTACCACTGCTGCACCTGCAAAGGCATACCAGATCGCGTTGCTCTTGGGCGGGGGTGCCAAGACCGGAGCGACGGCGGCCATACGCGTGTCGTCGCGCGGCGGCTCGGGCGGCACTTCGACATCGATGAGCGGCATCGAGTTATCATCGAAGCGACTCGGTCCTCCGAGCGTCAGGATGTCTTCGTTGACGCGGGCTTCATCGACGACGGCCGCACTACGCGCCTTCTGAGGCTCGACGGCGGCAGCTTTGAGCGCGTCCAAAGAGAACATGACAGAATTCTCGCTCGCTTGCGGCATGCCATGATCAGCAGCCGGGGCGGGCGCAGAATAACTCGGCCTATCGAACGGGCTGGCCGCTGGCGCGGCGGGCCCGCGGCTTTGAGGCTTTTTCGCGGCCGAGCTTG
>CAZNZA010000098.1:0-3315 GCA_964577325.1 uncultured Polyangiaceae bacterium
GATGGTTGCGAAGTCGAAGCGGCCTGTGTAGCGCAGCACGAGCGCCGTCTGTGAGCCATCCTTGAACGCACTTCGGTACGCAGACAGCGCCGCTTCCGCCTCCGCGAAGGTGCTGACCACCACAGGCGCTGCGCTGCCCCCTCCCGTGGTTGCGGCACCGTACCCGACCGGGGTCGCGCTCGGCTGGGGGATCACGCATTCACTGTCGTCGTCATCACCCGAGCTTGCGGTCGTGGTAGCGTCACCATCGCCCGTCTCGTCGCCCGTCTCGTCCACGCTAGTCGTACCATCAGAGTTGGTCGAAACCGTGTCGGACGACGATGCTGCGGGGTCAGATGATTCGTCATCGCCCATCGTGCCGTCGCCTTCTCCGGCATCAGGAGCCTCCGTCGTGAAGCTTGTATCGCTATCATCGTCGTCGGCAGAGGTGTCGGTCGTATCCACGGTTTGACCTGGCGAAAGGTCAACGTCTGATGAGATGCCGGATGTGCTATCCTGGGACATGGACTCGGTTGTGTCGTGGTCGCCATCAGTTGTAGAGTCGCTCGTCGCGCCCGCACCTGTGGCTACAGGAGCGTCGCCACCTCCGGCTGTGCCGGGCGGCGTGGTATCGCTAGTGGTCGGCTCGAGGGGGGCGGTCGGAGTGCCATCCGTGGTGTCAGTCTCACCGTCATGAGGCGGGGGCGTAGTACGCTCCTCCCCACAAGAGATGAGGACGCTCGAACCCAGTATGACCAGTGCCGCTAACGCTGAGTGCATGCCCCTTCATGTGCGGTAGGCGCCAAATGATCTCATTAATTGAAGTCCTGGCTCTTTTGCTCGGACTATCCGCCCTTTCAGCGCGCCGGTTTGCGGAAACGCATCACGAAGCGGTCGCTCGAGCCGCGCAGTTCTCCCGCGGAACGTGGCGAGGCGTTCCAGTCTCGATCATCGTCTGGATTTCGCAAAAAGTCGGCGCTCCCGTCGAAGACGAAGCCGGCCGCCTCTAGCTCTTGCCTCACGACTGACTCTTCGATGCGGTGTAGCGTTTCGGCAACGGTTACCCCGTCGCCCGGACGCGCCGAATGGTCGGCGATGACGAAGGTACCTCCGGGCTTCAGAGCGTCGAGGATCGCTCGGTTCATCGCGGGACGGTCGGTGCCAAACCAAACAGTATCGTGATAAAATAACACCATCATCACGACATCTAACGCTTGCAAGTCGGGTGGCAGCGGGCTGTCGAACTCCCTGTCCAGGCGCACCACGTGGCTCATGACGGGTTTGGCGAGGCGCGCTGTCCACGGTGCCTCGGCAAAGCGCTGTAGGATGAACGGCGAATTTTGACCATAGACCACGCCCGCCGGACCAACCGCTCGAGCAAGTAATTCCGCCGTGTAACCACCCCCAGCCGCAAGTTCAGCCACGCGCATGCCGGGCTCGATACCGGCAAACGCCAGCAGGTCGGCAGGCTTGCGGCCTGCGTCCAGTGCGCGATCCTCGTCGCTGCGGTCGGGAGCTGCCACAATTGCGGCATACTGCGCTGCTTCTTTCTCCCGCCGTCGTTGCTCGTTCGACGTCGGCGTCTCGCCGTTTCCCGCTGTGCCGTTCGGCGTCGCAGCCGCTGTGTTCGCCGGTGGTGCAACAGCTGTGCCCATCGCTGTCGGATGGGTGTTGGCGCCCGCTGGATCTACGGCAGGCGTCGCCGGTTGACACGCGACCAACCAGAGCAATGAAACTGCACCACGCAACTTGAACATCAAGCCATGTTCAGCAAGGGCGGCTCACGTGTCAAGGGTGACGAGCGACGGAGCGACGCGCAGGTGCGCAACGAGAGATGTAGGATCCCTCGCGTTGCAGCGCGGGCTGGCGTGAGCAGCCTAGAACGAAAAGCGAGAACCCAGTGACGCACCAAAGGCCGTGCGTGATGCCAAAGAGCCGTCGGGATCATCTATGGCAGCCAACTTGTGGCGTGTGATGAAGGCAAACGGCTCGAGGTAAAACTCCAAGCCCGTCAACGGCGAAAGGACATACGCCGCGCGCAGGTTGATGTTGCTCTCGATGCCACCAATGCCGAGACGCGCCGCTGGAGCCTCGACGGTCGCGGGGGTGTAGCCCAAGGCGAGGTCATCGGTGTTCAGCACGAAGGCGCCGCCGGCTACGAGCCACAGCGCATGCATGGGAGCAAGTTTGAAGTTCGCCGACACGTAGCCGCCCGCATCCCAAACTTCAGTGCCCGAACCCAAGGTCAAAAGCCCAAGCGCATTCCCATTCTTCCCCACGTAAGCTTCGATGCCGAGCGCCAAGGCTTCCGAGACGCCAAAGCTCGCAAAGGCGTTTGCAGCATACGTTCCCGCGTATTCAGATGCTGTCGGCAGCTGCGTCATTTGGCTACTGCCAATGGCAGAAACGCCGAACCAGTTCTTGGCTTGGCGATACCCGACTTGAACGGCAAAGGTCGGGACCAAGCCGTACTCCAACGTATCGAAAGCAGGTCCGGTGTTCTGGCGCTGCATGCCAATGGCGCCCGAAACTTCGATGCCGTCACCGCTCCCATACGTGTAGATGACTTGCGGACGAATGAAGCCGGAGTTGCCGGCTTGGTAAGCTACGCCAACCATGTTCATGGTGGCGGGGTTGAGCGGGGAAAAGATGTCCCAGTTCTGCCCGACAGTCAGCTTGTGATCAACTGCGGGAGCGTAGGTGATGTATGCCAGACGTAACCGCAAACGCGTGCCTTGAATAGGTGACGATTGAGCGAACGCCGGATCGATGAAGTCGATTTCGGCTCGACCTTCCAAAGGCGTTCCCTCGCCGATGCGCAATCCGAAGCGGCTCTGCTGCAACTGAAAACTGTTTACCCACTCCTCGTACAGAGGATTGGCTATCGGATGAGCCGCGGCGGTAGGAGCGGCGAGGGTTGACTTGCCGAAGGTCTCGACCCCCGTCGACATGATGAGCTCCGGTCGGATCACGCCATATACCCGCACCGTGAAACCAGTCGCCGGCGATGGCGGTGGCGCTACAGGAGGTGGCTGCACCGCCAGCGCCGGGACTTCGGGCGGCGGTGGCTGACTTTCTTGCGATGGGGCGTCCGCTTCGACGGCGTCACTGCCCCTCGCCTCGAGCGCGCCAGAGGCGCTTACACGGCCACTTTCATACACTCCTGCTCCCGGGGTGTCGCCCATGTCCTCCGCCACGGTAGTGTCGGGCTCCTCCGCCGCCCACGTTGGTGTCGGGCTTCCGACGACGCAGAGCATCGTCAAACCCATTCCAAGACCCGCCTTACCCTTGCCCTCGAATCGTGAAGCCACGCTTTCCATCCTTCCAGTAACGAGC
>CAZNZA010000098.1:3415-13718 GCA_964577325.1 uncultured Polyangiaceae bacterium
CTTACCCTTGCCCTCGAATCGTGAAGCCACGCTTTCCATCCTTCCAGTAACGAGCTGAGCAGCCTTCACTCGCACAGCCAAAGTGTCGCCTACCCGCACCTCGCGCTCACCGTGAGCATCCTCCACAGTCACACAAGCAACCCTGTGAGACACCATAAATCTCTGCGCTAAGTTAAGGCAACTCTTTTACCCACCACGGTAAGAAGTGCCACGGCTCACCTTTAGCCACTACCACCAGACAAGCAGGGTTGTAACGGAGACTAACGTCCGTTTCAAAGACAGGATTCACCCACGACCCTCGGCCGCTCGGCGGACCTCTCCCTGCTGCTGACTGAAACTTCGTTACAAATAAACGCTCACCAGCCACCCGTCAGACCGTATGGGCTAAAAAGTGCAGCATCCGCAGCCCCTCCGACACGCTACCTGTGTGAAGAGACCGTTAGGAAATGTACAAAATGCGAGTCGCGTGCTTTTTCGTGAGACGCAGACAGGTATTCTGACATACCCAACTTTTCATCGAGGCCGTAAAAGTGAGTGCCCGGGGCGAATTTCATCAGCATGACAGCTCCCAAAGCTTTCTAGGTGTGGCGAGAGGCGCACAGCCTCTCACCACACCAGATGCTGGATAGGCGTTTACTTAACCAGCGTTCTCACAGAAGTCGACATCACCGGGGATTCCTACTAATAGAGCGCCCATGGCATGGGAGTTGGGACTCGATACAGGGTGGAGGTCGACCGTCGTCGGCAGCCGTTCTTTCTCCAGCTGTGTTGCCGCCGCTAATCAAGCAAGGAGTTGCTCATGAACGAAGAACGGGAACAGCGTCACCTGGACTACTGGCGCATCAACTTGAGATACCTCGTCGTACTGCTCAGCATCTGGTTCGTCGTCTCTTACGGCTTCGGCATTCTCCTCGCTGAGCCGCTGAACAGCATCCGGATCTTCGGCTTTCCCCTCGGCTTTTGGTTCGCGCAGCAAGGGTCCATCTACACGTTCGTCGTGCTGATCTTCGTGTACGTGTGGCTCATGAACCGCCTGGATCGCCGCTTTGGCGTGGCGGAGGAGTAACAGATGTCCCTGCAAGCTTGGACTTACTTGGCCGTCGGCCTTTCTTTTGCCGTCTACATAGGCATCGCCATCTGGTCTCGCGCGTCTTCCACCGGCGAGTTTTACGTGGCAGGCTCCGGCGTTTCCCCGTTGGCCAACGGCATGGCAACGGCGGCCGACTGGATGAGCGCCGCGTCGTTCATCAGCATGGCAGGCATCATTTCCTTCATGGGATACGATGGCTCCGTGTACCTGATGGGCTGGACGGGGGGTTATGTGCTTCTTGCTCTGCTTCTAGCCCCCTACCTGAGGAAGTTTGGGCGTTACACGGTGCCAGACTTCGTGGGAGCTCGCTACTACTCCGACACGGCCCGCATGGTCGCCGTGGTATGCGCCATTTTCGTATCGTTCACCTACGTGGCAGGACAGATGCGCGGGGTGGGCGTAGTTTTTGGCCGCTTCTTGGAAGTCGACGTCAACACCGGCGTCATCATCGGAATGGCGATCGTGTTCTTCTATGCGGTCCTGGGAGGCATGAAGGGAATAACGTACACCCAGGTGGCGCAGTACGTCATTCTGATCTTCGCGTTCACTATTCCCGCCATCTTCATCTCCTTGATGCTCACTTCCAACCCGATTCCGCAGCTGGGCTTCGGGAGTACCCTGAGCGGAGAGCTCGGTGACAAGATCGCTGGCGGCGAAACCGTATATCTCCTCGACAAGCTCAACGACTTGCACAAGGAGCTCGGGTTTGCGAGTTACACGAGTGGTGCCAAGCCCATGGTCGACATCTTCTGTATCACGATGGCGCTGATGGTTGGCACCGCCGGGCTACCGCACGTCATCGTGCGGTTCTTTACCGTGCGGCGCGTGCGTGATGCTCGCTTGAGTGCAGGGTTCGCGCTCGTGTTCATCGCTATTTTGTATACTGCGGCGCCGGCAGTCGGAGCCTTCGCCCGCACCAACTTGATCGAAGCCGTGCGGGACGCCAGCTACCAAGATGCCGGAGTCGCCGGGCAGAAAGCCGTTCCGCCTTGGTTCAAGAACTGGGAAAATACGGAACTGCTGGCGTGGCTCGACAAGAACCAAGATGGGCGAATTCAGTATTACAGCGGTCCTCCCTTCGACGGAAAGCCTGAATTCATCAGCACCGATGGTCAACCCGCTCGAGGCGACGTCGGGCAGCGGCTGCTCAAGAACGAGCCGTCGGCGAACAAGAACGAGCTGTACATCGATCGCGACATCATGGTGCTCGCCAACCCCGAGATTGCGCGTTTACCTAACTGGGTAGTGGCCCTCGTCGTTGCGGGAGCTCTGGCCGCGGCGCTCTCAACCGCGGCTGGCCTGTTGCTAGTCGTGTCGTCGGCCATCAGCCATGACGTGCTCAAGCAGACATTCCTCAAGAATATCAGCGAACGCGGTGAGCTGATTGCAGCCCGCATTTCGGCGGGGGTGGCGGTGCTGATAGCGGGCTACTTCGGGATCAATCCGCCAGGTTTCGTCGCGCAGGTAGTGGCGTTTGCATTCGGGCTGGCCGCCGCCTCGTTCTTTCCAGCCATTACCCTCGGGATCTTCTCCAAGAGAGCCAACCGCGAAGGCGTCGTTGCTGGCATGGTGGTAGGGCTCATATTTACGGCCTCATACATCGTGTACTTCAACTTCCTTGGCGGGAAGCCTTCCCAGTACCTGTTCAACATTTCGCCAGAGGGCATCGGCACGATCGGGATGCTCCTCAACTTCGCCGTGGCTCTCACCATCTCGCGCTTCACTCAGCCACCGCCCCTCGAGGTGCAGAAGATGGTTGCTCAGATCCGCGTTCCTCGCCATTGAACGGCTGAGCCCCGCCTGACACATTGTGGGCGGGGCTGCAGGCGCCCGGGCGCGCAGGATTATGGAGTGCGATGGTTGATGCAACACTTACTCCGGTGTGCGATTTTTTGGAACGGCACGCGCCGTTCGACGCCTTGCCGCGCGCCACCGTCGAACGCTTGGCGACCCAGCTCGACGTGGAATACTTTCGCCGAGACACGGGGGTGTACGATGAGCGAACGAAGTGCGATCGCTTGTACATCATACGCACCGGTGCTCTGGGTGAGTGGAGCAGCGACGGTGAACTGCTCAACGAATACGGGGAAGGTGACGCCGCCGGAGCGCACCGTCTCACGACTGCAGGTGGCCACGACCGCAGTCCCACCAGGGCAACCCGCTTGCGGGCTGTGGCCGACACGCTCGTCTACACCCTGACGGAGCCGCGCTTCGCGGATCTGTGTCGTGAGAATCCGGACGTTGCCGTCTTCTTCTCCGAGCGCGTCGCCGAGCGCTTAAAGGCGGCTATCCGGTCTCCATCCGCTTCAGAGGCGACGGTCCCTGTTTGGTCGCAGACCCTGCGTTCACTGCTGGCGCGTCCTCCGCTCACCGTCCGAGGAGAGACGAGTATTCGCGAAGCCGCACAGCTCATGACGCAAGCTCGCTTCTCTAGCGTACTTGTCGTGGGCGCCGACGAGTTTGGCATCGTCACCGACCACGATTTGCGTAGTCGCGTCATCGGAGCCGGTCGTAGCGTTGACGACCCCGTCCGCACCGTGATGTCCTCCCCCGTCGTCAGCGTCGACATAGATGACACGTTGCTCGACGTCATGATGCAGATGCTCGATCGAGGCATCCATCACTTGGCCGTGCGCGAGCGTGGCATCGTCATGGGTATGGTCGCTGTGACTGACGTCGTGCAGACGTTGGCAGCGAACCCCGTCATCATCATGCGCGACATCCGCAGGCAACAGAGCGTGGTCGAGCTTGTGCGCGTGGCACGGCAGCGCGCAGACGTCGTGCTTCAGCTACTGGCATCGGGCGCTCGAGCGCGCGACGTTCATCGCGTGTTGACTCGGATCGGGGATGCTCTTACGCGGCGTCTGATTGAGTTGGGTTGGCAGGAAATGCGCTCGCGTCACGATGAGCCAGCCGGTGAATACGCTTGGGTGGCGTTCGGCTCTCAGGCACGGAACGAGCACACGCTGGGGTCAGACCAAGACAACGGCTTGATCATGACCGATGCGTTGTCCGGCGACGATCAAGGCCTCAGCGAGCTCGCCCGGTGGGTATGCAACGGATTGGACGCGTGTGGATACCCGCGTTGCCCCGGAGACATCATGGCCGTCACCGATCGCTGGCGTCAACCTTTGCGCAACTGGCGTCAGTACTTCACCCAATGGGTGCGTGAGCCGAGCCCCGAAGCAATCATGCGTGGCAGCATCTTTTTCGACTTGCGCAGCGTGCACGGGAACGTACGTCTGGTCGATGAGTTGCGCCAACACATCGCTCGGGAGGTCCAGGCGCAGCCGCTATTCATCGCTCACTTGGCGCGCTCTGCGCTCAGCCGCCGTCCCCCTCTGGGTCTTTTTGGGCGATTTGTTCTCGAGCCAACTGGGGACCACGCACCGAGCTTGGATCTGAAGCTGCGCGGACTGGCGCCAATCGTAGATTTGGCGCGGGTATACGCCCTCGAGGCTGGCTGCGGTGACGCGAACACCTTGGAACGCCTGCGCTGTGCCGCGGAAAACGCTGTGCTCAGCTCGAGCGGCTCAACCGAACTGGCGGATGCCTTCGAGCTCATCGCCATGTTGCGCCTGCGGCACCACGCGCGCCGCCTGAAAGGCGGCTTGCTCGTCGACCACATGCTCGATCCACAAGAGCTCTCGTCGAGCGAACGCAAGCACTTGCGGGACGCGTTTTCCGTCGTCAAGACCATACAAAACAACTTGCAGCACAGCCACCAGCTCGGCAACCTGAGTCCTTGATGCGGCAGTTGTGGCGCAGGTGGCGTTGGAAGCGGCTGCAGCAACAGACACACGCGCACGCAGCGCTCGCGCGTTTCTTTTCTCACCCGTGGCCGAGTGGGCGTGCCCTTGGACGCGACACGGCGATGCTCGCGGTAGATTTGGAAACGACGGGGCTCGATCCCCGGCTTGACGCTATCGTCAGCGTTGGGTGGGTAGCCCTCGAGCAGGGGCGCGTCGTGCTCGCTTCTGCACGACGCCACGTCGTGCACGCGTCGTATCCGTTGTCGGGGCCCTCCGTCGTCGTGCACGGCCTGAGTCACGATCAGGTGGCCGCGGGGCGACCCCTGGTCGACGTGATGAGCGAGCTACTCACGGCGCTTTCCGGCCGTGTGCTCGTCGCTCACCACGCACAGCTCGACACGGCGTTTCTTCGCGCCGCATGCCGTTCCCTGTGGAAGGCGGCCATCGTCTTTCCTGCGGTGGATACCCTGACGCTGCTGGAACGGCAGCATCGGCGGCGTGCTCAACCCGTCACGGCGCACGCGCTCACGCTCGCGAGCGCGCGGTTGCGATACAATCTTCCGCTTTACCCCGCTCATGACGCGCTGTGGGATGCCGTCGGGGTTGCCGAGTTGTGGTTGGCCTTGCACGCCGAGCTTGCGGGTGGCGATGAATCTCTACCCTTGGCACGAGTGCTACAACAGCTATGACCATTACTGTCGTTAGCTGGAACGTCAACGGACTGCGCGCCCGGCTTCCCCACGTCCTGACGTTCTTAGCACGTCATGAACCGGACGTGGTGTGTCTGCAAGAAACGAAGATGAACGAGGCGGCAGTACCGTTACTGGCGTTCGCTCAACTCGGTTATCGCGGCGTAGCCGACGGAAAGGGTGGTCGCGCTGGGGTAGCCATTCTCACACGCCTGCCCTTCGGCGAGGTGACGCGCGGCAGCGCAGATCGAGAAGCGAAGGACCTCACCGACGGCCGCCGACTGCGCGCGCGAGTAGCTGGGGTCTGGATAGAATCATTGTACGTGCCGACGCGTAAAGCCGCCGGTAAGCTGGGGTTCCTACAGCACCTGGAACGCAGTTACGCGCTTCCGCAGCACCGACGTGATTCGGTTCTGCTTTGCGGCGACTTCAATCTCTGCCGCGACGAACGGGACTTCGCCTCGCCGAGCCTCATCACCGACGCCCACCTCTTCCCGCGGCGCGAAGAGGATCAGGCACTGCAACGCCTGCTTGCGCTAGGCTTCACTGATTGCTTCCGCAAGCACCAGGACGCCTCTGGACACTACACCTGGTTCGACTACCGCCCGTGGACTCTGAGCAGGAACTACGGCATGCGTTTGGATTACGTGTTTGCAACGCCCCGTCTATACGCGGCGTGCGTCGAGGTGCGGCACGAGATGGACGTTCGCCGCTGGGAAAAGCCCTCTGACCACGTGCCGGTCGTTGCGCGGTTTGGCGCGGACGCGTGGCGAGCTTTGGCATAACCGTACCGTTCACGGGCGCAAGCGCACGGCAATCCGGGAGCCTCGCCCACGTGCCCAGGCCATGCAAAACCCGAGCATCGCCTCGGGCACTGAACAAACCGCAAGCGGTGATCGGGTGACGCTATCTGGAGCTGTCTCACGGTGGCACCGCGTCGCACTGTTCCACTTCAGCATCTTGCGCGCTTTCGCGCCCAAATCGTGAGTCCAGCCGACAGACTGCTCTAAACCTGCTATACACGCTCACATGAATCAACAACGTCGCACCTGCCGTCACTGGGTATGCGTGGCGTTGAGCGCAGTACTGGTTGCAGCGTGTTCCGGCGGTGAGCCTGCGCCCGTGGGGCAGCAGGTGTTGTGTGTCCATCCGGACCGCGATGCCCTCGCGCGCTTGGCCGCCGGGGAGCTCAACCCTAGTTTGCTCGAGGAAGACGTGGTCTCGAACGTGCTGCGCGGCGAGGCGGCGCAGGCCCAGATTGCCAACGAGCCGACGGCAGCAGCCGGAGCGCCGCTTGCGGTGGAGTTCAGCGCACCGCCTGGCTTTCACGCCGCAGACGTCCCCCTGGAGCTGAACGCCAGTGACCGCACGGCCGCGATCTTCTATACGCTCGACGGATCGACGCCGAACCCAGACGCCGCGGGCCAGATAGGTTGCGCTCCACCCCTAGGCGACTTTCGCGGCCGGACCTACCGCTACGTCGGACCGATCGACCTAGCGTGGTGGCTCGAAAGGCCAAACAACCTGAGCGTCGTCAATACGAGCGTGCGCACCGAGCGTCTTGCCTGGAGCGAACCACGCCAGCGCGTCGCAAAAGCGGCAGTCGTGCGAGCCGTCGCCACTCGTGGCCGGCACTCGTCGCCGCCGGTGACAGGAACCTTCTTCATCGATAGCTTGGGACGGGATCGCTACTCGCTACCGGTGGTGAGCCTCTCGACAGACCCCTCCAATCTGTTCGATGAACAGGTAGGAATATACGTGCCGGGGCAAGATCCCGACGACCCCAACTACGCGCAGCGCGGCGATGCTTGGGAGCGGGTCGCCCACCTCGAGCTGTTCGACCAACGCGGGCAACGACCCGTGAGCCAGGATGTCGGCATCCGCGTTCATGGCAACTTCACGCGCAGCTTCCCCCAAAAGTCCCTGCGGTTGTACGCGCGCAAGGAATACGGCTCCTCTCGACTGCGGCACCAGTTTTTCGAAACCAAAGCCACCACCGACTTCAAGCGCCTCATTCTGCGCAACGGCGGCAACGACTGGGGTGGTACGATGTTTCGCGATGCGGCCATGCAAAGCCTGGTGCAGCACCTCCCCCTCGAAACCCAACACGCCCAACCGTCGGTGGTGTTCATCAACGGCGAGTACTGGGGGCTACACCTGTTCCGAGATCGGCTCGACGAGTTCCACTTCGAGACGACGCACGGCATTCCGCGGGAGCAGGTCACCATTCTGGACAACGACGCGGTCCTGAAGTCGGGGTCGACGGCGGACGTCGCCGCCTACCAGGCGCTGCTGGATCAACTCGAGGACGGTAGCCTCAACGACCCTGAAGCCATAGACGCACACATCGCGCTGCCGGAACTGCTCGACTACGTCGCCTTGCAGATCTACGCCGGCAATACCGACTGGCCTCACAACAACATCGCCACCTACCGCTATTCAGGCCCTTCCCCATCCGGGGAGCGCGGCCCCCGAGACGGTCGTTGGCGCATGCTGCCCTTCGATCTGGACCGCTCGTTGGGTCGCGTCCAAAGTCTCGACGCGGATATCATTGCACACTTGTTCGCTGACCGTGAGGGGCACTGGTCGCGGCGATTGTTCCAAAGCATCATTCTCATCGAACCCATTCGGCACGAGTTCATCCAGCGGCTGGCGGTCCATCTGGCGACGACATTTGCGCCAGAACGAGTCGATGCGGTCATTGCTCATTTCACGCGTGCCATCGAAGCGGAAATGCCCGCTCACATCGAGCGCTGGAATGCCCCCACGTCGATGGACGCATTCTATTCGGGGGTGGAGACGTCCCACGAGTTCGCCCGACGACGGCCGCGTACCGTGCGCAAACACGCGGTGTCGTTCTTCAAAGAAGTCGACGGTTTGGCCACCGTTCGCATTCATCATATCCATCCCGAGCGAGCACCCACGTTGCACGGGGTCCGCCTGACCCCAGACACCCCCGGGGTAACCGTCAAGGACGGCGTTTGGGAAGGCCTGGTGTTTGCGGGTGTCCCGTTGAGAATGCGGTCAGGCGGCGATGATCTGAGCCAAGCAACAATCGAAGGCAAAGCTGCCGTGGCGTCGACGTCAGACGAGCTCGAGCTCGAGCTCGTTCTAGAGCCGGAAGCTCAGGTCGACGTCTATTTACCTGCGGTAGGCTGACCGCTCGTCCGCGCCACGCTCAGCGTTTGATGCCAATGAAGAGCGCGTGACCATCGGGCAACTCCGAGTGCTGGTAAACCTTGCAGGAGGCGTCGAAACCGACGTCTCTCATGGTCTGAAGCCACACGGCCTCCGGGAAAAGTCCTTGCAAGTGGCGGTCATGAACCGCGCGCACTTCGCCGCTCGCATCTCGAACCAAAAACGCGTAGTCGGTCACGCACGTTTCGTCGGAGGGATCCGGATCCCACACCCATTCCATGTAGCGGAAGCCGCGGGCTCCTGCGTCGGAGCCGCCGCACGTGGTGTCGGGCGCGAAGCGTTCTTTGGTTTCGTCGGGCGCAAATAGGGCGACGCCGCCCAAAGCACAATGAACGTACGCCGTTTCCATGGCGCGCCGCAGGTCCTCTCTCGTGGTCATGTAAGTGATGGCGTCGTGAATGAAGACCGCGTCGAAAATTTTGCCGAGCCGCACTTCTCGCATGTCACCGCGCTCGTGCTCGAGCTCTGGGTTGAGCCGCTTAGATTGTTCGAGCATGCCTGCCGCTAGGTCGACCAGCGTCATCTCGAACTCGTGCTTCAAGTGAAAGGCGTTGTGGCCACCTCCGGCGCCTAGCTCGAGCAACGTGCGAGGAGCCTGGGTGGCATGTTCCCGGATCGCCCGGGCGTACACGCCAGCCTCTTCCGCGTACTCCTCGGCCGGCGATAGAAGGGGCCACCATTCGGCCAGGTCCGTGTACATGTGCTCTTGCATGAACGAGGCGTGTACCCGCGTGGCGGCGGTGCTGCAAGCGCGCCTGTCAGCGAAAGCCAGCGTGGTAGCAGACCGTATGCACTATTGGAAACGTTTCCATTTCGAAATCGGCCGCGCGATGCGGCGGCTGCCAATACGGGATTCGCAGTGCTGCAGCGACGGGCGAGAAATAGCGATTTGATACACGCGCAAGGGATCCGTGGCAGGCGTTTTTGGCTGCGTATCCCTATCCAACGACAGGCGTGCTAGCGTCCGATACCTATGAAAACGATAGCTCGTGGAATGGTACTGACGTCCCTGATCGCTCTTTCGCCTGCGTGTGGCGGCGACTCGAACGGCACGATGGAACCTGGAAACCCCTCGGCGACGCCTTCGAATAGCGCGCCGACGACCGCGCCGACGAATCCCTCCGTCCAGCCCTCGGGTCCGGGGGCGGTCAGCCCCGTAGGGCCGAGCGGTAGCCAGCCGTCCACGGTTACGCCCGGAGCGACAGGACCAGGCGCAACAGGTCCAGGCGCGACGGGTCCAGGCGCCACGGGTCCAGGCGCAACAGGCCCGGGTGCCACAGGACCAGGCGCGACGGGTCCAGGTGCGACGGGTCCAGGTGCGACAGGGCCAGGTGCGACAGGGCCTGGCGCCACGGGTCCAGGCGCGACAGGACCAGGTGCCACAGGGCCTGGCGCCACAGGACCAGGCGCGACAGGGCCAGGCGCGACGGGTCCAGGTGCGACAGGGCCAGGCGCCACAGGGCCTGGCGCCACAGGACCAGGCGCGACAGGACCAGGCGCGACGGGTCCAGGCGCGACAGGACCGACCGACCCTGGAGCGGCATTCGACGGCAAGGAGCTCTTCATTCTGTTCG
>CAZNZA010000098.1:13818-21328 GCA_964577325.1 uncultured Polyangiaceae bacterium
GGACCGACCGACCCTGGAGCGGCATTCGACGGCAAGGAGCTCTTCATTCTGTTCGGACAGTCCAACATGGCGGGCACCTCCCCCGTGGAAGAGCAAGACAACATGACGATCGACCGCATCACCTTCATGGTGCAGTACGATTGCTCCCGCCTTGGCCAAACCGCAGGAGAGTGGCTGGTGGCCAAACCACCCCTCCACGGGTGTCAGTGGTCGGAGAATGGCCGTCTCGGATTGGGCCCGGCCGACACGTTCGCAAAAACGGTGGCGCAGGCCGATGGTTGGACGGAGTCCGAGATCGGTTTGGTTCCGAACGCTATCCCTGGAGTATCCATCAACGTGTTCAATAAGGATGCGGGGCCACCTCCGGAATCCTATCAAACATTACCCCCCGGCTATCAGAACGCGTACGACATGATGCTCACGCGCTCGAAGGCCGCTCAAGAACAAGGTCGCATCCGCGGCATTCTGTTTCACCAAGGTGAGACTGATTGCGGACAAGCGGACTGGGTGGACCGCGTAGCAAACGTCGTCTCCAATCTGCGCGCCGATCTCGGGTTGACCCCGGAAGACGCGCCGTTCATTGCAGGCGAGTTACCCACGTGCCAGAACCACAACCCCCTCGTTAACCAGCTTCCGGACAAGATCCCGAATGCAGCAGCGGTGAGTGCGCAGGGCACGAGTATTCACGACATGTACCACTTCGATGCTGCGAGTGCTCGCCTGATGGGGCAACGTTACGCGGAGAAGTTTTTGGAGATGGTTCCGAAGCCGTAACGCTCGTCGCACTGGCGACGGCCGAGTTTCCGGCGCAAGTCCGGCGCAGCAGTCGTTGCGCCGGACTTTTTTTTGCCTGCTCCCCGGTCGGCGCGAGCTGTTCGTTCATGGTTGGCGCTTTTCAGCCGTTTTCAAACCCGGTGATCCATGGGTAGAGAAAGGCTAGCTGCGCTCATGCTGCTTGGCGCCGTATGGCTGCTTTGCGATCTGGTCGCTTGCTCCCCCGTATCGTCAGTAGAGGATGGGCCTACTATTGGTGTCATTCTGGACTACACCGGTACCGAAGTGGCGGGCTTCAATGAGGAGCAAGCACTCCTAGTGGCCGCTAAGCTGATGGCTGAGGCTCGGATTGGGGCTGCGCCTTTCCGTTTCGTGTACCGCAACGCGCGCGGTAACCCAGAGGACGCTCGTCGCGCCGCTCGAGAACTCGTCGAACAAGGGGTCGACGTGGTGCTTGGTCCCTCTACCGATCAAGTCGTGCCGGCCGTGCGAGAGGTGCTGGATGAGGCAGACATAGTGCTAGTCTCGCCGAATCCCACGATTGGCGACAGCGCAACCCGGGACAGACCGTGGTTCCGATTGTCGCCGGGGAATCTTACGGGTTCCACTACTCCAGCGCTCATTGGTGAGCACATGGCCGCGCAGTTTTTTGCCCGCGGCTCCCGCCGCGCCTTGATCGTGACTGACGACGACACGTACAACCTAGAGCTAGTAGAGGGTTTCATTCAGAGTCTCACGAGTCGCGGGGGCCAGGTTATCAAGACTCTGAAAGCTGGAGACAAGGTGGCGCAGCAGACGGTTACGCTACTCGAGCGCAAAGATGCGGACGCGGTGCTCGTGGCCGCAAGCGTACTTCAAGCAGCAAATCTCATCTGGGATGTGTATTCGACCATCGGGCAGCCCCCCCAATGGCTGCTCACGCCGCGGCTGAAGTCGACCCTGCTGCTCATCAATACTCCCGTTGGAGCTCTGGAAGGAGCGTACGGCGTATCGCTCCGCATTCCAGCCCGAGTCTGCGACGATGCTCTCGAAGCGGACTGCTTCAGCGGTGCGATGCAGGAGGCATGGGGCACCGAGGCGTTTGAAAGCGCGTACTTCATGTACGACGCCGCGGCTGTCGTGCTCATCGCCCTCGAAAGGGTGTGGAAAGAAAGTAGCGGCGTTGTCGCGCAGGCCGATCTTCGAGAAGCCATCTTCAAGACCACCGAACGCGGGGGGGTCCGCATTGGATGGAATGAATTTTCGACCGCCGTCGCAGCAGGGGGCAACGTGCAGTACTCGGGAGTCACCGGGTCCATCGTATTAACCCCGTCCGGACTGAGGATAGGGGGCGAAACTGTCGGCTTCGAAGTCGCGAACCACGAATTCATTAACGTCACCAAGCAAACCGCCGATTGATGGCTGCAAACGTGCCCAACACGTGAGCGACGCGCGGGGTCCCGCGCACGTCAGGGTGCCTGAGACCTGGAAGCGACGACGAAGCATGAACGCGACGATGAGAACGGTGAGTAGAGGAGCGCTATTGGCATGTTGGTTGACCGGCTGCGCCGACCCGGGAGAAGAACCGACTTCACCCCTCGCGCCGGTAGATGAGCGGGTAACCCTACGCATCGCCACCTACCTCGCTTCGCCTGACGAGCAGGCTGCACTCGATGCGCTGCTCGACGCTCACCACGCCCGACACCCAGACGTGCGCATCGAACTCGAACCCTTGTTGCTGAGCCCTCCAGGAACGATAGCCCAGTTGACGGGGGAAACTCCCATCGAAGGCGGCTGGGATCTAGCCATTCATACGTTTACCAGCATGGGCGGAGCGAAAGAGGTAAGCTTAGACCTCAACAGCATCTCAGCACTGGCTCCTCTGAAAAAGAACTACCATCCCTCCGTAGCCGCGGGAATGCAGTCGACGGGGATCTGGGCAGGCATGCCGTTGGGGATTGCGGGGTTCAACATCGCCATTTCGAATCAGTCGGCTTTGGACCAACTGGACGTCTCGGCGCCTCCTCAATCGCTCGAAGACCTACTTGCCATCTGTGAACGCTACGTCGAACTAGGTAAGGCTGAGGACCTACCAGTGCCTCTCGGCGAAGCGAGCGACGAGTTCGGACCGCTGGTCGTCATGGCCTCCTTCCTCCCCGGGAGCGCAACGTTCGGTGTTCCGGTCAGCGAAGAGGCGCTGGTTCAGGAATGGCGAACCGCGCTCGACGCGTTGAAGTACTTTGCCGACAACGGCTGCATTGCCTTGGTTGATGACGACAACGGCAACGGCTCGCACCACGACGAGAACTTCGACCGGACCATCAACGGAAAGAATGCCCTCGGCGTTGGCCCAGTGTGGGGACTCGGGTACTTCATCGCCCAGGGGCAGGTCCAACGCGGGACCTTCGACTTCGGTCCGCTCATCGGCGACCAAGCAGGATTCATCTACACCGTTGAGCTCGTGACTGCAAACAAGCATACGCCACACCTGGAAGCGGTGTCGGATTTCATGGCAACCGCCGGCGATCCAAATGTTCAGCTCGATTACCTTCGCGCCCGTGGTGGTACTCCCGCCACCGTGTTCGATGATCCTTCCGAGATTGACGACACTGCCTTGGAGCTTGCCTACGCGGCCTTCCAGACCGCTGACGACGAAAAGCGCGCCGGACCCTTCCCGGCGTTTCTCCTCGACCTCCCCCACGCCGTGGGCCCGCTTCGAGACTTGATCACGGGCAGGGGTTCGCGCGACGAAGTCGTGGAAGCCTATCTGTGCCGAATGACGCGGCACCCTAGCTTCGAGCACTATGCCTCGGAGGACGCATGCATCGAAGCCATCGCTGCCATACCAGAGCTCGATAGCACCCGCGCAACGAATACCCTCCCCTGAAACGCTGGGCTGGCCTCAGCCCAAGGGTGCCAGTATGTAGCGCGGCGACATGACTTCAGCAGCAATGCGTCCGACCACGTCCTGGGCGGAGCTCAAAACGCTACTGACCATGGCTGGTCCCATCGTCGGCGCTCAGCTTTCGATGATGCTGCTGAACGTCGTCGACACGATGATGGTGGGACATATTGGCATCGACGCGATGGCTGCGGCGGCGCTCGCCACGCAATGGGCCAGCGTGACACTCATGTTCGGCATGGGTTTGGTCACTGGCGTGGATCCCCTCATTAGCCAAGGCTATGGCTCAGGCGAGCGCGAGGAGGTGGCGCGGGGTCTACACCAGGGCCTGTGGGTGGGGCTGGGAGCGAGCTTGCTCATAGCCGGAAGCTGGATGTTTCTCGAACCACTATTGCTGCTTTGGGGGCAATCCGCGGCAGTGGCACGCGATGCGCAGTACTATCTCAACGCTCAGCTTCCGAGCGTGCCGTTCTTCATGCTCACGGTTGCCCTGCGTAGCTACCTACAGAACCGCGGGATCACGATGCCCGGCTTCGTCGTCATGGCATTGGCCAACGTGCTCAACGTGCTGTTCAACTGGGTATTCATCTTCGGCATCGGCTCGTTTGCTGGCTGGGGCTTACTCGGCGCTGGCATCGCGACATCGTGCTCTCGCATCATCGTGGGGCTCGGACTCTGGGCCTACGTGTGGCGATTCGGGTTGCATACCGGATACTGGGTGCCCTTTACGCGTCGCTCGTTCACCTGGAAACGCACGCGTAGGACCCTGGCACTCGGGATCCCCATCGGCCTGTCCTATCTGAGCGAGGTTCTGGCATTCTCTGGTTCGACCTTCGTTGCAGCCAAGCTCGGAAACGTTGCGACGAGCGCCCACGTGATCGTGCTCAACCTCGCAGCGCTCAACTTCATGGTCCCGCTTGGCGTAGCGCTCGCGGCCGCGGCCCGCGTCGGTCATCATGTCGGACGCAAAGACCACCCAGCCGTGCTCCGCACCATCCGCGTGGCCTTGGTGTGCGGAGCAGCATTCATGGCGGCACTGGGAATGCTCCTGATGTTCACTCGCCACCTCATTCCGCGCCTGTATACCGATGCAGAAGCGGTCATTGCAGTGGCCGTCGCGGCGTTTCCCATCGTGGCAGCCTTTCAGGTCGCGGACGGCACGCAAGTGGTTGCGGCGGGCGTCCTACGTGGCATGGGGCGCACCCGCATCGCCATGGCCAGCAACCTAGTCGGCTATTACGTTCTCGGTTTGCCGTTGGGCATTTGGCTTGCCTTCGAGCGCGGGATGGGAGTGCCGGGGATCTGGTGGGGACTACTCGTGGGACTGTGCGTCGTTGCTACGACCCTCCTATTCTGGGTACATCGCGTGCGCCACCAACCGTTGGCGCTGACGAACTCGTGAACTGGCTTCTCCGCTCACGCGTCACTGCTTCTGCGCACGGCGAAAAACTGCATTGGGCGCGCGGGGAGCTCGAGCCTCGAGTAATGGAACGCAGTCCATCGATAGCCCAACCACAGCGATACGACAGCCAAAGGAGCGAACAGCCACGGCACCAATGAGGCCAGGTGTGCGATCTGAGCAAACGCCACCTGCACTACCAAGAGCGGCTTCCAGATGCGGCCAGTAGGCACGGCTTGGCTCGCCAAGAACCCAAGGTACAGAGCTGCACTCGCCAGGACGGTCGCTCCGAGCATGAGACGCGTGGCGTAAGTTTTCGATAACAACGACGGACGATCTGCAGCTTTGGCTCCGCACAGCAGGCGCACGGTTATCAGCAGCGCCAAGATCGTCAGCCAAAACTGGAGTGCGAGCATCGATACGGGCATACGCTGCAAGCGCCGCGCCGCTTCGTAGAGGGAATCCAAGCCGCCCGTCTCTGCGTAACGTGCATGTACCGCAGCTTGTGCGGGACTCACGTCCAAGTCACAACAAGCTTTGAGCGCACTGCTGAGTTGACGACCGATGAGGGCACTATCATCGCCCAGAGACACGCTGAACGGGTTGTAGGCATACAGGGATCCTACCAGTTGCACACGCTGCGGCTCGGTGGAAGTCTCTCCCAAGTGAATGGGTGCTGGCGGGCCCCACGACAATCGCCACAGGTGCGCGGGAGCGGTCAACACTCGAGCTTCGCTTCGTGCCTCGTGCCGTGGCTCGAACGATACGGGCGTGCCCCGTAGCTCTACTTCGTCGCCTTGTCCAATACCCCGACTCTGAGTCTGCGCCAGGGTGATACCCAGGGCGGCCACCAAAACTAGCCATGACGGGAGCATCGACAGCGCGAACACAAGACGGCGAGGAACCGGCAAGTGCACGGGCAGTAGGTTTGCAGATAACAACGGCAGGCTGCTCAACAGCAGCCACGCGAACATCAAACCGAGTTGGTAGTTCAGAATGAAGTGCAGGATGACGATCGCATGCACCACCAACCATCCAGGGTGACGCAAGATCAACTGTTCAAAGTAAAAGCGGACGGTGCCCCACAAGGCTCTTCGGTCATTCATAGCGTTTCTCCTAGCAACGTGATGTAAATCTCTTCCAAGTTAGACGGTGCGCAGATGGCGTCGAAACCCGCGGTCGAGAGCGCGGCGCGGGCCGCCTCGGGCGGTGCCCGGAATACCGCCCGAGCTTGTCCGCTGCGTACCCTCAGCCCAGAGAATCCCTCCAACCGTTCGAGGGTGTGGCGGGCCAGGGTCGGGTCGAGCGCCGGGTCAATACCAAAGGAGGCGACGCAGTAGTCTTCGCGGAGAGAATCCAGTTCCGTGTCGAGGCGCAGTCTCCCCGCGTCCAGCAACACGATCCGACTGGCGATTCGCTCCACGTCGGCGAGATGGTGCGAGGAAAGGATCATCGTGCTTCCTGAGTCGATCATCAGCTCCACGGCGTGCTCGAGAAACTCGCGCCGCAAGCTGGGGTCCAGCCCTCCAGCGGGCTCGTCCAACAACAGTAGTTCAGGATGGTGTGCCATGGCGCATGCGAGGGAAACGCGGCTCGCTTGGCCTTTGCTGAGGGTATGCACCTTGCGCTCGAGATTTGCAGCTAGCGGCCCCAACAGGCGTTGAGCAAACGAGCGATCGAAGCGTGGATACAGGCAACCGTGGAGAGATAGGAGTTCTCCGATGCTGGCGCGCGAGTGTTCGTCGCGCGACTCTGCAGCATAGCCGCTGCGCGCCCGCACTGGCATCGGATCGAGAAATGGGTGGCATCCGAAGACGCGGACGACGCCGCTGCTGGGGGCAGCGAGGCCAATGAGGAGACGCAATAGAGTGCTCTTGCCAGCGCCGTTCGGACCGACGAGGCCAACGACTTCACCGGCGCTCACTTGCAACGTGATGTCTCTCAATGCAGCCTTCCCGTCGCGCAGGCATGTGACGGCGTCGAGTTCAACGAGTATCGTCATGGGTTATTCCTCAATCCTCTTGTTGCTTGCGCTTCAAAGCTTCCATTTGTTCAGTTAGCAATCCGCGCAAAGCGCGACTATCGACGCCGAGGACACTGGCCTCGTGCACCAGACGACGGACCAGCGGGGTGAGCCGCTCGAGTTTCTCTTCGGGACTCATGGTCGTCCGCTCAGCGACGAATGACCCCTGTCCGCGCTGCATGCGTATGTAGCCTCCACGCTCCAGTTCGTCGTAGGCTTTCTTGATGGTCAGCGGTGCGACGACCAACGCTTGCGCCAGTTCGCGATGAGATGGCAGCTGATCGCCCGGAGCCAAGGCACCGCCGGCGATTGCATCGATCACCTGCTGCATGATCTGCCGATATATCGGCATCCCATCACTGGGATTGACGGCGAAGCGCATTCGTTAATCTCGGTCGGGTGTGAAGTGGAGGCTCATGAAGCGTGCGAGCAT
>CAZNZA010000099.1:0-16901 GCA_964577325.1 uncultured Polyangiaceae bacterium
TGTGCTGTGGGAGGGCATCGAAACCGGTCAAAACTTGGTTGCCGAGGTACTAGTGCCCTCCATCCGCGACTGCTAGGGTGCCACTGTGCGCCAAACCCGTACCTTTGAAAATGCGCGCGACCGGCAAGCCCCTTTGCGCATTGGCGTCGACGGTGAGGCGCTACGTGCGCCGGTATCCGGCGTCGGGCAGTACGTGTTCCACCTCGCTCAGGAACTGGAACGTAACCTCCCGGACGCGCAATTTTTTGCCTACTCCAGGCTGCCGAAAGAGCGATTGAAGTTACCGTCTGAAAACTGGACCCTGCGGCAGGAGCAACACGCGCCTCTGCGCAAGGTCCCGAGCTTCCTTTGGCTCAAAACACGGGGGCGGGCGCTGTGCATCGAAGATGAACTGGACGTGTTTTGGGCAGCTCGAACGCTGCACCCCCGTTTGGGTTCACGAGTGGCGACGATAAGTACGGTTCACGATCTCAACCACCTCGTGGTGCCGCAAACGATGCAGCTAGCGACCCTGGTGTCGTGTCGGCTGTGGTTTCGCCAAGATGTCGCCACAGCGACAGCCGTTTTGGCCAATTCCGAAGGAACAGCGGCGCGACTGCGATCCCGCTTAGGCGTGTATTCTCGGGGCATCTGTCCACCGGGATTGAGCGGCGAGTTCGCTGCCGACCGCGATACGAGCCATGATCATGACACCGTTGCCGCGCTCGGCCTCCGTCCTCCTTACCTCCTCTGGGTCGGGACCCTGGAACCGCGCAAAAACGTGGGGCTCCTCGTGTCGGCGTTCGTGGCCCTGAAAAAGCGGGGGGAACTGCCGGGTCATTCGCTCGTGCTCGTCGGAGCCAGGGGTTGGCAAAGTAGCCGGCTTGCAAAAACCATAGACGCGGCACGCGCTCATGGAGTGAGCGTCACGGGTTATGTTCCGGACGAAGCCATGCCGGCGCTTTACGCGCAGGCAACAGCGCTCGTCTTCCCTTCCGTCTACGAAGGCTTCGGCATGCCGGTACTCGAAGCAAGAGCGTGCGGAACGCCCGTCGTCATATCCGACCTGGATGAACTACGAGAAGCCGCAGACGGCTGCGCCATCACTTTCGATGGAACGCACGATGATCTACAACGTGCGCTGGTCCAGGCGATCAGCGCCGATCGCGGCTTCCCTCCTTCCACCGACCATTCTTGGGCAGCTTCGGCTCGCCGCTTCCTCGAAGTCCTGCATTCTACGATGACTCACGTCCCTAGTGAACACCAGGCCTCCGGGTTGGCAACACCCATGGGCACGTAGGGTCAGAGCTCTTTGGTCAAGCCAAAATAGCGTCCAGCCAGGGTGGCCATTCGAACTCGACGCAGAGCTCGGTCTCCCGCGGCTGCCGCCAGTGCAGCGCCGAGTAGCGGACGCACGAGACAGCGCGTTTTGAAGAGCACGGGGTAGTTGTGCTTTCTCAACACTCTTCCCATACCTGCCCCATAGCTCCACGCTCGACGCACCACCTGTTCGTCGATAGGCCATGCGTTGTTCGGGTGAAACACCGTCAGATCATCCAGATACTCCAAGCGCAATCCGAGGTTGATGGCGCGAATCATGTAATCCGTGTCTTCCGCAGCCCCGTACGGGCCGTCACTGCCCACGCCCAAACCTTCGTCGAAGCGGCCAATCGCGCGGCATGCCTCACTGCGCAGGAAGATGGTGTACGACGTCCCCCGCGTCCACGCCCCGATGCGACCAATCGGTCCGGAGCGCTTGTCGAAGTGTCCGCTGGTGGTACGGCCACCCGCGTCAATCGAGCGCCCGGTTATGCCCGCTGCACGCGGCATGTGCTCGAACAAGCCAGCCACCCGCTGCAACAAGTGCGGTGGGTACCAACAGTCGTCGTCGGGAAAACCGACGACGTCACCGTTAACATGCTGCAACGCTAGGTTTCTGGCTTTGGATAGTCCCGGCGTGTTCGTGAGGTAAACAGTATCGAAGTTGGCGCGAACAGCGTCGATGAGTGGTTCGACGCGACGATCTGGGTTCTGGTCGACCACTATCAATTGCACTTCAGCATGCGTCTGGCCTCGCAACGATTCGAGGAAACGGACGACCTGTTCCAGCCGTCCAATCGTCGCCAAGATCAGGGTAAAGCGTAGTGCCACGGGATTCAAAAGTGCACGCGACGCGCGGGCGAAGTTCGCGCAGGGGGTAGCGAAGACAACACAAGCATTGGGCTCAATCCGCCGGCCATTCTGCGCTGCACACGTCGCGTGCTTAACACATTCCGACTTGGTCTCCTAGCTCCCCGTCATCCTGCTCGCGCAGGAGTCCCAAGCGGCGCTCGAGCAGTCCGGGGCACGGTTCGAGTGGCCCCCGGGAGGACGCTGCAAAAAACGGAAGCTGTACGCTGCTACTTCGGCCGTAGCGGCGCTCGAGCCAATGTACGAAGCGAGCCTGAACGTCATGGCCAGCGGCAATCGGGTCCATGGCCATTCCAAGGACCAACCTATAGGTAGCCGGCATCAGGCGCCGGCGCCGCAGGTTGACGAACCCTGCAACCCGAAATGCCTCCGCCCTCGACCAGCGCCGAGCCAAGGTCGTGTCGCGCCGCCGGTGGCCGGCGACTTGACTGAGCACGAACAAACGCGCGCGCAGCTGCATCTCCGGATCACTCGACAAGCTCGTTCCCAACCGGCGGTAGCCAACGAGATAGCGCTCGACGTAGCCGACGGGATGTGTCGCTGCCACGCGTACTTGCAACAGATAATCCTCTCCTCCGCCCTGGGAATCGGCCTGAATGTCGTACCCGCCAGCGGCTAACATCGCGCTTCTACGCCACAAAGCAGAGCTGCCGTTGCCCACGAAGTTGACCAACAGGTGTTGTCGAAAGACCCTACCACGGCAGGCGAAGGCGGGAATTGAGGTGAGGATGTGCCCCCGCTCGTCGATCACGCGGTGCAGCGCGTATACGAAACCGAGTTCGGGTCCAGGCGTCGTCATCGCAGCGACGGTGGCCGATAGGAAGTCCGGGTGCCACACGTCATCGGCGTCAAGGGGTGCCACGAACTCACCGCGCGCCACGGCTATAGCCCGGTTGCGCGCCGTGGACGGCCCGGAACGGGCGCCTTCGAGCAGCTGGAGCCGAAGCCCGGCCGAAGCTGCACGACGGACCACGCTCGCCGTGGCATCACAGGAACCATCATCGACCACGATGACCTCGACGTTCTGGTACGTCTGCGCGGCTACGCTGCTGAGGGTTTCGCCAATCGTGCGCTCAGCGTTGAAGGCCGGAATGATGACGCTCACCAAGGGTGTGGTCATGGCGCGGCTAGCCGTTGTTTCACGAGAGCGCGCACGCCCTTGCTCGCTTGCTTTGCTAGGTTCATGAAGATGAGAGCGCGAAACCTCGAATCGAGGGTCGACTGGTCTGCCACGCGTAAAGTAAACCAAGACCGTGGCCTACCGAAAGGCACGCGCACGATCAGAGGGACGTGATTCGGTAATTCTCCCGACCCTCGCAAGAGCCGACGTCCGTCACACCAGATGGCCACGCTGCGCGACAAAGCCTTGGCACCTCGGAATGACGAACGTCGCACGGCGGCCCACTCGATAGCATCGAGCAGCTGCGCCGCTGACAGCTTCGGCTGAGCGCTTTCGACCGCTTCGGCAAACGCGAAAGCCGCTAGCTTGGACCAAGCATCGACCAACCCGAGCTCACCGCGCTCGGTGACCACCGAGGCCCCCTCGCAAAAGCTTTCGGCAAGAGCGCCCACGTCCCACGTCGCCCGGTCGGGCAACCGCAGCGCTAAGTCGCTCACGTCCAACCCTCCCGCCGCTCCAATGCCCGCAAGCCAGAAGACGGATGCCGAGACATCAATGGGTACGCCGTGCCTCGCCCCGACCGTCAGCCGGTCATTCAACACCTGATGTACCCGCTTCGTTAACGACAACGGACGGTGCCAGTACGAGGCCCAAGCGCGAGGTGCCGCAACGACGACGCCCGGACCGCGCAACAGTCGCAGCCAGAGCTCCCAATCTTCGTTGGTGCACAAACTCGCATCGAAGCCTCCTGTTGCCCGCAGTGCCAACGTGCGACACAAAAGGGCGTGAATGCATGGCGGAGAGCCGCGCCGCACGAGGGCCTGCACTTGCCGGCCGCTGCGGATGACGACCGTCGACACGACCTGCCCGCTCTCGTCCAGACGCCGGTAGCTTCCGCAGACCAAAGCGGCTGCTGGAGACGAACGCATCGCAGCGAGCTGGTGATACAGATAATCCGCATCAAGCGTATCATCGGCGTCCAGAAACACCGTCCACTCCGTCTCGACCGCCGCTAGGCCGACGTTCCTGGCGCCGGCTGCGCCCAAGCGGAGCGACTGCAGCACCGATATCCGCGTGTCTAGCTGCCCCATTCGCTGGGCCAAGGTTAGAGTGCCGTCCGTGGACCCATCGTCGATCAAGATCAATCGCCAGCCAGACACGGTTTGCCGGCGCGCACTGTCAAACGTGCGTTGCAGCGTCGCCTCGGCGTTGTAGGCGGGAACGACGAACGTTACCAACGCGGGCTGGTCAGGTCGAACGCCTTGAACGGGAAACGAGCGGGCCAAGCATCGGAGACGGTACCTTGCGTTTCCACGGCGGTCCAGTACCATGCCGGTCTCACGTGATTGACCACGCATCTATATCGGCGTCCGAAACTGATGCTTTGCATCATTACCTGTTTGCCTCCGGACAACAGCTTGCGCGGGGCGAGCAGCCGGAGCGACACCCGCACGGGGTGCCCGTCGAAGTGCCAGACGACAAGCAGGCGCTGGCTCATTCGCTCTTGCGCGGCATGGCGTTGGGCCGTGACTCTTTGCCGGCGAGCGAATGGTGCCGTCTAGCTGCCGCGGTCGAGTCCTTCCTCGCTCAGCTGACTGCCTCCTTGGCAGCTCCGGGTTTGGACCATTCGTTGACCAAAGCCGCTGAACGTTTAGTAGCCAAGCAAACAGCTGGCGACAACGACCTGACGCGAACGGTAAGCAGGCCATTGAATCTGCACGTACTGACGACGGGCACACACGTCAGCGAGCGGGTGGATAGCATGATGTTCCACGTGCCGTTTACCAATCGGTATTTGGAAATCCCACTTGTCACGTCACCGACAGGCCAGGACGTGCGCTACTTGGCGTGGAGCGTCGTCAAACAGAAGCTCGACGCCCGTCTGCTCGATGCCGAGCAGTGGTGGCCCGTGACGGCACGGGTGTACCGCGCACGAGCCCTCGTGATGCGCGGGATGAGCAAGCTCCATCTAAAGAAACGTGCTCGTGAGACGAGAGCCGAGGCTCTTGCCACAATGCGACACTTGACTCAGCAAGTGAGACAGGAAGTGGCCGCCATGAATCTTCCCGTGGCGCCTGCTCCCTCGGAAGTACCGGGTGAGCCCGGCGTGGGCGAAGGCAGTCAAGAGACGTGGGACGCCTTTTTCGAGCGGGAAAACCCGTGGAAATACGACGCCGGATACGAGCAGCTCAAGTATCAGCGCACCTTGTCGTTGTTGAAGGATGAGAAGCTTGGGCGCGTGCTGGAAATTGCGTGCGCCGAAGGTCATTTTACCGTTCAGCTGGCGCCGCACGTCGGCTCGCTCGTTGCAACGGACATCTCGAGCAAAGCTTTGCGCCGCGCTCAACAGCGCTGTGGCGACGCGCCCAATGTGGAGTTTCGCCTTTTGGACGCCTATCGCCAGCCCCTGCCTTCGGGCATGGACGCGATAGTATGTTCCGAAGTGCTTTATTACATGGACGATGAGAGTCAACTCCATGGTCTGGTCGAACGAATTGCCGACGCTTTGCACGTAGGCGGTGTGTTCGTCCACGCTCACGCGTTCGACGTGTGCGACGATCCCTCCAAAACGGGGTTCGATTGGGGGGTGAGCTTTGCAGCCAAGACCATATCCGCGGCCTTCGGTGCGTCACCTCGCCTGCGACGCGTCAAACGCATCGAGACTGAGCTGTACATCGTAGAGAGTTATCGACGCGTCGAGCCAGATTCGCAACCCATGGCCGCAACGGCCGATGCCACCTGCAACGTGGAGTCGGTGCCCGTCGGAGCGCCGCTAGAGCCAGGGGTTGCTGGGTCCATCATTTGGAACGGGGTAGTGGCGAGTCGGGCCGAGCTCGAGGAGTCAGTAAGGGCGTACGATCTGCCGGTATTGATGTACCACCGGGTTCACGATGCGGGCCCGGAGTCGCTGCGTCCCTGGCGCGTCACGGCGCGAGAGTTCGAGCGTCAGCTAAGATTCTTGAAACGGCGCGGTTTCTACTCCGTTTCACCTGCCGAATGGCAGCGCGCGGCGCAACGCAGCGGTTCACTGCGAGGCCGCCCCATACTTCTCACCTTCGACGACGCCTATTCCGACTTCTACGAAGTGGCGTGGCCAATCTTGCGGCGCAATGGATTCTCTGCTCATGTTTTCGTAGTGACGGACCGCGTTGGGGAGCACGCCGACTGGGATGCTCACCATGGCGAACCCGCGCCGCTGATGACATGGCAGCAAATCGCAACGCTTGCTGGGTCCGACTCAGTGACGTTTGGCAGCCACTTGGCAACGCACACTTCACCGGACGGACTACCCACACCGAAGCTGCTCGCCGAAGCCGTGCGCTCTAAAATCATGTTGGAGCGCGTGACGGCGCGACCAGTCGACACGGTCGCCACTCCCTTCGGCGTATGGGATCCGAACATCGCCACTACCCTGTCGCTTGCAGGTTATCGACGGTTGTTTACCATCGACGAAGCACGGGCGCCCGTGGTGGGCTGCGAGATGGTTACGCCCAGGATCGGTGTATTTGGAAACGATGACATCAACGACTTCGCCGCCAAACTGGACTTGCTCGAAGGCGAGCCGCCTTCGCCGGAAGACGAGCCAACGGAGCTCTGAGTGAGCACTCCCGTCGTTTCCTTCATCATCCCCGCATTCAATGCCCGGCGTACCATCGACCAGACGCTCCAGAGCGTTCTCGCTCAACGACTGGCTGAGTGGGAGGCTATCATCGTCGACGACGGCTCGAGGGACGGCACCGCCCGCCACTGCGGCCGCTGGACGAAGCGGGATCCCCGCTTTCGTTTGATACGTCAGCGTAACGCGGGTGCGTCCGCCGCTCGCAATACCGCGATTCGCGCAGCGAGGGGCCGCTGGCTCATATTTTTGGACGCAGACGATTGGATTGCCGACGATTACTTGAGTCTCATGCTTCCGCTCGTCAACGATGAGCCGCACCACTGCTTGGCGTACTGTAGCTATGTCAGGGTGTCGTCGACCGGCGAACATCTCCCGCCCGATTTTTGTCCGCAGCTGGCGCAACGGCCCTTCGAGTTTTTGGCCGAGCGCTGCGAACCCGCCATCCATTGCGTTTTGATCAGTCGTGAGCTCGTCTTGGAGGTGGGTGGGTTCGATCCCACGCTGGCAACGTGCGAAGACTGGGATCTCTGGCTCCGCGTGGCGCGGCGCGGTGCCCGGTTTATCGGCTGTGACGCGCCCTTGGCCTTTTACCGCATGAGAGATGGGTCACTGTCGAGTGACAACGGACGCGTCGACGGCGACGCCCTCGTCGTGCTGCAGCGGGCCATGTGCGCGGACCCACGGGTGCGCACCTGCCTGCCGGAGTATCTTCACGGAAAGCAAACGGAGACGACGGAAACCTTCGACTGGCGCCGCTATCTATTGGCTCTCGCGGCTGGGCAGACGCCCCCGCCACCCCAGCCGATGTACACCGAAGCGGATTGGATCGAAGCGTCCGGCGACATCGCGTTCACTATTCTCGGCCTGGTTGCAGAGCGACACCAGCGACGCATCTCCACCATGGCCGTATTGGACGCACACGAAGACTACGAGCCTTACGCCAACGTCCTGGAGCGCGCGTTGGACGTTCCCGGACTGAGCGCTTTGATACTGTCAGTGGTGCATCGCATGGCGTTGATGGAGGCGGACCTTTGCCCGCCACGACGCTCGGGCGATTGGCTGGGACTCGAGCTCGACCTGAATCAAGCTCAGCAACCTGACCTGGCCGTTGACGGAGCGAGTTGCGTCCTGTTGCGGCTCCGCCGCGGCGCCCACGTTCTCGGCTACGTCGACGCCATGATGACGAGCCAGCCCTATGCGGACTGCGCGCGAGCCGTGCTCGACGGACTAACGCTCGTGGAGCTTCTACGCTGTCGTGGGTTGCTGCAAGCGCCCGAGTTTTGGCTTTGGCTGATGCGTGAGGCGCGGGGTATCGGCGCCGACCGCGTGGGGCGTTGGGTTCACCGCACGGCTTCACCAAGAACTCTCAAGGGCTTGGCGCGACAAGCCTTGCGCGCGGGAGTGCTGGGGGGATTGCACCATATGTGGACGGCACCCGGGCGTCCTAGCAACGGTGCTCGCGCTCAGCCACCCGGGGTTAACGACATGGGCCATAACGACCAACCGTACTTCCAGGTCCCCATCGTCGTATATCGTATCGATGAGTCCGCTCGAGCCATTGCCGAAGATGACGGCGTATCGATAGCGACGGTAAGCGCTCACTTGACCTACCTCCATCGAACTGGCTACCGATCGATATCGTTGTCCGAGCTCAGGCGCTGCATCAGAGAGCGCAGACCCGTTGCTCCACGACGCATCGTGCTGGTGCTCGAAGCGGCGCAGACTGCCCATCTCTTGCAACTCCAACCGCTGTTGGAAGCCTCCGCTTTGGTGTGTGTGGCTTGCCCTGCTCCAGAGTCGGATATCGACGCGTTCGTGGCCTTCGCCGAAGCACCCGCCATGCGGCGGCACTTTGAAATCGGATTGTCGGTGTCGCCTCTGGACACATTCCCCCCCCGGCGCGAGCGACTCCAAGCCGCCATGCGCACGCTATATGCCGACGGCAGTCGCACTCCCCTAGCGTGCATCACAGCGATCCCCCCGCATGATCTTCTCTTGCGGCAGCTAGAGGCGCTGGGCTGTGAAATAGTGGTGGGACTAGGGTCTGGTATCACGGACGTGGAGAACTGTACGTCGCACTTGCCACGCATTCATATCCCTCCGTCCGAATCCCTCGGCATGTTCGCCGAGAAGCTTCGCTGTTCGAGCTGGGCTATATGAGTCAACGTTCAAGAGCCACCGACGATGGCCCTGCCCCTCCTCCCCCTCTATCGTTGCTGGCAACGGCACGCGTCGTTCACGCGGCAGCGTGGCCATATCTGCGTGACTTCCGTTTGCGGGTAGTAGCGCTGTTCGCGCTGAGCATCTTCAGCTCACTGGCTGATGCGGCGGGTCTGGGGTTTGCACTCGTCTTTGCGGTGCTGGTATTCCGCGAAGGTCCCGAGGCCGAGTTCGACGCCGGAGCGCTCACCGAATTCCTGCAGAGCCTCTTTGGCATGGCAGACCCTGCGACCATTGCCGCCATTCTCTTCGCCGTGATCAGTCTCAGAATCGCGGCGGATGGATTACACACGGTGCTTACGACCACCCTCGACGCTGAAATTGGGTATCGAGTCAGGCTGCGCGTCCTGCACGGCCAGTTGTTCATGCCGCAAGTAGAGCTCGAGCGGTACGCCTACGGTGAACTGACGACACTACTCAACGAGCATTGCTGGTCCGTGGCCGACGCATTCGATGCCGTGACCAACATGGCCAAAGCGGCGTGCGCGGCACTCGTGCTCAGTGTCCTGGTCATAGCGTTTTCGTGGTACACGGCTTTGGTTGCAGCGGCCGGGATAGCGCTCACCACGTTGTTGACCGACCGCTTGCGCCAGGCATCGGAGCGTGTTGCCCACGAGCACACCGAGCGGGCCGAGCGCGTCAGTGCCCGCACCCTGCGGGTACTTCAGGCGATCCGCAGCATCCGTGTCTTTGGGCGTGAGCGCGACTACTATGAGAAGTTCAGGCGCGACTCGGAAGAGGAACGCGACCTTTCGGTGCGCGCGGAGCACATCTCCAACGCCATTGAACCCATTAGCCACTTTTTCTCCTTGGCGACGTTGGCCTGCGTCGCGGCACTCGCTGTATGGCTGGAGGGCAGTTATCAGCCAGCCGTTGCCGCCATGGCCATCTTGTATCGCATGTATCCGTTCGTGACCGAGCTTCTGAGCGATCGGGTGCAGCTGGCGTCATTGGTTCCACACCTCAGAGCGGTCACGGCCTTCGTCAGGCACAGCGACCAACGAGCGAACAACGGAGACAAGGTTTTCACCGGGTTACGCCGGGGCATTAGCTTGCGTGAGGTTTCGTTCGCTTATCCGGCCCAGACCCCGCCATGTCTGGAAGCAGTCACGGCGCACATTCCCCCGCACGGATGGACAGCGCTCGAGGGCGCCAGCGGTGCGGGCAAATCCACGCTGATTGGTATTCTGCTAGGCACCCTCACCCCCAACGCGGGCGCCGTGCTGCTCGATGATGTTCCGCTTTCACAATTCGACATCTGGTCCTGGCGGAAACACGTAGCAGTAGCTGGACAGGACATCGAACTCATCGATGGCAGTGTCGGGGATAACATAAGCTTAGGCAATCCTCAGGCGACTCGAGCGCAGATAGAGGAAGCGGCTCAATGGGCGCAAGCGTCAGCATTCATCGAGGCATTGCCGGCCGGCTACGACACGTGGGTTGGGGAGCGCGGCATCAGTCTGTCGGGCGGGCAACGTCAACGCGTTGGCATCGCGCGAGCTCTGTTGCGCGATCCAATTTTACTCATCCTCGATGAAGCCACGAGTGCTCTCGACCGCGACGTCGAGGCGGCCGTCATTGCCAACGTAGAGCGCGTCATGCGGGGCCGCGCGGTACTCGTGGTCGCCCACCATTTGCCGGAAGAGATGCCGATCACGGCGCGTATCCGGATCCAAAATGGACACGGTGCCGCCTGCGACGCGTAAACGCCCACGCTACCGCTGCCCCTGCCAAAAGCACCGTGGCGGCGCCGTCAGACGTCGCGCCCACTCGGCAAGCGCAGCGTCCAGGGCCGGGTGACGGTGACCGAGGAAGAGAACCATCGGCACCAGCGTCCGCTCGCTCGCCGCTATCGCCGAACTGCCGTGCGGATGCATCCAAGTCACTGTCATGCGACTGCCCAGCGTCGCGCATGAGCGGATTGTCTGGCGAGGAATGAACATCACGCGTCATGGGCGAACCTGTTTCCGTTCCGTCACCCCCAGGGGTGAGTTCGCCTCCGGTCGCGTCGGTCGCCCCAGAGGGGTCGGGCGGGCTTCCTTCGTCAGCAGCGTCCGGATTGCCAGCGTCCGGATTGCCAGGCTCTCCGTCAACAGGGCCTGCGATGGAATAGGTGAGGTAAACAGGCCCGGACTTTTCTTCGAGCGTGTACAGCGTAGCCTTGGCCAAAGGCCGACCCAAGACATCGCTGGCTTGCGTCGGTTCGGGCACGCTCACACTGACTGGAGCTTGCGCTCGCGTAGCCCACAACACCAGCGTCGTATCAGCCGGCCCCGTCAGTTTCACGCCAGACAGGAGCGGCTGGGCCACGTCCACCACCCCCGCCAGCGATCGACCTTCCAACGCTTCGTTCAAAGTGAGCAGGGCCTGAAAAGCTGGCTTCTCCACACCGTCTGCGGTGAGAAGACCGAAGTTGTGTTCGGCATTGGTCGTGTCCGTGCCGTCATCTTGAAGGTCATACCAAACCGCCAACGGCAAGCCGACGAGCCTTGAAGCCAACATTCTACGTACGGCGAACACCGCCTGACGTAGTCGTGCTTGCTCCCAATCACCGTTGTCGAATTGCGTGGCGCTGTAACCCCACTCCGTGTCCCAAATGGGCAGCTGTCCGTGAGTAGCTAACGCGTCACGGGCGTACGCCACGTGCCCCGCGAGTGTCTCGGGCACAGAGCTGCCGCGATACGGGTGAACACCGATCGCGTCGGCGTGCTGACTAACGCCGGCATCGAGCATTGCAGCCAGATAGTCGAAATCGAACCACGATAAGCCGCCCGTCACCAACGTCACAGCCGACGCGCCCTTGCGAACTTCCGTTGCCGTTGCGTTGAACAAGCGGACGAAGGCCGCCGCGTCACTCGCGGGCGGCCAAAAGTAGTCGGTATCGGGCTCATTCCACACTTCGAAGGCGGCGCGTCGCGGGGCGTACCTCTCCACAGCAGCGGTGGCAAAGGCCACGAATGCTGCTTGTGCCTCTGCCGTCGTCGGCGGTCCTCCGCCGTACAAGTCGTTGCCGTAGTCGAGGATGAACAATGCCCGCATCCCCCGCTCGTCGAGGCGCGCGAGTAACGAATCGAAAGGGGCAAAGTTGTACTGACCCGGCATCGTCTCCACCCAGTGCCAAAACAGGTCCGTGCGCACCCAGCGCATGCCCAAGCGTTGTGCGGCATCGAGAGCGTGGTTGTTGGACAGGTCATGTACGGCAACGCCAAAACCCTCACGCAAGTCTTGGACACCGGCGGCAGGCGGTACGACGGGAACGAACGCAGGATCGAGCGCCAGCTGCAACGCATCCAGCCCCTCCACATCGTCAACCCACACCTCGCCCCGAGCCTCAGCATCCACTGCCAATGAAAGCGCAGTTAGCGGCTGATGCACTTGCCCGTCCTCTGCCCCGTCCCAATAGGAATTAGGCGCTTGCAGGGGAATGACCACGCGCTGCCATTCCGAAGCATCGATGGGAGCCACTGCCCGCGCGACCGGAAACTGGAGCCACTGCCCCGTGGCGTCACGCACTCGAAGCGCAAGCGTGGCTCGCCCCGGAAGCTTTACACGAAGCCGAACCAACGCGGCGGCCGTCGGCTCGGCAAGTTGTCGAGTCGCCGCCACGTAGACGCCCCCTTGTGTGAAATCGTAGTGCAGGGTGAGATGGCGGTTACCGCCATTTTCAGAGAGCAGCAGAGATCCAGTCGCCCCCGGAAACTCTGCGCCACTGGAGAAAGACCATGCTGAAGATGCGTCGGCACCCTCCATGTCATCGATGGAAACCCCAGCGGCGTGGGCGCTATCGGCTTTGCCCAGCGCTACGGCGAGCAGAGCCGACGCCATCGCTCTTGTAGCTGAGAAGCGCATCGTCCGGGCCAACCTCATCTACCTAGAGTTACCCTACTTCACCAAAACAGGCGGCGTCGAGCCGCGGGTACCGGACCATCGGTCGCTTTGACAGCCAACCGCCCGTCGAGCAGCTTTCCAAGGGCAATGCCGGGCAATTCCACCCACCGGTAACTGGCCCAGGCCGCCACTAGTGTGGCTACGGGCACAACGATGAGCTGCGTTTCACCACTCAGGTGACTGGTCGCCAGCATGATCGGCATGTGCAGGAGGTAAAGGGAGTAGCTGACCTTGCCGATGAACTGCAGCCCGGTGCGACGCAACAGTTGGGGAGCCGTTCTCGTACTCGTCAGCACGAGAAATAGTGCCGTAGCGCTCAGCCACGCCGTAAGCGTGTGAGAGATGGTGATCTTTGGATGCGTGAAGTAGGCGAATGCGACCCATTGAGAGAATACGACGGCGATGACGAAGAGCGCGATCGAACGCACGTAGTCGACAGCTACCACTGCCTGATCCTGCCAACGGGCGGTGAGGTAACCGAGTAACGCTGCTCCCAACATCCCGAGTCTGCCCGCCGGAAATCGAAAGTCGAACGCCATGGAGGCCAGTGAGACGACGATCAGCGCTAGTGATAGTGCGTTGAGGAACCAAGCGATTCGCTGCTGGTGCATCACGTAAAACAGGAAAGCAAAGATGGCGTACCATACGAACTCGAGAGACAACGTCCAAGACACCCCCAGTAGCGCCGGCACTTGGGCATACTCTTGAATCAAAAGTATGTTGAGCAGCAGGCCGTCTGCACCGAGCGCAGAAAAACGAGCCGCCAGTGCCGCCTCGCCAGTGACTGCGAGCCCGGCCATGAGCAGCAGAGCGAAGAGGTAGGCGGGATAGATCCGAAACACGCGCCTCGCGAGAAATGAACGCAAAGGGGGCCGTGAGCGCACGCTCAGTGCGATCACGAGTCCGCTGATGTAGAAGAACGTGACGACTCCGAATACGCCGGGCGCCAAGTCGAGCCATCCCCGAAATCGGTCCTCGTCGATGTATTCGAGCAGATGCTGAGCGAGCACCGCCAAAGCGGCGATGCCCCGCAATGCATCCACGTATTCCAACCTTCTCTCGTTCATCGTGTTCTCCCCTTCATGTCAGTGACGTGGGCTAAACGTCACTACTGCCCCACGCGAACTGCCCGCGGCGCGAACGCTCGACTAAATGTCGTGCGCACCACCCTGGTGAGAGGCAGTTCGACGAGTCGATGGGCCAAGTAGCCGCCGACTAGGCTGGCTGCTATCACCAAAGTTATCAATGGCCACTGACGTCGTTCCGCCAGGTCTGGGAAAAGACGTAGTGCCTTGGCGTAGCCAGTCATCAAGAACCCGTGCGTCAGGTAAATGGCATAGGACGCGTCGCCCATCCTCATTCCCCAGGTCGCCCACCACCCCTGCGAGGGACGATAGTCTATAGCGGCTACGACGAGCATGGCGGCGGGCACTCCCCATCCTATGAAACGCCACGGCTCGTCGAGCGAACCTGTTCCATCTGCCGGCAAGTAAACACCCGCCAAGGCAATCAGGCAAAGGGCTGCACTGACCGTTGAAACGAAAACACCGGTGCTCTGCTGCTTACCTAGCCGCGCGCTCGATGAGCGTCCGGTCGTGCAAGCCCACCCTATGAGAAGTCCAAAGCAGAACTCAAAGGCCACCTCGTTGCCCAGGAAGGTAGCCAACGTTGGGTCCGGAAGAAAGCCCGACAAGCCGTTCAGCAGCAGGATACTTGCCGTAGTGACGACCACGGATGCTTTCTTCGACCGCAGGAGCAACGTCAATCCGAAGATGCAGTAGAAGTACATCTCGTAGACGAGGGTCCACGATGCGGTGATCAGCAGGTGTTCCTGGGGTACTAGCAGCAACGAACGCGTCACCGTCTCTGGGTTGATCACTTTGCTGCGATAGAGGCCAGCACCCCAAAGCGCTAACGTCACGAGACAACAAAACCAAAAGAACGGATAGATACGGACGCTGCGCTTCATGAAAAACGACAGCGGCGCTTCCGGCCGTCTACCGTTCCCGTACGTGACGTACATCATGATGAAGCCGCTCAACACGAAGAAGACGTCAACGCCCGACGCCCCGAACAACAACAGCCACTTTGGCAAAGCCTCGGCGTACGTCGAGTACTCCGCTTCTTCGATGGCGTGGTGCCAGGTCACCATGAGCGCGGCTACGCCTCGCAGGATCTGAATGCCTGCCAACCGTTCACTCGTGCTGCCCGTTGCTTGTGCCGCCGTCATCGAACCATTCCTTGCCTAGTCGACCTGAAAAGCGTCCTAGCAAAGTCAACCGGTCGCTGGTGTTTCAAGACTCGCCTTCCATTCACCGTCCGCATTGCTCATCCCCGAGCTTTCCACCGACGATGCATTTCACGGCCGCAGTGACTGACTTGGACCGCCGCAAGCGCTCGCCAAACTGCCACACCAGGAACCGCCGCTAAGCCGTGCAGCGGGTTAGCGCGCGTCGTGGATCATGCGTCGTTTGCACTCGACGTCGCAGTCGTCAGCGTTGGAACGATTGCCGTCGTCGCACTCCTCCTGCTCGTCGAGTTTTCCATCACCGCAACGGGCGCCCAACGTGCAGTCGGCATTGCAGCCGCCGTAGTCGCCGGTGTTGGCACTTCCGTCGTCGCACTCTTCACCGAATTCGGAGTCCAAACGTCCATCACCGCAAGCGGCGGGCAGCACGCAACCTGGAGCACAGCCCTCCTCATCGGCATCACTCGTGTAGCCAGTCAAGTTGATGCCGTCGTCACAGGCTTCGTCTCCGTTCACTTCGCTGTCTCCGCACCGTTCGCCCAGCACGCACTCGTCACCGCAAAACCCATAGCCGCTGCCGTTGCGTTCGCCGTCGTCGCACTGCTCATCCCCCGCGATGATGCCGTCCCCGCAGGTGCTACTGCAGCTACTCTCTGCCGCAAGAAATCCTCCGATGCTGAGTTTGAAGTTGGATTCTCCCGTGCGTCGCTCAGCATGAAACAATGACAACTCGTACACGTTGCCGGTCGTTAACCCAAATTCGGCAGCAGTGGCTTCATCCAGCTCCACGCTTTGCGTCAGCCGCGAATGGATGCCACCCAGGTCGACCACGAGACGCCCGCCGATGAACACCCAAACGTCGTCGTCGCCGGAAAACTCCAAGTACTCCCCTCCTTTGTACTCGAACCAATACCTCAGCTCGCTCGTAAACCCAAAGTTGTGCCCTTCGTACCGAGTCTCCGAAGGCGGCTCAGTGGCTACCCACCCCGCATCATCGATGGGAAAGAGTCCGGACTCGACGTCGAACACGTAAATGTCGTCTGCCTGCCGTTGCAGTTCGAGCACACCGGGTATGGCGATGTTCACACCTTCCGTATCGCGGTACCATTGCTCGAAGTGCTCTTCGCTCGTCATCTGCTCATCGAAGGGACATGATTCTGGCTCTAGCATCGCTCCAGATTCACAGAGACCCGAATACACCGGTTTACCGTCCGCGCCCAGCCTATCGAGGACCAGACCGGGCGTGGGCTCGAAGATGCCTTGGGACGACCCGCCGGTGTAGCTCTGAAAGTCTGGGTGCTTGGGCAGCGTTCCATCTTCAGCGGCTTGCAGGATGAAGTCCCGGTACACGACCGACAAGTCGATCGTATCCGGCAGAGAGCCACTCGCGAGTGAACACGACCAGCCCGATTCCACTTTACATGTGGGATCGCAGCCGTCGCCGGAGAGTTGATTTCCATCATCGCACTCCTCCAAGTCGCCGGCCAATATCAACCCGTCCCCGCAATTTGAATAGCAGGCACCAGCCTGAACGCGATCATCGTCCCCTGCGTCGGCTTGTACCCCTGCGTCGTCGGGTTCCGGACCCGGTTCAGAAACTCGAGCGGGCGCTTCACACGTCGGCTCCAGCACACATC
>CAZNZA010000099.1:17001-20985 GCA_964577325.1 uncultured Polyangiaceae bacterium
TCGGCTCTCCACTACCGGTGAAGCACTCGAACAAGCAGCTAGAAGGCACACCACGGAGACGGGGCAAACTGCAGCACCCCGCCATACAGCAGTCGAATACCTGGGGCGCGTCCGCAACTTTCTCGTAGCTTGGCTCATTCACATTCTCCACGTGTTGGCAGCAAGAGGCTGTCAGTGTCGCTTTGGTAATTGGTCTATAGCGGGGCAAGGGAACGGCGCAAAGCTCAACGACGTGAGGCGGGCATGATCTTCAATGGTGGAAGGCAACATTCGTCTTGACGTTTTGCGTCCGGTCGAACGAATGTTCGCGCGGCAATATCTGTCCTCGCTTGAGCAACCGTGAATTCGTTGGTGCTTCTGAAACGTGTCTGGAGTGAGTCGTTGACCTCATCGCCGGTGCCAGGCGCGCCCGCCGCACCCCTGGAGGTCGAGGCGTTACGGTACAACCCGTTTTCGATGGCACGCGCCCTGCGCATGATGCGACTCAAGATGCAGACGACACCGACAGGCGCCCCGCGCAAACTCCACCTCGCCTACCGCGCCCTTCGTAGCTCTTGGACGGGAATGCTCGATCCAGTATTCCTCATCGGCGCCCCCCGCTCGGGAACCACCTTTTTGGGCGACTGTTTCAGCGGCCTCGAGTCCGTCATCTATCACCATGAGCCGGAAAACACCAAGTGCGCGATCGCCGAGGTGTACGCGGGTAGGTCTGCCGAACTGATGGCACACTATTACCGGCTACAGTATCGTTATCTGATATCCCTGAGTGCAAAGAAGACGGCCCAGCTGTTCATCGAAAAGACGCCACGCAACTGTTTCATCGTGCCCTTCCTCGCCCAAGTGTTTCCGCGCGCACGTTTCATTCACCTCATCCGCGACGGCCGGGACTCGGCATACTCGAACGCAAAGATGCCTTGGTTGCAGGCCAGGTCGACAGGTCGTGTCGACACTGCTGGCTATCCGATGGGGGCGGTGGGGCAGTTTTGGTTGGCTAGAGACGACTGCGCCCCGTTTGCGGGTGCGACAGACTTGGAGCGCTGCGCTTGGGCTTGGAAAGCGTACGCCGGTTCGGCATTGGAAGGCCTCGCGCGAGTACCCGAGCAGCGCGTTCTGACGCTGCGCTATGAGCAACTCGTCCACGACCCCGAGGCCACAGCTCAGAGTTGTGCACGATTCATCGAGCTCGACGACGCGCATGATCAAAGGCGATTGACGGAAGCTCTACTTGGTGCCCGCGTCAGTTCCGTTGGAGCTGCGGGCCGTCAGCTTCCGACATCGGAATTCGATCATCTGACGCGACAATGCCAACCGCTTTTGAGCGACCTTGGCTATGGGCTGACGTGACCTTGCGGCATGTGCGTCGTTACAGGCGAACGTGTGACGACGCTTGCGAGAGTCAGCGCTGGCGGGCTAAACGGAAGCTCGAATGAAACTGGCTTCGGTAGCTGCGAAAGGCAGCGCATGGAACGTGATCATGGCCTTCTCCAATCAGGCCACCACCTTCCTCGTGTTTTTGGTGCTGGCGCGGATCATGACGCCCGAAGAGATCGGCGTCGTGGCCATAGCCAATGCCATTCTCAGCGTGCTCTGGTTCCTCGTCGAACAGGGCTATAGCGAAGCCATCGTCCGCTCACCGACTCTCTCACCGCGGCTCTTGTCCACAGCCTTCTGGCTCATCGCCGGCAGCGGCGTGGTCGTCGTTGCCACTTTAGTGCTGCTTGCGCCTGCAGTGTCCAACCTTTACGACAGCTCGGTGTTGACCCCCGTGTTGCAGTCGCTGGCCTGCATCATGGGTTTGGCGTCGTTGTCTTCCATTCCCTCCGCACTCCTCAACCGTGACCTGAAGTTTCGAGCGCAGGCCATTCGCCAAGTCATCGCTACCCTACTCGGCGGAGTTGCGGGAGTCATCATGGCTTACCAAGGCTTCGGGGTTTGGAGTCTCGTGGGCAAACAGGCCGTAGAAAGTGTGTGCGGGCTCGTCATGGTTTGGGCGCTGGTCAGCTGGAGACCTCGGTTCGAGTTCAGTCGCCAAGCAGCCAGGGAACTGTTTGGTTTCGGGAGCCGTCGCACCGGCACGAACTTGATCCAACGCGCCACGCGCAGAGCCGACGAGTTTCTGGTGGGTTTCTTCCTAGGTAGCGCCGCCCTGGGCTTGTTTTCGGTCGGAGTACGAGCCGTCCTGCTGCTTACTGAGATATCGACCGCCGCGGCTCAGCGGACGGCCATGCCCTTGCTCGCCAAGATCCAAGACGATCGCGCTAAGCTGCGGCATGCCTGCATACAGGGCATCGATCTCAGCAGTGCCGTGCTGACGCCGCTGTACGCTGGTCTGGCGGTAACCGCTCCCGAGGTGATCGAAACGTTCTTTGGCTCAAAATGGTTGGATTCAGTCACTATCGTCCAGGGTCTGGGAGTCGCTTCGCTCACCAATACCGTCGGCATGTTCGTGTCTCCTTTGCTCGTAGCGACCGGCAAGGCACACTGGCTACTCAGGTTGGTGACGCTACGCGCCGTGACAGGAGTAGTTGCCACCGTGATAGGCGCCAAGTTTGGGCTCGTTGGTCTTGCCTACTCGCTGGTGGCGCGCGCGCTGATCTTGTTCCCCCTGAACTTCTTCTTTCTAAACTCGATCGCCGCGTTGCCCGCTCGCGAGATTCTACCTGTGGCAGTCCGGCCTTGGATGGCAGCGGCCGTGATGGCCGGAGCGGTCTACGCGGCAGCGAGCGTGTCAAACGTCCAGGCATGGGATGCACCAGCACGACTGCTGTTGCTCGTTTGTGTGGGCACTGTGGCTTATTGCGGTAGCCTTTTCGTGCTCGCTCCGGCCACCTGTAGACGCCTTTACGCATTCGCTGGAAGCGCCGTCAGGCGCACCAGAGGCTGAGCTCGGGGCCCGCGAATCGATTGCACTCCCCCTCGCATGTGTTTAGTCTTGCCCTCAGGCATGTCTCTTCTCACCGTCGTCATTTGCACCCACAACCGTTCTTCCGACGCCATCACTTGCGTCAATACTTTGCTCGCCGCAGGACCGCCGGCAGGTATCGAGGTGGTCGTGGTGGACAACGCTTCAGCACCTCGTCAGCGCGAACGGCTGTCCCGCTGGTTGCAGGACAAACCTGCCGTGCGCTTCGCCAGTGAGACCCGCCCCGGCTTGTCTCACGCTAGGAATCACGGGCTGCAATTGTGCGCTAGCCCATGGATTGCGTATCTCGACGACGATGCCGTGCCCTTCGATACCTGGAGTACCGTGGCGCTACGCGCCGCAACCGAAGCCGCGGCGGACGTCGGCTTCATTGCCGGCGCCGTTCACCCGCTATGGCCGGACACCTGCCCACGAGATGCGGTGTCTCCCGAGAACCTCGGTGAACGCTGGCGAGGGCTGCTGTCCATCTTGGAACGACAGCCCTCGGACGTGAATGGGACCATGCCACACGTCGTCGGCTGCAACATGCTGATCCGGACCGACGCACTACGCGCCATCGGCGGATTCGATCCGAATTTTGGCAGACGTCCTGGAAGTCTCTTCGGTGGGGAAGAAACGGACCTCGCCCACAGGCTTCACGGGCGAGGTCTGCGCGTCGTCTTCGAGCGCGAGCTGGCCGTCTTTCACCGTATTCACGCTGAGCGTCTCACACCCCGCTGGGTTGCTCGTCGTGCAAAAGCCGAAGGAATGCTTTCGGCGCGTCGAAGCATTCCGCTACGCACGCTGCTCAAGGCATGCCTGTCCCTCCCAGTTTTGGGCGCCGCCGTCAGCAGGGATCAGTGGGGCGCGCGCAGCGATGAGCAAGGGGACCGCGTGGTTCGCCTCTGGCACAACGTCGGGTTCGTGCTCGAAGCCGTTTCAAGTCGCGGGCGTGGAAATATTCGCCTGTGACAGTCTCCTCAATGAGAGGTGCGGGACCATCGCCAGAGCTTTAAGGGCTAGGACGCCCGTCAAGCCCGGTTGCTGCGGCCGCCTTGCGAGAACCGGCGCGGAGGAAACCT
>CAZNZA010000100.1:0-18882 GCA_964577325.1 uncultured Polyangiaceae bacterium
CACTCCGCGGTTCGAACGACCTCACACGCGGGCACGGCGCCGTCCGCAAGCCCAGAACGCCGTCGTTGGGGTGTGCCAACGACTGAGCCGATGCCAACCAGGCGTGGGCGACTCCGTTGTGCCCGAGGGGCCCAATGACCTGTTCTTGGTAGGAGACGGAACACAGAGTGCGTTCTGGCAAGATTGAGGTCGAGGCAACCATGGACGACTCCTTGCGACGAATGAAAGTGACGCATCTGTTGCGAGAGAGCAGCGTGACGAAGCCTGCACGTCGCCCAGAGCGCGCCTTCTCACCATGTACACGTCGCGGTCCACAGCGAGCATCCGCTGTGCCCCCGCGGGGGCGCGAACACGGACGCCGCCTCGCTGGCGGAGGGCGCACGCCACGCCACGGGTTCATCGTCGAGCTCTCGCGGATCGATCGCTAGGTCACCGTCGGTGGTGTAGGGGGTAACCGCCATGTCTCCTTCGCCCACGCGCAGGTAGATGGCCTGCGCGCCGACTAACACCACGGTATTCCGGTGCGTACCAAGAGCTACGTAGGCGTCGAGCAGCACGCGACGCGCGGTGACGTATTTAGGCTCAGGGGCTATGGCGCCAGGCATCCTCGGTTCATTTCATCTTTTCGAGCAGCGCTGCGGCTTCTTGCGGTCCGCGTCCAGGACTCGTCATCAGATCCGCCGCGACCTGTGTCGGTGCAGCCGCCGTAATAGTTGCCTGTTCGGGTGCTGGCGCGAACGGCAAGGATTGGGTCCGCTCGAACACGACCGTGTCGTAGGGTTCGATCAACCAAACGTTGGCACCGGCTTCGGTCGGAACAAGCTCGAGCGTTTCTGCGGCCTGCTCGACATCGTCTACGTAGAGCATGGCGAGCCGTGCGGGAGCGATGCTCGTTCCGGCGAGACTGCCTGTGACGGCGTACCTGTCGAGCTTTGCTATCTTCGGACCGAGGGCTGCGAGTCCAGGCGGCTCGAGGTAGGAGCGAACGACGTTCGACTCCGTCACGCTGTAGTCACGCACCCAACGAGAGATGAGCGCCGGCCACTCGACGTCTGTGATGACCTTCTTCTCGTTGCGGGCGAGCAGAGCCTCTTCCTCGAGCAAGCTGACTACACGCGAGACGGTACCGAGCGGCGTGGAGGAGGTTTCCGCGAGCGTGCGCACACCGTAAGGCGGTATGTAGTCACAAAGAGCTCGAACGACACGTCCGGCAGCGGCCCCCTTTAGGCTTCTGAGCGCGCGGGGCTTACGGTCGGGATAGCGATCAGCCCCGTGCCGCTCGAGGAAGACGGCCGGATCACGAACGACAACTCGCAGGTTACCCGTGGCGTCGAAGTAGCTGACACCCGCTTCGACCAAGAGCTCGCGAGCGCGGGGGCCCAGAAACGGCGCTACGAGGAGCATCCGCTCTGCGTCCTTGGCCCGGCTCATAAGGTGCGGAACGTCTTGGGGGCTGACTAGCTTGCGCGAAACCACCGTCAGTTGGGCGCGTCGGCCGTCGGCGCCCTGGAGACTGAGCAGGCCCTGGTTGTCCCCCGAGCTCGGCCGCAGCTCCACAGACCAACCCGGCGGAAGCCGCTCCCGGATAGCATCGGCGGCCGCGCTAGCGGATGCGAGAAAAGGAGCCCCCAAGTCCAAGCTCGAGTGTCCGCCACTCCAGTCCGCGCCGGCCAGAAGAGACGGCGCTGTACCAGTGCGTTGCCGAGTACTGGCCCGAGTTTACCTTCCCGTGGGGCGTGCGTGCAGTGCTGGGTCACGATCCGAACACACTTTTTTTCGTCACATCGCTCGTCGGCGCTCTCTACCCCTCCGAAGCACGAGAGAGACGATCTGGACGCAATACCACGGCGTTGAACCAGCAGAGTGGACGCACTGGGTCGACCACACTGGGTCGACCACACTGGGTCGAACGCATTGGTATTGCGCGCCCCGCCGTCTCCCTACGTCTCAACACAACAATACAAGGAGTGATCACATGGCAAAAGTTATGAAGTGCACCGTCATCTCGACGGGCGTCGAAGTCGGTTTTTTGAGCACGTGGAACGCTTACGTGTCCATCGTCAATGACCCCAAGAGCGATCAACGCGCGTTCGTCAATTGGGGGCAGAAGGGCGAACACCTCATCTTGGCCAAAGATACCGACCCGACCGATCGCTGGCTCGGCGGCAGCGATGGCGCCACCGCGGTTTGGGGCCTCGGTTTGAACTACGATTACCTCACCTACGACAAAGACTCCGGCACCATCGGCATCGAGGGCACGAAGTCGCAGCTGTACTGGGACGGCAAGTACGTACAGTGGGGCGCGCCTAACGGTAACACGATCAGCTGCCGTTTGGTCGACGCCACCTGAGCGCTACGCGTCGCCGCAGCGCCCCGCTTCCTAAACGGCGGCGCGGCGTTGCGGCGTGAGACCGCGACGGGCAACGCGCCCCGCGGTTGCCCAACGCCCGCAAACACAACATACGAGGAGTTAATATATGGCAAAAGTCATGAAGCTCTGCTCGCCAAACACCCTAGTGCGCATCTGGGGCAGCTAGCGATTCCCGGCAGCCACGACGCGGGCACGAGTCAGTCGGACAATCACTACATCGCGGACCAGTATAACGTGACTGAAGATTGGTCGGTCATCAATCAACTGCTGCCGAGGGTCCGCTATCTAGATTTACGCTGCACGCGCGCAGGCAACGGCGCCGGCAGCGAAGATGGCGGGATCTGGACGCACCATGCCGGATACAAGGGCGAGAAGTTGGAGCGCGCCCTCAACGGCATCAAGCTATTCCTGAAAGCTTATCCCGGCGAGTTCGTGCTCGTGCACTTGTCCCACGAGCAGAACATCGCGTGCAGCGAGGTGGAAACGGAGATGGCCAGGGTTTTTGGCTATTTGAAGTACGCGCAGTACCCACTGTTCAAAGCGTGGTTACAGACCCCAGGCTCGGACAAAGCCGGCGTGCTCTCCAACGATTGGTTCGGCTCCGCGGCAGAGGTCGCCGCGGGAGTGCGTCTAGTTATCGACAAGAACCGCAATCGCATCACTTGAACCAGCAGCGTCCGTGGCCGCCCCTGGGATGGCGGCCATCCGAGCGTCCTGAGGGGGTAACACCACGGTGATTGCCCCCTCACCCTCCGCGGCGTATCCTCGCGCGCGTGAACGCCAAAGACGAGCTAGCCTCGACGATCGACGACCCCGAGTTCGACTCCTTGCTGCGCCGTGTTGCGCAGGTGTCGGGGACCGAGGGGATCGTGACTTTTCGACCGGGACAACTGCTGCATGGCGGCAGGTTTCGGGTTGTTCGAAGCATCGGCGAGGGCGGCATGGGCGTCGTTTACGAAGCTTACGACGAGCAACGGCGTGGCCTAGTTGCACTCAAGAGCCTCCGGCACTTGGACGCCAACGCCGTCTATCGGCTCAAACACGAGTTCCGCCTGGTCGCCGAGGTGCTTCACGCCAACTTGTGTCGCTTGCACGAGTTGTTCTTCGACGGCGCCTGGTTCTTCACCATGGAGCTAGTGCGGGGCGAACCCTTCGACCAGTGGGTGCGCCCCAACGGCGAGCATGACGAAGCGCGCCTGCGCGACGCTTGGGCTCAGTTGATTTGTGGCGTGCAGGCGATCCACGATGCAGGACGGATTCACCGCGATCTCAAACCGTCCAACGTGCTCGTGACGGAACGCGGGCGAGTGGTGATTCTCGACTTTGGTTTGGCTGTCGAAGAAGCGCCGGGAGGCGTCGGACGAACCCTCACCGAAGATCGTCGCAGTGGCACGCCCGCATACATGGCGCCGGAGCAAATCGCGGAAGCGGAAGCCTCGCCGGCCTGTGACGCCTACGCCCTGGGTGTGATGCTGTTCGAGGCGCTTTGCGGCGAGTGCCCGTTCGTGGGACGAATCGGAGAAATCTTCGCCGCCAAGCAACGCGACGCCGCCCCGAGCATCAGCTCCGCTACACCTCACGTCCCCGCCGATCTCGCGCAAGCGTGTGACGCGCTCTTGCAGCGCGACCCTGCGCTCCGCCCGACGTTGAAGAACCTACTCGGTCAAACCTCGCCGCGCCCCAGTTCGTCGTCACTCGAGGAGCAGCCACGTTCCGAAAGTGTGCTCATCGGCCGCGACCAAGAACTGCAGTTGCTGCGCGATGCTTACGCGACGACCCTAGAACAGCGCGCGGTCGTCGCCATCGTGTCGGGTGAGTCCGGCATGGGCAAAACCGCGTTGGTCGAGCACTTTCTCGACGAACTTCGAGGCCAAGGCGACGCCGTCCTATTAACGGGCCGCTGCTACGAGTGGGAGGCAGTTCCCTTCAAGGCCTTCGACGCCGTGGTCGACGACCTCAGCCGTTTCCTGCGTCGCTCGAGCAAGGAGCAAGTTAACGCGCTCCTGCCGCGCGAAGTGTACACATTGACGCGGCTGTTCCCCGTGCTCGATCGGGTCAATGCCGTGCGGGACTTTCCGAAACGCGAGATCCCCGACGTGCAAGAGTTGCAAGAGCGGGCATTTGCGGCGTTCATCGAGTTGATGGGTCGACTTCGCGATCGGCGCCCGCTGGTGATTCACATCGACGACCTACAATGGACGGATCTCGACTCCACGCGCTTCATGGAGGCATTGTTCACTCACCCCCATCCTGCGCCGCTCCTTTTCATCGTCAGCCACCGCAGCGAAGGCGCGAGCGAAAGCCCGCTGTTGCAGCGCGTCGAAACGATGTGGGCAACGCCGCTGCGCTTCGAGTGTCGACGCGTCGCGGTGGGACCATTGGCCCACGAAGCCGCAAGCCAACTTGCCGAACGCATGTTGGGCGGCGCTGTGACGGACGTCGGGGCCATCGCACGCGAATCCCAAGGCAGCCCCTTCTTCCTTGGGGCGCTGACGCGGCAATTGCGTGACACGACCGCCAGCGCTGGCTGTTTCACGCTGCAGCAAGCGGTCACGGGACACATAACACGTCTCGCCGTGGGTTCGCGCTGTTTGCTCGAGGTGTTGGCCGTTGCGGGTCGTCCACTGAATTTGCAGTGGGCCCTAGATGCGGCTGAAGTGAACGTGTCATCTGCCGATGAGCTGCTCGCGGAACGGCTTGCTCGAAGTAGCGGCGGCGAAGGACGGCGCATCGAGTGTTACCACGACAAGATCCGCGAACACGTGTTCGCGAGCCTTGGAGCCGCACCGCTACGCGACGTGCACAATCGCTTGGCGGAGCGCCTCAGCCGCGAATCGCAGCTACCGTTCGAACATCGCGCCGTTCACTTTCAGGGCGCGGGTCGCCTACATGAAGCTGCGCTGCTCTACGAATCGGCGGGTGAGGTAGCCACGGCCGCACTCGCCTTCGACCACGCGGTGCGACAATACGAACACGCGCTGATGCTGGCGCCGACCACGGCTCACAGCGCGCTCCGCGCCAAACTCGGCGCCGCCTTGGCCTCCGCCGGCAGTAGTCGCGCAGCAGCGGACGTCCTGCGTGCTGCGGCTGCCGATGCGCCACCGGAGCTTGCCCTCGAATACGTGAGAACCGCTGCCCACTTGCTAACCACCAGCGGCTATCTCGACGAGGGGCGCGTGCTGCTAGGAGAAGTCTTGTCGGCGATCGGCCTGAGCTTGCCTCAATCACGGCGCGCGGCGATAACTTCGGCGCTCTTTTCCCACGCTAGGCTCCACTTGCGTGGGTTGCGCCCAGTCCAATCGGGCCGTGAGAAGCCCGTGCCTACCGCGAACCTGCGCGCGTTGTGGACAGTCGTTCAAGGTTCGCTCGGCAACGACCCGTTCTTGATGGTCGAGATGGCGGCGCGTTACACCCGTCTCGCGCTGGACTCCGGCGATAAGCTGCACATGGCGCGAGCATTGTCGATGCAAGCCTGCCTCGGGAGCTTCGCGGGACCGCGAACGCACGCTCGCTCGACGCAGCTCCTCGGACGTGCACAAAAGCTGGCCGACGAGGTCGGTGAGACGGCGCTCGGCGCCTGGATGAACGAAGTGAAGGGGCTCGTGCTCGTTCACGAGGGAAGGTTTGCAGAAGCCCGGCCTGTTCTCCAAGACGCCCTCGAGGTGTTTCAGACGCGCTGCCACGGCGTGCCCTTCGAGCTCGCGTGCGGTCGTGGCTACGACCTCAACGCCGGCAACCATCTGGGACACTACGCGCAAGTGTCGCGTGCGGCCGTCGAGATTGTCGACAACTCACTCCGACGGGGTGACATGTATCAGGCCACCGGTGTGGCGAGTTTCGCGATGTGCAGTTGGCTCGCCCATCATGGGCTCGATTTTGCGGAGCGCCACTTCGACGAAGCCAAGCAGCGCTTCTTGCCGCAAGCTCACTTTCAATGGGCGGACTACCTGATGCTGATGGGTGACCTGCACCTAGCTCAATACCAGGGGCAGGCTGCCCGCGGGCTGCAGCTGGTCGTCGATCGTTGGCCAGTCATGGAGAGCTCGCAGCTGCTCCGCATGGAAATCGCCGGCGTCATGATGTTGTACTGCCGAGCGGCGTGCTCACTCGACGCAACGAATGTTTCAGAACCCGCGTTCTTGAACGCCGGGATCCGCGGATTGAAACGCTCCCCACTCGCCTACGCTCGCAACGGTTGGGCCTGCGTACTCGAAGCCAACGTGGCTTGGCGCAAAGGCCGCACCGAAGCCGTCGTCGCGCGCCTGCAGGCGGCCATCGAGACCTTCGACGAAAGCGCCTTCGAAATGTATGGAGCCGCCGCTCGTCGACGGCTCGGTCAAATCCTTGGTGGCGAGCGAGGCCGTGCGACATTGACCCAAGGCGAAGCTGCCATGACGCTGCAAGGCGTCGTGGACTTCGAAGCGACGACGCGCATGTTGGTGCCGGGATTGTCCTAACGAGTTCCGCCGCCTACGAACTCACCCACAAGATCGCGAAGGTATCGCCAGAGAACACCGGCGAACTAGATTGAGACGCTATTCGGGACCCGCGACGGCAGCTGGTAAGGGTACGCCATCGGCCGCGTTTGGTTGCGTCCAATGATCGTGGCCTCGTTTGCACTCAGCTCGGCCTGAAACAGCTCCAGCGCGGTTTGACGCTTGGGATCGTCGAAGTACGGAAATTGCGGATTGGCGCTGTAGTGACCCAAGCGATCGTATTGGATGCTGCTTAGGAGGTACTCGAAAGAGAACGTGTACAGTGAGATGTCGATGGGCGGCATCCACTTCAAGTAGGTGGCTTCCACGGAGGGGCGGCAGGCCTCGTTCTTGGCGAGTTCGATGGTCGCGTCGGTAGGAGGCGCGCCGTAAACCGTACCTGCGGCGCTCGGCATGTATGAGCCGAGTGGATACTGCGCGTAGTTCACGGATGCGTGCAAAGGGCCCGCGGTGTAGATGATCTGAGCAATCGTGTCGATGAGCTCGGCCTTGCTCACCTCCTGCTTACCGGGGTTGCGCGGGTCGGGTGTACGCTGAATTCCAGGCAGAGATGCGCGAGTGGGATCTGCGAGCTCTGCGAGCCATGCTTGCAGCCCGACATCGTTGTTCAACACTTGCTGATCGCGATCCTCGAGATAACGCGTGACGAAACTCTTGATCGACTTCCAGAGCAACATCGTGTCGTCACGGAATGGGAAACTCACAGGGCTGTCGAAGTCAACGCCCCGCGACTCGAAAAGTTGCTCGGGGTTGTTGTCGTGCCAGCGCCAGGCTTGGCGCGCGTCGTTGGCCAACTTCAGCGTCCAGTCGATTTTCGGGGCCACGTTGGTTGCGATCACGCCCTCGGGAATGACCAAGTTTTCGAGCGCGCCGTGATTGATGCTCAGCGTGAAACGCAGATGAGGCGCGAGCAACTCGAACAACCAGTGCTTTTCGGATAACTGCCGGTGGGTCGCAATCGTAACGGCCTCCAATACGAAGTGACACTGCCCCAAGTGGGCGATCGATTCGTGTTGCACGCCACACGCGACGTTCACGTAATACTTGGCGATCAGCCACTTCAACCCGTTCGGATCGTTGCCACCGGCGCAGTCGTTGGGAGTGAACACCGGCGCGGGATCGACTTGTTTGGTCTTGGCGTCCTGTGAAAGCCGGATCGCGATCGGCTGCAACACGCCCTTCGACTTTGGATGGCCGTAACCCGCGGGATAACCGTCGAGCTTGGTCTCGTTCCAGTAGAATAATGCAATCGGCGCCGGCACCCAACGCTTCTGGTCGTGCACCTCGCTGCCGTGGCTGCCATCACCGCCAAGCGCCGTGTAGTCGACGACGTAGAGCAAACCTCGACGTGCCGCGTCTTGCAAGGTCGGGCTGCCCGCACCCACCACTTTTTGGAAGGTCGAATCATCGATAGGCAGCTTGCCCAACACTTCACTGAGGGTCAGACAGGTTTGATTGCCCGCGCGCTCGATCACCACCCCTCGTAGGTTGGTGGTGTTGAAACCCGCCACCTGAGTGTATCCGAAGTACCAATCCTGCTGGCACTGCTGCAGGGCCAAACCATTCGGCTGCGTCGCCGGCGGCATCCAGTCCTGTGCAGGGATGGTTAACATAGTTGGTCTTGGCAAGCTACCCAGCAAGTCAACGTACTGCCCCATTGACGTGGCTTTGAGGTAGTCCTTATCATTCTGTGCCGGCCGCCGGAGTAACTTCCACAAGGTGTCCTTGAGCAACGCCGTTGGCCCCTGAGCGGCTGCCTCGACCGCGAGTTCAGGCAGGCCATTCAAAAGTGCCGCGATGTCTCCCCTGAACTGGGGGATACTCATTAAACCTGCGTCGTCTGCGAATTCCTCTTCGAGGATCGCGAGCACTTGCGGCAAAAAGTTCGTCGCAATCTCGATGCTGCTGCGTTGGACGAGCGCATTATAGTCCGCGGTGAACGCTTCCGACGCGGGCACGTTGGCGCACAGCGGCACGTCTTCGAGATTGGGGTAAGTGCGGGTGTAGTTGTAACGAGCTCGCGCTATCGATAGCTGCAACTCGGGGCTCGTCTCTGACTCGGCTTGGAACGCTGAGACTTTGGACTTCATGTTGACCTTCCATTCTACTCTGTAACGTTCAACAGCCCTTCACGCTGTGCGAGCCGTCGCAGTTCACTTTTTACGCGCTCGAACGCCTTTCGTAGGCGCGCCGCTTCTTTGTTGATTGCCTCTTCTTCGAGCGCAATGTCTCCGGTCATGGCCAACGCCAAATCGCGCCACGAGAGGTTGCGATCGACGCGTAACACGAGCAGCATCTGATCTTCCTCGTCGAGTTCGTCGCGCAGCGACCGAAAGCGGTCTTTGATGTCCGTCTTTTGGTACTCATGGGTCGCCGAGCGCACCCGCGCGATGGCGTGTTCGACACCGCTTGCAGTCGTTAATTCATCACCGCCACGCTCGCGCCGGCGGTATGCCGCACTTCGATAGCGAGACGCGGCGTTGCGCGCCAGCGTATAGACCCAAGTGCGCATGCTACAGCGCCAGCTGAACTGGGGCAGCCCCATCCACAGATCTTCCGAAAACATGGAAAACACCTCGTGGGCCTCGGGGACACTCTTCAGCTTGAAGGTCAGAAAGCCGACGATTTCCGACCCATACGCATCGAGCGTAGCTACTGCGGCACCTTCCCAGCGCTGGCCGTCGCACGCCTCGCGAATGAATTGTTCGTTATCTTGTACCGAACTGGTCATATACACCTCCGAAACGCCAAGCGACTGTCCACACCCTACAGCAAACTCATAGCTCACCGCAACAGGCGGTGCCCACGCCAGCAGCGTTGGTCCGCTCGCCTCATCGAAAACTCCTACGGCGTTAGCGCATGCGCACAAGAAAGGTCCCAGCGGTCGAGGTCGATGGTCTCGCGCGCTTGCGGAACGCGCCGGGGGTCAACCCGACGAGGCGACGAAAGTCGGCGATGAGGTGCGCTTGGTCGAAGTAGCCGGCCGCTGCCGCGATCCGCGCCCAGTCGCTCGACGTGGCAGCCATCCGCACGACCCGCTGCAGGCGGACCGAGCGCGCGTACTCTTGGGGTCCGATCCCGATGTTCCGCGAAGGCGCGGCGAAGGTGCCGAGCCGTGACCCCGAGCCGATGCGCGATGCGGTCGATGCGCGCCTCTTCGCCTTCCATCAAGCGAGCCGCGTGCCGGCAAGCCACGCCGAGCTCGGCTCGGTCGCGTGCCGAACGCGGCGGACGGGGTTAGCCCCTGGGATGACGCTGCTGACCCGGTCGACGCCCAGCTCACCGACTCGCTGCAAGACGCGCAGCCCGGTCTGTTTGCTTGCTACCAGGCGGCGGCAGCCGGCATTGGCGTCAGTGGAGAGCGCACCGGAAAGCCGCTCATGCGTTTGGTGGTGAGCGCTGGAGCCCTGGATGAGCAGTCAGCGTCAGACCCTGATGCGCCTGTCGCAACCACGTTTGGGGTTAACCTATACGCCAAACAGCTTGTCGGGAGACGTTCCAGCTGCGGTCTATCACGTCCGTCGTCGAGAACCTCTCCGGCACGTGCCCGAGCCTCAGTTTCACGATCAGCGGCATACGAGTCGTGACGGACCCGCAGACCGACTTCGATGACGGCGCCTGCGAAGCGCTCAAGAACGGAGGTCGCGTCGAGGTCGACGGCACGATTCGCCAAGACGGAGCGTTGGTCGCGAGCGACGTCGATTTTGCGTAGCGGCGGCCGGCGGCCGCTGGGCCTGCCGCCGGCCCGCGTTTCGCCGTGCGCGGGCCGCGCGGTAGATGGCAGCGTCCGGCCCGGGTAAGCTCTCAATCGACCGTGCATGAGGTGGACTGGAGAAAGCGCGAGCCGGAGCGCGACGCGCTCCAGCAGCGAGGCCGTTGGCGCCGCGCAGTGGGCGTCGGGTTGGCACTCGTGCTGGGAGTGGTGCTGCTGATGAAGCGCACCACGCTGCCGGCGCTCGACGGACGCGAGGCCAGCCACGCCGCGCTCGACACCGAAGACACGCGCCTCGGTCGGGTCCTCGCCCGCGCGGTGGCCAGCCACCCGGGCCAGAGCGGCATCCTCCCGTTGCTCGACGCCCGCCATGCCTTCGCCAGTCGCGTCCTGTTCGCCCGCGCCGCCGAGCGCACGCTCGACGTTCAGTACTACATCTGGCGCAATGACCTGACGGGCACGCTCCTCTTCGAAGAGCTCCACGCCGCCGCCGAGCGCGGCGTCCGGGTGCGTCTGCTGCTCGATGATCATCCGGTGGCGAACCTCGACGAGACGCTCGCGCGGCTCGACGCGCATCCGAACATCGAGGTGCGGCTCTTCAACCCTTACGCGCTGCGCCGCCCCCGGATCCTCAATTTCATCACGTCCGCGTTGCGGCTGAACCGCCGCATGCACAACAAATCGTTCACTATCGACAGTCAGCTCACGATCATCGGTGGCCGCAACGTCGGTGACGAATACTTCGGCGCCACGGACGGCGTGCTCTTCGCCGACCTAGACGTAGCAGCGGTCGGCGCGGTGGTCCCCGCGGTGTCGATGGACTTCGACCGCTATTGGAACAGCGACGCGGCGTATCCGGTGGCTCGACTAATCCCGCGGGTCGAGCCCGCGCGCCTCGATGAGCTGGCGCGGAGCGCCGCGCGCCTCCTCCAGAGCACCGAGGCTACGGCATACCGCCGCGCCATACGGGAAGCGCGCTTCACCCGCGACCTGCTCGAGGGCCACGCGAGTTACGAGTGGGCGCACACCCGGCTGGTGAGCGACGACCCGAACAAGGTGTTCGGGCGCGCCCCGCGCGAGGCCCATCTCGGGCCTCGGCTACGAGCGATCCTGGGTCGCCCAGAGACGGAGCTGGCGCTGGTCTCGCCCTATTTCGTGCCGGGGGAAGCAGGCGTCGCTGCGTTCACCGCGATGGTCGCGCGCGGCGTCGAGGTGACGATCCTCACCAACTCACTCGAAGCGACCGACGTGGCCGCCGTTCAATCGGGCTACGCCAGGCGCCGCATCCCGCTCCTCGAGGGGGGCGTTCGCCTGTTCGAGCGCCGCCTCGAAGCGAGCAAAGGCCCCACCCGCGCCCTCTGGGGCAGCTCCGGCTCTAGCCTCCACGCCAAGACCTTCGCCATCGACCGGGCGCGCCTCTTCGTCGGCTCGTTCAACTTCGACCCGCGCTCCAATCACCTGAACACCGAGCTCGGCTTCGTCATCGAGAGCCCCGCCCTCGCCCAGCAGCTATCCGAGCGGTTCCGCAAGGCCGTCCCAGAGAGCAGCTATGAAGTTCAACTGCGCGACGACGGCACGCTGAGCTGGCTCGAGCGCACCGACGGCCAGGCGATCCACCACAGCGTCGAGCCCGGCACCACCTGGTGGCAGCGCGCCGGCGTCGAAGTCCTCTCTTGGCTCCCCATCGAGTGGCTGCTCTAGTTCTGACGTTCAGCCGTTTCGGAGTGCGGCGAGGCTCGCCGTAGTGGCATTCACCCGTAGAGCACTGAACATCGGAGAATCAGGGGGTGTGAGCGCCACGAGCGCGGTGAAGCGCGATCGGCTTGCTCTGGCCTCGCGGCGCGGATGTTCTGAAATCGAGGCTTGGCGTCTCCGAAAGCGCGCCAAGGCGCCGCTAATGGTTGACGGCGCTGCTAACGGAGAGGTGTGATAGTCGCCCACTTTCCCTTTGGAACCGTCATGTCTAGAGCCCGATATTCCTTCTTGGTCGGCGCATTTGCGATCGTCCCTGGGAGCATCGAGGCGCCGGCAACCGCTCCTGCCGCTGGCGGCACGGGCTCCTACGTGTGCGAAAAGGCCGCTGGATCCGTCAGGCAACGTGGGCGGTAACAATTGGAGCTCCGCTTGTCCTCATGCACCACACGACAAGCCACACAGTATCCACCAGCGATGCACTTCTGACTATTCGCATACGTTTCAGGTTTTATGTCCCATAGGCGCGCCGAGCAAAACACCAGAAATCTCCCTCGACAGTCACGTTCTAGGGCAACGGTTAATGCAATCTTGGACGGAATGATTCGTGCTTTGGATCAGCAGGGCTCTGATGCTGCGACCACCACGCGGATAGCTCATGCGGCGGGAGTGAACGTGGGAACTTTGTACCAGTACTTTCCTAACCGCGAGGCGATATACCATATCGCCGGCCCTCCACCGAGTGCTAGTCGTGGAGGGGCTTAAAGTTACGCCGACCGATCGAGTGAAAGCGTTCGACCTCCGCATGGTGGACACTCTTCGTGTTGGTTTTCTCTCGTTCGCGAATCTTCGCTTCAAACGTCCAGAGCTCGGTATGGCGGCGTTCGTTGCGTACCATTCTGTTCGCGCTTGCATGTTGGCTCGCCTCCTAGAAGCGCCTCCCGGTGCCAGTGATGAGACACTAGTTGAGGAGCTGACGGAGCTCGTCGTGTGTTACCTTCTTGACGAATCTGGCGGAGCTGAGGAGCGAGTCGCGTCCGAGCAGTAAACGGGTGATGCAGGACGCTCTGGCACATGGTGGCGGCACAGACTGGCATGGTCTGGCTTTCATCAGGTTAGTTCTGCGTGGTTCTGACGTGGCATAAGACGTGCTTAGGGTACTCGCATGACGTAATTATCTCCGGACACCTCCCCGCGACCGTTACGCCGAGCCGCAACGTCTCAGGCGCCACTGCTCACCTTCTCGCTGGCGCTTTCGTTCTACGGTTGCTCGGCCCAAAGTGCTAACCCGGACGGGGTATGGGCTATGAGTAGTGAAGAGCTGACGGTCAACTATTCGTCTTTCTGGGAGGGGAAGTACATTGCTCGCGCTAGTCGTCATCAGATAACAGAGGAACAGCTCGAGCTTCTCCAGGGGTTGGTCGAGGTAACGCCGGAAGCGTGGTGCCCCAACGATACTCCCATTGTCAGCTTGGAAATTGTCGACGCTTCGGGCGCGACCCGCGAGTATCGCTCCGCACCCGGGGATTGTGGTGGGATCGAAATGCCAAACGTGCGCTACGCGGAAGTTGCGGCCTTGCTCGATACGCTGCGTTGCCCGCCGTTTCGCACTGAGCCAGCGACCACTCCGCTACCCGCGGGGTCAGGCTGCGGGTACCGTCTGGAGTACGCTAAAGGCGAAGAATACACGCTAACGTTTCCGACCGAGGTGACCGAAGCGGGTGTACCCTACTCTTGGACGCTAAAACCCTACGGCGGTAGCTTCTCTATGCAAATTTTGCAGGAGGGTACAGAACTGCCGCTGGCGGAGGCTGCCTGTACACCTGATACAGCCGAAAAGTGCAAATCATTTTCCCACACGTTCGAACAATCTGGTGAGTATATCTTAGAGTTGACGGTGGACGGCCGCGACGAGGTCCCGTCGTTCGAGCTCTTTGCCGACCGCTAGGAGCTTGCGCGAGCACGGGGAGGGATTGGCGCGAGAGGGCGGTCGCTGGCGGGCTCCGTTCGCAGACTCGCCGGTGGACGCAACGCGGCTCCGTGGTTTAAGGTCGACCGCGTACGGGCGTTTCGCGCTTAGGAGGTTTTGTTCAGTTGGGGCCTCCGCCCCAGTTCTGATCAAGTGCTACAGCGACAACATCGACGGCGTAGTCCCTCGGCAGCCTCAGCAGAGCCGGCTCCAATGCAACGGAGCCTTCGCAGCATCATCAGCGAAAGAGTGCGCGGATCCGTGGCTTAACTGAACGCACCGGGTTTGGCACCAGTCCGGGTGAACATCCACCGAAGGAACCCGTGGGGACACTGCAGGAGCGAGCAGCGAGCACCGCCCGACCAGGCAAAGCCCAAGGATTTCAATGGGCCTGACGCCTAAACCATTCGTACGAGCAATTCGCTTGACCCGCTCCCGGAAGGATGTGACTCTCGGCGCCGGGGATTCTCCCGGGACTACTACCTATCGGAGGTTGCGATAGTCATATGTCTAAAATGAGAGCGTTGGTTGCGTTATCATGCCTGGGGGCATGCAGTCTCACGTCCGGAGTCGCTCAAAGCGGGGTGACCACTCTGGGTAGCAATTGCGTCGAAAGGTGGCTTGGGCCCAACCAGGTCGGCAGCAACAATTTCGATGGTGTGCTCTATACCGAGACGAGCATCATGTCTGCAGGATACGAAAGCGGCCTGTCTACAGTTGTCGTTTGTCCTATTTCCGTGGATCATGATCTCGGGACCCAGGCGGAGTTCGACGTGCGGGTCTATGACGGCTCGAGTCCAGGCAACTACAGCTGCCAGGCAATGGCCTACGATGCAACGGGAACCTGGAAGGGCGCGTCAGGCGAGGTGAGCTCGTCGGGCTTTGGCACCCAGACCCTCACGTTGGTGATCAACAATGTGAACCCCACGAGTAGTTGGACCTTCTCCATTCTTTGCAAGATTCCTGGCAACCCTTCTCAGCTCCAGGCAATTCGCGCCTATTGAGCCCAGCGCTTGAAACATGGGTGGACGGAACACAGCTCGAGGGCGAGCCATGCCGTGGCGCATCGTGGCATTTGCCGCTGTCGCTGCGGTGTTCGTCGGGTTGGGGATCTTCCTGGAGCGCTTCTTCGTGCTGACGGGAAGTACCCCGCCCGTCGGGGAGACGACCGACGGCGATTTCAATGAACGGTTCTTGGCGTTGGAACGAAAAGTCCAAAGGCTGCGGGTCGCGGAGATTCGACAGCCATCCGTTCGACAGGCATCTATGCAAGCGGCTGAACAGAGCGCAGCTGATGAGCACGCTCCAGCGGATGAAGCTTCGAACAGAGCGGAGTCAGAACCGGTTAACGCGGCTGGAGCTGAGGGCTTGGAGAAGGCGGCGCATCGCGAATACCTGGACGGACTCTCAGACAAGCTGGATACCGAGCCCTACGATCAGGGGTGGCGCGTCGAGACCGAGCGCGCGCTCTCGAGTCTGATGCCCGAACGCTTTGGTCCGGGCATCACCGTCGACCAGGTCTCTTGTGCGTCCACCCTTTGCCGGGCGCGTCTCGAGCATCGTGGGTCGGCACGTCTACCAGAAGACAAGCTGATGAATTTTTTGACGAACCGAGGATCGCTCAGTACCATGGAAGTGCACGCCGATACGGACGAAGACGGGATGACAACTCTCTACTTCCTGCGAGCACAAGAACCCTAACTCACAGCGCGCTGTAAGAACCAGACGCAATGTGGCGTACAGATTGGCTTCGCGTGAGGCGTTGCCCATAGAGGACGATGCCGAATCGATAGCCATCCCCTAATCGCGGATCGGACGGCAGTGGCACGAGAGTAGTCCGACATGAAGGTTCCGAGCTGAAGCGGCACGGTAGTGAGGGCGCCACCTGGACTATGGGGATAGTTCACGGTGAATGTGGCACGGGGATCAGATTCGGACGTATTCTGAAGCTTCGTTCGGATCACGATTGTATCAGGGTGCACGATATGTCTCACCATATAAAAAACCTGGAACTTTCCTGTCCCTGCAGTAGCTATTGTAGAACAACCTGAGCTGTCGAGCCATCCATGCATCACATGTCTCACCATGTACACGTCGCGGTCCACAGCGAGCACCCGCTGTGCGGCCGCGGGGGCGCGACCACGGACGCCGCTTCGCTGGCGGAGGGCGCACGCCACGCCACGAATGCGGAGTCGACCACCATCGCCGCCAAGGCGCCGCCAAGGATGGTCCAGACGCCGACGGCCAGCGGTCGCATGTCGCGATTGTCAAGGTTGGACGCGACTAGCGGCGTACCTATAGCCAGCGGCAGCGCGCGTATCCCTAAGCTGATCCACGGGCTCGCTGCGTCGCCTCTATGCCAATGGACGAGCGGTCCGCCAGCGAGATACGCGGCCGCGACGACGCCGCTCACCGAGATGGTCAAGCCCTCATCGCGCGAGATGAGACCGGTAGCTCCGAGCGCAGCGAGCGCCAACGCGTCCGTAACCACGATCGGCAGACCGTACCACTCACTCGGCGGCCCGCTTGCTTGCGCCGCCAAGTAACCAGTTGGCTGCGCCATGGAAGGCGCGGGGCATAGTCCAGCAACGACCGCGTACAGCCCGACGGTGAGCAACGTGACGCGCCCCAACCGACGGCCAAATGAAGGAACGTGCGTAACGACCCCGACCTTCTCGGAACCCATCCCCGCAGACTAACGGGTGTCGGGGGCAGTGGCAAGCACGAACCTGCGCCGACGACGAGGCCAGCGCTATTCCCGGCGAGCGCCCGGACGCATGCAGGCGTCATCCAGCTCGTGTCGAGACTTACGCCTGCCCAGCGACCAGGATATAAACGGCCCGCGTGCACCTGGGGCCGCGAACTGCGCGGCTGGCCCAAGTGCCGAGAGCTCCGGTCTAGCCGCTGCCGGCTGGCGGCCACCGGCGTTGCCAGTGCCAGCTCCGTGCACAAGGGCGCGACAGCGGGTTGTCAGCAGGCCTCCAGTCGACAGGATGGCTATGCCCGCCACCGGCGAGAAGAGACGGCGCTGTACCAGTGCGTTGCCGAGTACTGGCCCGAGTTTACAGAGCGCATGACGGAGCACGGTGGACTGCCAAGCTTTGTGGAGGAAGAGTTCGACGCCTACCTCGGCTGCGGCAGGCTAGAGGCGGGCTACCTCGAGCGCGAGTGTTGGCAATGCGCGAACTTCAGTGACGAACTGCCACAGTTAATAACAAGAACGTCTGTCACGAGTGGCCTCAGCAGCGAAGGCCCTCCCGCTCCAGCAGAAGCGCCCCCATCGCCCCTTGCCTCGTCTCGTCGGGTTTGGCAAGCACCTGATAGGAGACCGCACGCCCGTCACCACATGGCCGCTCGGGGCGCGCCGGTTACCAGCGTGTTCAGAGCTGCCCGCCCGAGAAAGACATGGGATTCACTCTCGGGCAGGCACGCGCGCAGCGTTAGCGGCCGATGCAGTAGATGTGCTCGGTGCTGGGTGCATTGCAGCCGCGGTAGCCGATGTCTCCGAACCAACCGGAGGAGGCGTTGTTCGAAAATCCTACGGCGGAGCTGCCGTCCACGCTGGTCCAATCAGAGCAATGGCCCGCCGTTGCGGTGCCCGCGGCAGTACTTCCCGTCATCACGCTGACAATGGCGCCGCTAAGCGGGACCGGTAGCTGGTTTGTTTCTGTGCGGTTCGGCGCGGCAAGCAAGCCGCTGTTGTCAAAGAAATCCGCCCGGTTATTCGCGACCTTGGTTCCGTTAACCAAGCGGATCGGATAGGCCGCTTCCGCGATGCGGTCTATTGCGTCCACCGTGGACGTGCTAAGGAGCGCGACAAACGTGCCGTCCACGCTGGCCGAGGTGGCGAGGCCCTGACAAATCGCGTCAGCGCCAGCTAATCCGCCAAAGTTGCCGGTATGGGTCGAGCTCGAAACGAAAAGCAGGTAAGTCTCCGTGCACGCCGTATCCGCTCCGCTCGGATCGTCTCCCGCGTCGCGACCAAAGCCTGCGCTGCAGTCGATGCATTCATTGCTTGAGACATACTGATTGATCGTGCACGGGATGACGCTGCAGCTCGTATCCGAGCCAGAGGCATCGTCGCCGCCAGGATTGCTCTGTCCAGGTAAGCACGCGACACACTCGTTGCTCAGGACGCGTTCATTTTCCGCACACAGCGTGGCCTCGCAGGCCGTATCAACGCCGTTGGCGTCGTCGCCTGCAGGGTTGGTGCTTCCCGGCGGGCACGCCACACACTGGTTGTTCAGGACTTGTTCGTCTTCAGCGCAGACGCAACCTGGCGCGCTACCGTCGTCGCCGTTGCAGACGTACAGGACGTCAGCAACTTCTTCCGGATCGAGCTCACCGCTCCGGTCCTCATCCAGACCCACGTCAACCCTTACGCCGCCCCATGCGCAGTTGCAGCTCTTGCCCTCGACGGACATGGCGGATAAGCCATTGAGCCCATTCGCGCCGGCGGGTCCTGTATCGCCTTGAGCGCCGGCGGGTCCTGTATCGCCTTGAGCGCCGGCGGGTCCTGTATCGCCTCGAGGCCCGGCGGGTCCTGTATCGCCTTGAGCGCCGGCGGGTCCTGTATCGCCTCGAGGCCCGGCGGGTCCTGTATCGCCTTGAGCGCCGGCGGGTCCTGTATCGCCTTGAGCGC
>CAZNZA010000100.1:18982-20591 GCA_964577325.1 uncultured Polyangiaceae bacterium
CCGGCGGGTCCTGTATCGCCTTGAGCGCCGGCGGGTCCTGTATCGCCTTGAGCGCCGGCGGGTCCTGTATCGCCCTGAGGGCCGGTGGGTCCCGTGTCGCCTTGAGCGCCGGCGGGTCCTGTATCGCCAACCTTGCCGTAGCAGACGGTGCTCGACTCCTGAACTTCACTGGCGCTCAACTGTCCGTCGCCATTGGTGTCGAAGCCCGCGTCAAAACGCCAGCCGCCTGCCGTGCAGGTACTTCCAGGGTCGAGCTCTTCGGTGGAGGTAATCGCCTGGTGGCGCCGAGAGTCGGAGCAGCCAGATGCGCAAAGAGCGAGAGCAGCTAGCAGCCCAAGAAGCAGTCGTGATAGCAGACGTGAGGCGGAGGATTTAGTCAAGCGGGTTCCTTTGGTGTTGGATCGGGATGAGGGCCGCGGCGAAGGCGTCAACCCATTGTTAACGCTTGACCGAATCGTCGCCTCGCTTCGTCGCTCCCTGAGCCATATCGGCTCTCCTGCGCGGAAGTTAAGCGTCCAGCACGAGATCGCCGCGAAGTCGCTGGCGTGACCCGTGGTTAAAGGATGGCGCGACCAGCCACCCTTTTCTTGGCCGAATTGGGGACCAGTATACCGATAGTAGCTGATGTTGTTGCTCGGCCAGTCTGTGTTGCCCGCATAAGCCTGGAGAACTGTGTCATCAAGCAGTTCCGGCAGCGCTATGTGGCGATCGATGGCCTCGGGTTCGCGGAGCTTGCCGTTCGTGAGGTCGTTGAGGAACGCGCTGTAGCTGGCCACGTCTGCCTCGGTACCGTCTACCAACCGCGCATCCCGCTCCAAAATGGCGACGTGCTCACGCGGGATCCCATAGCTCGTTTTGAAGTGAAACTTGTCGAGCCGATCGCGAAGTATGTGCAGCCCCCAGTATTCGCCATTGATGAACACTACCGCGGGCTGTGCGTGTTGAGTCTCGAGCGGTAGATGCTGGACTAAGCTTCGAATGGCCGCGTCTCGGAATAGACTTTGACCCCAGTCGTTGCCGCCGTTGCGCAGGATCAAACGCTTGAACGCGTCCGTGCCTTTGCTATCGAAGAACTGGTATTGCCGTTACGAATGCCCGTACTCCTTGCGCGCGTAGAGCCGCAATGACTTCTGGGGATCCTTGGCGCTTCGAAGCGCGGTACTAGAGCTTGAGCGACAATTTTAGCTGCTGCCACTTCCCAATCAGGTCTTGGCCGCGCGAGTAACCGCGGGTTTCAATCAACGAGAGCAGGCGCAGAACGTCTTGTTCGTCGAATGCATGGTTTGCCCGAACGATCGCTGCGATATCTCCGAGATCTCGCGGGCGTTCACCACTCGCCGAAAGGACTTTCATGGCGAGCAACGCTTCAGCGGTGGCCGCGCGCACAGTGGACCAGTGAAGCGAACTTCACCTCGCTCTGAAGCAGCCAAACCACCACCGACCACGGCGTAGCCGGCGCCACATTCCGCAAGGTCCCGGACTAGATCCGCGAGCGCCTCAGCGAGTTTCATGCGGCGTCTCGCGGGCGAGCCACGCGTCCAGCGGTCGAGGCAGAGGCAGTTCAACGCAACCGCAGTGCCCGCGGAGGTGCCCGCGCGGGTTCGCTAAT
>CAZNZA010000101.1:0-5953 GCA_964577325.1 uncultured Polyangiaceae bacterium
ATCGACCACGTCATGCCGCAGAATGAACCGGGTTGGGCCCAGAGCTATCCGACGTGTGCATTCGGGCCCGCGACAGATAGTGTGACCGACACAGACCTTCCGAACCCGGTTACGCTGGGCACCTTCGTAGATGGTTATCTGTTCCCAGCCCTAGACGCAGCGCAGCTCGATACGAACGTCTGGTACGGCACCTTGTCGAACAACTCGTTCTTCAACGACTACTGGGGCGACATGATGAACAAACCCTCCGCTAGTCGAATCGTGGGGGCGGGTCTCCAGTGGGAAACGCAACCACAAGTAGGTCGAATAGCTGATGCCGGATATCTCGTCATGCAGAGCGAACACAAGTGTGGGAATTACCCGTGGCTCGGCGAGATGGCTTCAAGTCCAGCCGATGCAACCCGAACCAATTTTTTGGCTGCAATGGCTCCCAACAATCACGCCTACGGAGAGGAATCGTGGGACCTCATGAAGTCGTGGATCGACGATGGCGTGCACATCTACAGCGCCTGGAACATGGTGCTTGATACTGGGGGGTTCAACCTAGATGAGGTCCGCAAGTGGCCACAGAACGCGCTCCTGGTGGTTGATCGCGGCGCGAAGTCGCTTCAGGTAACCGCGTACTACTACGTTTTTCGTCATCTCGCTCAGTACGTCGACCTCCAGGCCAAGCGCGTCGGAATCAACGGCGACGCCTTGGCATTCCAGAACCCCGACGGCAGCGTGGTCGCCGTCATGCGCACTACCGCTGCAGGCGCTCAAACGGTGTCCATCGACGGCACCCTGCTTCAGTTCGAGGCCACCGGCAATGGCTGGGTGACCGTTAACTGGCAGGGCGAGTAAGGTTTACGTTCAGCGGGCCGCTGCCTTTCGTGGCGGTCCGCTCGTGCGTCGTTCCCACCGCCTCGTTCCAAACTGGCGCACGCGGGCCGTCAGAGGCTGACATTGCTTCGTGGCAAGAGCGTGTGTCACGGTTCCTTCCGCGGCCAAGTTGGCCCGGAAGGACCAAGGACGAATGATCGATAGAAATGCGGTACTATCCCTCTCCCTGCTGCTCGTGACGTTCGGAGGCGTAGCGCTCGGATGCGACAAGTCGAGCGAAGGATCGTCTGGGAGCGAGACTGCGGCGGAGACGCCGGACAACGCTGAAGAGCTCGCGACCATGGGGCACTACGCGGAGGGTTTCAACGCCCTCATCGGTAAACCTCAGCAATGCTTCGAGGAATACTTCAAGCACATCCCCGAGCAAGGGCCTGAACCAGGCAAGCAGTATCGACTCTTCCCGCGACACTCTCTCGCCACCACGGCACTCGACACCGCCAAGAAGCAGTTTGCGGACGGGAAAGGAAAGGCTCCGGAGAAGCTAACCCACCTCGAATCCTTGGCGAACAACGCCGTGACTGATCTCGAGCAAGCCGTTGCTGTCTTCGCGGACGTCCACAAGTACTACGACTCGGAGGGCTACAAGGACGATCAGGGTGCCAAGGGCAAGGAGCTCCACCAAAAGATGGTTCAGCTCTCCAAGTCGTACCGATCTCACATCGACCAACTCGAATCGGCGTTGTCGGAAGTCGAACGCCAACAGGCCCAACGCGAGCTCGCCCAACACTCGAAAGACAAGGGCTACAGCTACTGGTTTCGCGCCTTCAACTTCGAAGCTAACCAGCTGCTTCGAGCGACGGACAAGGAGCGCTACGCCAAAGTCTTCGCCGATCTCGACAAGGCTTACACGGGCATGAAGTCGTTCACGGAAGCCAAACAAGCTGAGCTCAACACTGCCTTCAAAGCGTATGCGGGTCAGGTCGACCGGTTTCATTCCACGGCTGTCAAGACCTCCCGCGCCATGAACGACGCCGAGCCAAATAGCGAGAGTGTAGCCAATCTACGCAGCCAGCTGGTGGACAACTACAACAACATCGTCGGTGTCACCAACACGCTGTATGAACTCGAAGCCAACGCGCTATTGAAGTAGCCGTCACCAAAGACTGAGTTGGCCAGGCTTTTCTACCAGGCGTGGCCAAAGCCGGCATGCCCACAATGTCGACAATGTACGCCAGTGTTAATCTAGGCGTCTCCCGTGGCGGTGACTGGCGCTGCGCGGAGTGAAACACGTACCTACACCTCGTGAGTAGGAAGCTCAGTTTAGCTACGCAACAAGACTATGGCTTGCCCTCGCCATCGGGCCTAGCATCTCCACCTTCTGGCTCGGAGGGAATGCGATGATGCAAGTACAGACTCGAACATGGACGCTGGCGGCACTCTTGTTGGCCGCCGGTTGTGGCGATGACTCGGACCCGAACGACGGGACCTTGCCGCTCGCCGATGCGCAAGCTAATGACGAGGGTGACGCCGGTAACGATGCCGGCACTGGCGATGATAGCTCAGGCAACGGTGGCAACGACGGGGGGGATGAGCAGAATAGCACCGTTGATGACGCGGCGGCCCCCATCGATGCTCGAGCCCCTGACGATGCATTGAGCGTCGTGCAAGCACCGAGTGGGGTAACTCTGCGCCTTGACCGGGTCGTTTACGAAAGCGGGGCCGAGGTCGCAGCAACGTTGGACTTCGGCGCCATCGACGTCGCTTTCGATAACGTCACCATTGCGCTGGCCGCGCCCGACTCGGGCGACGCTGAGCCCATGAGGCTCGTGCGTGTCTCAGGTAATCGATTTGAATCCACCACTTCGTTGCCACTCAGCGACCGCGGCCCTAGCTCCGGTGACGGCAGGCTCAGTGTAACGCCTGGAGAACTCTTTCATGCGCTTTACCTCGTCGATCATAGCAACGCCGATTTGCGAGACGTGGAAGCCGACATCATCACCGATTTCGCCATCATCGCTCCCAATGGAGGCCCGTCCGCCGAAGTAGACGCTGCTGCCGCGCTCAGCGACGACGAAGCCAATCCGTCGCCCGACGCGAAGCCCGTCGGAACTTTGGTCAAGAACGGTGGCTTACCGATCCAAATCGCCACCGAAGAGCTGATCCTCTTCCCGCGCGATGAAGGGCAGTTGACAGACTTTCTCGAGTTGAGTGGAGGCGAGGTACTGGCGGAACAAGAGCTCGATCGAAGCAACGGTGACGAAGTCACGACCGCCTACCTGATCGCCATTGATCCCAACACCGCCGAGCTCGACAACCTCCCGGCCCTGCAGCAACTGTTCAACGAGGACAGTGACATCATCGCCAGCAAATCCGATGCACTGGGCATGATGGAACTGTCGCTTCGCTATCAGGCGGAAGGGTTCGTGGTTGCTGTCAATCCCCGTCTACAGTTCCAAAGCGCACCATTGCCGGCGAGCGGAGAGAGCGTGAGCCACACCATGGCGATGACGCCGGCGCTTACCGCGACCTCACCCTGTATTCCAGGCGTGGCGGGTCGCGAGTGCGTGGAGAACGTGCCGGCTGTTTGGGCGTTCACCGCCCTTTGGGACGGTGACGACCGCGAGGTGAAGGTTGCGGTACTGGACATGGGGTTTGCACCCAACGCAGACTTCCGTCGTCCGCGTGACGGCAGCGATCTCGTGCAGTGCGACATGACCCCGTTGGTCGGACCCGGCATACGCTGCGAGCCTGGCGCCGCGGAAGGCTCTCCAACGGTAGGCAACTCCTTCTTCGGGGACCGCAGCTGGCATGGCACAGGTGTGGTGACCACCTTGGGCGGCATCGTCAACGACGGTAGTGGCGCATCGGGCGTAGCAGGCTTGAGTGCCGTGCCCATGTTGTACAAGTTCGACACGGCGAGCTATGCCTTCGAGATGGGGGCAGGCATCCTTCGTGCGGTAGCCGACGGTGCTTCAGTCATCAACTTGAGCGCAGGCTATCCGTGCAACGTGATCACTAATTTTGGACCTGATCTCGACATTTGTTCACCGGAAGGCCGCTTTGCGATCTGCTCGGTGGTGACGGCAACGGTGCACGCCGCAGCGGCTTTGACATGCGCCACTCTGGGCCCCATCACGTTTGGTGCTGCCTGTGGAGTTGCGTTCACGGCAGCGGCGGCTGAAACGGCCGCCTGCACGGCAGCGGTTGCAGCAGGAGACATGAAGGGCCCGATGGCCTCGGCCGTGTCGCGAGCTGCTATGGCGGGCGTGCCGGTGGTAACGATTGCCGGCAATACGCTGGACGCTTCATCGCTGCCCGAGGTCATCCGCGACTACGTAGACGTCAGCGACTCGCGCACCGAGCGCTGGGGCATCATTCCTGCCGTGCTTCCGGAAAGCATCGTGGTTGGCGCGGTTGACCAGAACCTGGCGAACGCCCACTTCCACGGCAACCGTGTCGACATCTGGGCTCCGATCCGTAGCAACTACTTCCACCCGGCGAGCATCGACGACCCTGAGTCCGAACAGACGCAGGGAGACATCGGAGGCACGAGTGCGGCTGCGCCCTTCATCGCGGGTGTGGTGGCAGCGATGCAGTCCATCAACTCCGAGCTCGATCCTGCCAACCCGGCGCTCAGCCGCGCCGAACGCGCTAGCATCGTTGGACGCATCAAAGGCTTTCTCTCGGAGGGCAACAGCGCTTTCAACAACACCGAGCTTCAAGCTCTGGGGTTCTCCGATGACTCTGAGCGACGCTTGGTAGTAGACCCGCTCGCCGCCGTTCGCGCCGCGTCCGCCGAAGCGTTGCCAGATCTCAGCGGCTACGATGACTCCGTCAACTTCAGTGAGCTCCTCGTGCCCGACGATAGCGAAGCCGATGCCAGAGCGCTCACACTGGGTGAAAGTCTCACCGGAACCATCGTTCACCTGCCAGCCTCCGGCGCCGTCACCGCGGCACCCGATCAAGACTGGTACAGCTTCACCATGCCCGACACGGGCGCCGGACTCCTACGCGGCCACGCGCGGCTGGAGTTTCCCGCGGGGTTTGGTAACCTCAGTCTGACAATCTCGGGTTCCTTTCCCGAAAGTGTGCCTGAACTTTCGCCGGCGAGTGCCGCTGTCGGTCGCTACTTCCTCGGTGCGCCCGGAGAACGGATCACGCTGCGCGTCGCTGGGGTAGCGGGTGCAGACAACGTCTACAAGTTGCTCGTGACCGAAGTCGAGCCGGAAGCGGTGCGCGTTCGTGTGCTCCAACCAGTGGCGGAAGCCACCGTGTGTGCCGACAGCTTAACAACTCTGGTGGCGACAGCCGACGTTGCCCCCTTCGACCGCACCATACCCAGCAGCGCCATCGAGTGGTTCGAGGGAGCCGCAAGCCTTGGCGTGGGCAGCACCATATCGAGCACCTTCGAGAGTGGAGAGCACACCGTGACGGCTCGCGTCTATGGTTCCGTCGATTCCTCCGCAAGTGTGACGTTCACGGCCGAGGCGTGTCTCGGGGATCCCCCGGTGGTGACGATAACGACACCCACTTCCAGCCCGGTGCCGAGTAGCTTCTACGATCCCAACGTCGACGGCTATGATGGGTATGATGATGAGTTGCAACTCTGGTACGTCGACTTGGAAGTCATCGGCTCCGGAGCGGATCCCGAGGACGGTGCCCTCACCGGTGAGTCATTGACGTGGAAGACGGACCGATCCGACATCCAAGACGAAGCCTTGGGTACGGGCACCAATCCCACCATTCGGATCTACAGCGACGATTGCTTCGGTGCGACGCACACCATTCGCCTCGAAGCAGAGGATAGTGACGGCAACATCGTCAGTGACGTGTTTGAGATTACGATCTCTACGCTGTGCTAACCCAAGTTAACTGGAGCAACTTTAGCTGATCAAAGCTGGCGGTTGCCGTGGACGACCGGAAGCCTTCACACGTTTCTGGTCGCCACGGCGCCCTCCGGGGGGCGTGCGCGCAGGCCTTCGTGCAGTGATTGCCGCTCGTTCGAAGCGCTCATCGCGACGCTCTTACGCTTTTGAAGCCGGCCTACGGCGCGATCACTACCGCCGGCGTTCGCTGAGGTGAACCCACTGCCACCGCGTTACTGATCGCTCGCGCCACTCAGAAACGCAGC
>CAZNZA010000101.1:6053-14499 GCA_964577325.1 uncultured Polyangiaceae bacterium
AGCGCATACTCGGTCAAGGTAGCAAGCTTTCGGGCGACTAGCTGAGCGTTGGTCATCGAGGCACTCCCAGCTCAGCGATTCGTCGGGCGTAGTGGCGAGCGGTCCGGTCGAGAAGGGGAGCCATCTCCGCGTGCTCCAGAGCGACTTCAGCGCGGTAGCGGGCGAAGCGGCTTTGGTCGCCACACAGCCACATGCCACCGCTTACCACCTCCCAAGCTAGCAATAGCGGCGCTGCGTCGAGCCGCACCAAGTCAACACTGGCTCCCGCTGCTCTTGACAAGGTGCCCTGCAGGTCGAGCTCTTCCGCTAGCGTCCATTCTCCGACCGGCATGAACGCAACATCTACGTCGCTGTCCGAACGAGCTTGGCTTCGAGCCCACGAACCAAAAAGTACCGCGAAGTCTACCTGAGGATGTCCGGTCAACTCCTCCTGCAGTGCCCGGACAAGCTCCTCCGTGGTCATAGCTTCTATCCTACCAGCTGAACGTGCCGCCCCGCAAGGCGCGACCAAGCTTGGGGCCAGCAGCCTTCGTCCGGCGCAGGTCTGACCGTGGGCTACTCAGGGATAGTTGACCGGGGCATCACCGTCCTCCGGCAGCGGGATGTACGCCGTCTCACCCGGGACGCGGGGGAAACGTTGTTCCTTCCAATCTCGAGCCGCTTGCTCCAGACGTTTCTTAGAGCTCGAAACGAAGTTCCAACGGATGTGGCGGGGGCCGTCGAGGGGCTCGCCGCCCAAGAGCAACACGCGGCAAGCTGCGTTGGCGCGCAGCACGGGCGCAGCTCCCGAACGCACGCAGGCAAGCTCCCCGCTCTCGAGCGGCGTCTGCGCCAAAGTCACGGTTCCTTCGACGACAAATACCGCCCGCTCCGTATACTCGGCGGGCAGGATGAATGTCGCCCCGGCGTCCATACACAGCTCCGCGTAGAACAAAGGCGAGGACACCTTGACGTGCGACTGATTACCATTCAACGCGCCAGCAATCACGCGCAGACGGGTGCCGTGCCCCTCGACTAGGGGGACGGACTCGCTGCCATAGTGCTCGAAACTCGGTTTTGACTCCTCCAGCTCTTGCGGAAGAGCCACCCAAACCTGTACGCCAAACACCCTGCCCGAGCTGGCCGCACGCAGTCGCTCGGAGTGAACGATGCCGCTGCCAGCTGTCATCCAGTTCACCTCCCCCGGAAGTATCCGTTGCTCGGTCCCTAAGCTGTCGCGGTGCGTGCCCTCTCCTTCGAAAAGAAAGGTGACAGTGGACAGCCCGATGTGCGGGTGAGGCAACACCGTGATCTCGCGATTCGCCTCGAGGGTTGCAGGACCCATTTGATCCACGAAGATAAAAGGTCCGACCATCCGGCGTCGGACTTGAGGAATGGCGCGCCGGACGTAAAAGTCATCGGCAATCATCGCCTGTCGCGCCTGGAGCACGAGTTCCACCTCAGGGTCTTCAGCCATGCCCAGCAATACCACAAAAGCGGCGCTTCACGAGGGAACGCGGGTCACAAAAGCGCAGCCCGATGCGACGCATGTAGCGTGGCGCACCGGGCTCTAGCAGTGTGAACGAGTTGAAAGGCCTTCGTCAGTGAGCCTGCGTCGGGTAATCAGCTTCGCTGAGATGAACGGGCTTGGCTTCATTCCCCGGCGCATCAGACAAATTAACTGCCGGTGCTGAGTCGGCCCCGACCACATCGCTCTGCGGCACACCCTCGGCCACCTCCAAGCGGTTGACGAGCTTACGGATCACGGTCTCATACGTGACCATGGTGCGTTGGTACGTGTACTTCTCCCACGCCGCCACAGCTATCGTAGCGACGGTTAGTCCTGCAAGAAAGATTACGCCCGCCCCGAAGGCGACGAACAGCGCTAGTCCCACCAGAAAGGTCGCGGAGCTCAGAAGGATCCCTCTAGTACGCCGCGCGGAGGAGCCTTCTTTGAACGCCTCCTCCAGCACCTCTCGCTCGTGGCGGTCCAGGTTGTCGATGTCAACTTTTAGCATGTTGCTCCTCCTCGTGTGCAAGCGCCGAGCACTCACATGACGGTGGGGTGAAACCCCACTACCTAACCCGAGCAACAATCATACCGCATCAAACCGGCCTCAGGCTGGGGAGCAAACGAGGCTCGACCCGGCGGAAGCGTCACAGCGCGCTAGTTTGCCCCGGTGTTTTGCAGCGGTGGGCGCGACTCGTGGTCCGTCATCAACGCTTCGGGAGCCGGTCGCGTGCGCCTCAACGTCGAGAGGCTCCGCCTGTAGGTTCGGGTACGCCGAAACAAACCGGCAACGAAAGGTTGCTTGTTGCGTCCCAGCGCACTAGCGTCATCACCGGCACCCAGTGTCGCCAAGGGGAATGGACCAGATGAACAGCCGCCACGCTGATTGGGATCCACGGAGCGACTCCGTACTCCACGATCAAAACGCCGCATACGACGAGCTTCGGCGCCGTTGTCCCGTAGCATACAGCGAAGCACTACAATGGTCAGTCTTCAAGCATCGCGACGTCCTCCAGGTCCTGAGCGATCCCGCCACCTTCAGCAGCCAGACGTCAGAGCGCCGGGCGGTGCCCAACGGCATGGACCCACCCGAGCACACGGCGTACCGACGCGCGCTCGAACCGTACTTTTCCCCCGATCGAATGCGGGACTTCGAACCAACGTGCCGTGAAGCCGGTGCAGTCCTGCTCGATCCCTTGACGGAGCGGGCACGCGTCCAGGCGGTCGAGTGCATGGGCGAGTACGCGGTACCGTTCGCCGTGAAGTGTCAGTGCCTGTTTCTAGGCTGGCCCGCGTCGATGGAGGCGAAACTTCGGGAGTGGATGAGAAAGAACCAAGTAGCAACGTTGGCCGGCCACCGTACGGACCTCGCGGCTATCGCCGACGAGTTCAAAGCTCACGTCCAGAGTCTGCTACGGTCCCGACGCGAGAGCGGCATCGACGACCACACCGACGTGACGGCTCAGCTCATGCGCACGAAGGTCAATGGCGCCCTGCTTACGGACGACGAACTCACCAGCATTCTTCGCAATTGGACGGCTGGCGAAGTCGGGAGTTTAGCATCGGCAATAGGCATCGTACTGCACCATCTCGCGAATGACCAACAGCTGCAGCAACGAGTCCGGCAGCAGCCCGCGCTATTGCCCGCAGCCATCGAGGAGATTCTGCGCGTATCGGGACCACTCGTTCTAAACAAGCGCGTGGCTACTCGCGACGTGAAGCTCGGCGGGCGCGCCATTGCCAAGGGTGAGCGTGTCACAGTGATGTGGGTATCGGCGAATCGCGACGACGAGGCGTTCGAGCATCCCACGGAAGTACGTTTGGATCGCGATCCGGCCCATAACCTGCTCTACGGCGCCGGTATTCACGTCTGCCCCGGTGCTCCGCTGGCGCGACTCGAGCTGCGCGTTGCTATCGACGCCGTCCTGCAGCGTTGTCGCCACCTGCACCTCGGCGATGCCCGGCCAAGCAAAGCTGTGTTTCCCGCCAACGGCTATACGGAACTGCCTCTGAGGTTTGAATGACGTCGCCCGTGCGACGCGACCGTCCCCTGGCGCGAGACACGCTCGGTCCAACCTTGTGGGGACTCGGCACGACGGTAGCGCTGGGTATGCTGATCCTAGTTGGGTCGCGGAACCTTGCCCATTTTGATGCGGCGCTCGTCGCGTACACCTTCTCGATACTATTCGCCACGTTCGGATTGACCTATCGCTATGCGATGTGGCTGTCGCGGCCGCCCACCGCGCTTTACTGGCGCCGCGGCTGGCAGGCGTTCTTTCGGCGTGGCTTTCGTTTACGCAACGCCAGAGTGTGGGCCTCGCGCATCAGTGTAGATGTCCTGGCAAACCGCTTCATCCTGCGGCGCAGCAAGCTACGGGGGCTCACCCATCTGCTCATCATGTGGGGTTGCCTGCTTGCCGTAGCCATCACCTTTCCCCTCGTGTTTGGATGGCTTCACTTTCGGCCGGTACCTGGCGACCTATCGCTGTACGAAGCCATGGTTTTTGGGTTTCCTGCCTTCCAATTCCCGCACGATTCCATCATCGCCTTCTTCTTGTTTCATGGACTGGTATGGGCCTCATTTCTAGTCATTGCCGGCGTCATGCTGGCCATGCGACGGCGGATGCTAGACGAAGGTGCCGAGGCCGTACAGCGCTTGGCCGAAGATTTCATGCCATTGATCCTGCTGTTCGCTGTCAGCGTGACGGGCTTGATGCTCACCGCCAGCTACACCTGGATGAAGGGCTATGGATTCACGTTCATCTCGATCCTGCACGCCGTCACGGTCATTGGCACTTTCATCTGGCTTCCCTTTGGCAAGTTCTTTCACATCTTCCAGCGCCCGGCGCAGCTGGGTGTGGGGTTTTACAAGGACGTGGGGCGAGCGGAGGAAAAGGCCCATTGCCGCAGATGCGGGCATGCCTTTACGTCTAAAATGCACGTGCTCGACTTGATCGACGTCGAGCGCGATCTGGGGTACACCTACCAAGTCTCCGACGGACAGACGGAGCACTATCAATGGATCTGCCCTCCCTGCCGTCGTGCTTCGTTTGCGACAGCCCAGGGCTTGCTTTGGCAAGGGCGCCGGGGAGGCGAACCGCTCGGGGATGATGCTGCCCAGCTGCCCATGCCCGTGTACGCCAACCGAGGTCGGGGCGAAGGTCCGTTAGACATTGAAGACGAGGAGAACTTTCACCCGTGACATCATCGAGTGGCTTGCCCAACGACGCTGAACTTCAGCCTAACGCATTGAAGCCGGGTCTAGAGCTCAACGTCATCCGCGAGTTTGGTCCGCACCGCGCCTACGCCGACGGCATTCGCGTCGACAGCAGCGTCAAGGCGGATAAGCAAGTCAAGACGCACTGCTGCTTCTGTGGCCAGCAGTGCGGCTTACAGCTCAAGGTAAAGGACAACACGATCATCGGGATCGAGCCTTGGTACGAGTTTCCCTTCAATCGTGGCATGCTGTGCCCGAAGGGCGTGAAGCGTTACCTGCAGCAAGCACACCCAGATCGCCTGCTGCACGCCTACGAGAAGGATGGCTCTGCGCAATCCGGCTTCAAGAAGATGCCGTATGACTCCGCCATTGAACGCGTGGCGGAGGCCGTCGAGCGAATTCAAAGTGAGCACGGGCGGGACGCTTTCGCGATTCTCTCAGGGGCCAGTCTAACGACCGAAAAGACGTACCTGATGGGCAAGTTCGCCCACATGTGCCTGCGCACGGCGAACATCGACTACAACGGTCGCTTGTGCATGGTGAGCGCTGCCGCCGGCAACAAGAAGGCATTTGGTATCGACCGCTCTGCCAATCCATGGACCGACATTCTGGGCGCAGAGGTCGTGTTGGTTGCGGGAGCTAACGTCGCTGAATGCGCACCCATCACGACCAATTACATCTGGCAGGCGCGCGAACAGGGCGCGAAAGTCATTGTCGTCGATCCTCGCATCACTCCCATAGCGCGCACCTGCGATCTGTTCCTCCCGGTCAAGCCTGGTCGCGATGCCGCCTTGTTCAGCGGCATCCTGCAGCTGATGATCGAAAACGATTGGCTGGACCACGAGTTCATCGCCCAGCACACGGTTGGGTTCGACAAAGTCGCGGAGCAGGTTCGGGAATGGACGTTGCGACGCACCGCCGAGGTAACGGGAGTCTCGGAGAAGGCGATCCATAAAGCCGCCGAGTTGTGGGGCACCGCCAAGACCAGCTTTCTGCTGCACGCCCGAGGCATCGAACACCACAGCCACGGTGTGCAGAACGTGATGAGCACGATCAACATCGTCTTGGCCTCCGGTCGCATTGGGCGTCCCAACTGTGGCTACGGCACCATCACCGGACAGGCAAACGGTCAGGGAGGCCGCGAGCACGGACAGAAGTGCGATCAACTTCCGGGGGGACGGGACTTGTACAATCCGGAGCATCGCGCTCAGGTTGCCCAACTGTGGGGCATGAACGCCGAAGATCTGCCGCAACCTGGAGTGGATGCTTACGAAATCATCCGCAAGATCCATGCAGGAGAAATCCGGGGATTGCTGTCCATCTGCTTCAATCCGATTGTCTCACTGCCCGACAACAATTTCGTGCGGGAAGCGCTGAGCAAGCTCGACTTTTTCGTCGCTATCGACTTCTTCATGAGCGAAACCGCACGCTACTCGCACGTCGTGCTGCCCGGCTCGCTTCAGGAAGAGGACGAAGGGACCGTGACCCAAGTCGAGGGACGCATCGTGCGCATCAACCAAGCCGTGGAATGCCCAGGGGAGGCACGCCAAGACTGGCGCATCATTCAAGATATCGCCAAAGCGCTCGGGCGAGAACGTGGACTCACCTTCGAGAGCCCGCGTGAGATATTCGAAGAACTACGCGTGGCGACCAAAGGCACGGTGATTGACTACTCCGGCGTGACCTACGAACGCGTCGAAGAAAACTTCGGCGTCTTTTGGCCGTGCCGGAGTCACAAGCCAGACGGCACGCTCGACCCTGCCCCCCAGGGCACGCCCCGCTTGTTCGAACCAAACTCGTGGAACCCGATCGCCAAAGGCGCCGGCGTATTCTACTTTCCCGATGGCAAGGCGCGCTTCAACCCGACTCCATATGTTGGCCCGGCCGAAGACGTGGATGAGGAGTATCCCATCATTCTGACCACAGGACGCGTCGTAAGTCAGTTCTTGTCCGGTAATCAGACGCGGCGGATCGGCCCGCTCGTGGATCACTATCCGGAGCCGCGAGTGGAGCTCCATCCCCGGCTCGCCAAAAAGCTCGGTATCGTCGACAAGGACTGGACGACGGTTACGAGCCGTCGCGGCAACTGCACGTTACGAGCCGCCGTCGTCGAGACGATTCGTCCAGATACGGTATTTGTCCCCTACCATTGGGGCGGTCGCAAAAGCGCCAATCAACTCACCATCTCCGCTCAGGATCCGATATCGAAAATCCCGGAGTTCAAGGTCTGTGCGGTAAAGGTTGCGAAAGCAACGGAGCCGCCAAACTACGACGTAATACTGGAGGCACAACAGTGACGGAAAGGCAGACGCAGCAATGACCGTCCCCGAAAGCCTAGAATTTTTCGTCGATCCAAGCCGGTGCATCGGCTGCCAGGCTTGCGTGCAGGCGTGTGCCGAGTGCGACACTCACAAAGGGCAATCGATGATCCAACTCGACTTCATCGATCGCGGCCGCTCCACTCAAACCATACCCGTCGTGTGCATGCATTGTGATTCTCCCACTTGCGCCGAGGTGTGCCCCGCCGATGCCATCAAGCGCACGGAGGACGGCGTGGTCCAAACCGCTCGCAAACCTCGCTGCATCGCGTGCAACAACTGCGTTCTCGCGTGTCCCTTTGGCGTTCCCAAGATGAACACTAGCCTGGGCCTCATGATGAAGTGCGACATGTGCTACGACCGCACGTCGGTCGGGCTGAAACCCATGTGCGCTTCGGTCTGCCCGAGTCAAGCACTCGCTTTCGGCACGCGTCGTGAGATGGAAAAGCTTCGACCCGCAGCCAAGGCCGTCAACACCTTTCAGTTCGGAGCTCAGACCATCCGCACGAAGGTGAACATGATGGTGCCGTCGGACGTACCCGAGGAGATCGTCGACGTTACCGCTGCCATGTACGTGCCCACCATTGGCCAAGACGTGACCGCCGGCGTGTTTGGCTCTGAGGAGGAAGAATGACCGATTCGAAAGTCGAAACTCGAGGACCGATTGGTCCCCGTTCGGTGCCGCCAAATCGTGCTCCCGCCGGTGAACAGCCGCGCTGGAGACGCGACTTTCCCATCGATTGGGACGAGGACGAGTACGTGTCGCGTCGGGACCTCACCAAGTACGTGGTGCTGACGAGCGGCGCGTTTGCCGTAGGCCAGCTTTGGATTGTGCTCAAAAGCCTTTTCGGACGGCTACCCTTGCCGCAAGGTGCGCGCGCCGTGGCAGCGGTCGATGAGCTCGAGGTGGGAGGCGCAAAGACGTTCACTTATCCCGAGGACAGCACTCCGCGGCTGTTGGTGAAGACTGGTCCGAGCGCGTTCGTGGCCTACGATCAGCTGTGCACCCATCTACAATGCCCTGTGGTGCCCGCATTCGATCAAGGCAAGCTCCACTGCCCGTGCCACAACGGTTGGTTCGACCTGCAGTCGGGGGATCCGATAGCCGGACCACCGCGGCGACGTTTGCCTCGCATTCTGTTGGAGGTGCGTGACAAGACGGTGTACGCCACAGGCGTCGAGGAGTCGAGTTCGTGAAGCCGGAGCGACGCTTGATCCGTCGCCAACGCCTGACGATCGTCAACGCATTGCTCCTGATCGTCATCCTGATCGTGGTGATCCAACTGTGGCTGTTGACGGCCACGATGAATGCGTATTTGGGCGGCGATCATACGGTCGCGATCCCGGCCGCTCTCGCCAGCCTCGGATGTCTCGGCCTCAATCTCGGCTTGCTGCGCTATCTGTACCGCCTGGAGTAGAAGC
>CAZNZA010000101.1:14599-20305 GCA_964577325.1 uncultured Polyangiaceae bacterium
TGTCTCGGCCTCAATCTCGGCTTGCTGCGCTATCTGTACCGCCTGGAGTAGAAGCTGCAAGTAGAAGCCGCAAGTAGCGCGCTATCCGCAATGACTGACCTCCCCAACCAGAGCTCTTCCCTTTCACGCGTCAAGGAGGGCATACAACGGCTCTTCCCGGGGTACTTTGCGCTCGTGATGGCAACGGGCATCGTGTCCGTTGCGGCGGAGCTGTCCGGCTTTCGCCGGATCGCGGAATCACTGCTATGGATAAACATCGGTGCATATAGCGTTCTGAGTCTGTTGCTGCTTGTGCGCTTAGTGTTCTACCCGCGACGAGTATGGGACGACCTGCGCAATCACGGTCGTGGCCCAGGCTTCTTCACGGTCGTAGCCGGCACGTGTGTGCTCGGCACTCAGACCCTCGTCGTCGCCGCCAATCCTGCTGTGGCACACAATTTGTGGCTAGCTGGCGTCGTTCTGTGGGCCCTCGTCATGTACGGCTTCTTCACCGGCGTCACCCTCAATCAGAAAAAGCCGTCGCTCGAACAAGGCATCAATGGCGCCTGGTTGATCGCTATCGTGGCCACGCAAGGAGTGTCCGTGCTGGGCTCGTTGCTCGCTCCGCACATCGGTGCACCACAACCAGTCCTGTTTTTTGCGTTGTGCATGTACCTGTTAGGCGCCATGCTCTACCTCACGGTCATAACGCTGATTTTTTACCGTTTCACGTTCCTGCGCATGACGATGGAGCGTCTCACACCGCCGTACTGGATCAACATGGGCGCGGTGGCCATCACTACGTTGGCGGGGTGCACGCTGCTCCTTGCACGCGACGCCTTCCCATTGTTGGAGTTGCTCAGGTCTTTTCTCACGGGTTTTACGCTTTTCTTCTGGGCTACAGCGACGTGGTGGATCCCGCTGTTGATCATTCTAGGGATCTGGCGCCATGCGGTACGGCGCTTCCCATTCCGCTACGATCCTCAGTACTGGGGCATGGTGTTTCCCCTCGGCATGTATACGGTGTGCACCATCCGTCTCGCGCAGGTCACGGAGCTCGACTACCTGCTTTTCATTCCCCGCTACTTCGTCTATCCGGCGCTCGCGGCCTGGAGTGTGACGTTCGTGGCGATGCTCTTTTCCCTCGCTACGGCCTCAAGCCGACCCACGCCGCCCACCGTCGCCAGTGCATCACCCCAAGAGCCGGCCAGCTCCGCGAGATAGCCGCTTCGTCACTCGGAGCAACGCTTTACAGCTTCATCCCCGACGATGGATCCTGCTTGCCACAAACGGCTTCAAGCGCTGACGGCTCAGCAACGCTAGTAGGAAGCTCGAGCAGAGACGCGAGCGCCTGTATGCGGGCCACGTCACTGCAGGCAATTTTTGTGGCGGCAGCTTTGGATAGCTGACCCTCGATGCTCTTGCTGGGGCCCGAGGCGCGCGACACGACGCACTCCGCTGCCTTGGCGTCCTTCAACCGGTAGCGCCGCTCGAGCACCGTATCAACGGTGTTCGAGCCAGCGGTGCCGGGTGCACCCGTCGTATCGTCAGAGAATCGCCACGACGCAACCCGGTGCTCAACTTCTTGCAGCTCCCCGTCACGGTAGTGGAACTGATAGCTCCAACTCCGATGGCCAGCGGCCGAGAACTCCAACGTAGCGCGAACACCATCGTCGGCTTCAGTCCGGCGAGAGTATGTCAGCCTCCGTTCACCGCCCATGCACTCAACGCTTTGAGTGAGCATCGAAGAAGTAACCGAAGCATCGGACGTCGAGGTTGGTTGGTCTTCAGTCGTCTTACGAGGCGCAGGTTGGGCGGTTGGTTCGGGAGCGTTTACGGAGGCAGAAGCGGTCGCGGAAGCAGCTTCTCTCGCACCCTCTCCCTCGGAGGTCTTTTGCGGCGAGCGGCAGGCCATCACTAGCCCAAGCACCGGAATGCAGCCACTCAATCCAATCCGCCCGCTGCGCAACAAAGGAACCTGGGTCGGTCGACGGCGAGGTACGGGTGTCATCACTGCCCGCTATACGCCCTCGCGAGACCAGTGTCACGCGTGCACGCGGGGGTACCGAGAGGCCGTGCTCGGGCCGGGAAACGTCTCCCCCCTCATTTCCACACCAGCCCTGCCGTCCCAAAGCTAGTTCTGCCGTTCCAGGTAGATGCGGTTTTCAAGAATGACACCTTCGATGGTGCGGCCATCGTCACTCAGCCTGGCGTCGAGTCCCGGCTGGTCCGGTATGATGAGCGCAAAGCACTCGCTACTGGTGCACGTACACGTGTGCGTTTGAGTCAGTAACAGCCAGTCGCAGTCGACCTCAGTGCCAGCGCTGCCCGTCGTGCAACGATCAGTGGAAACACTGAACTCCTCGCCTGACGCGACGGAATGAAAACAGTCGTCATGCTGCACGGGCACTTGCAACGCGCACCACGCATCTAGGGGTGAGTAGATCTGCACCGGACTTCGAAGACGGCCATCTTGAAGGGTAGCCCCGTGCAACGGGTAGGAAGCGCCGGGCAGTAGGGCGTCGAAAGGACACGCCAGAGAGTCGATGAAATTGTCGTGACACAGGTAACCCTCCATGCGCTCGGTGGGCGGGTCGATCGCTTCGTCAACCACCAGCGTAGCGGATTGGTCCGCGGCTATGGTGAGAGTGAGACTGGGTCCATTGACGACGTAGCCAACGAAGGTTTGTCCGGCAAGTGCCTCCCACTGGTTACCTGTGCTCAGCCACTCATCGTACTCTCGCCGTTGCTCGGCATCGTGAGCGCTGCAGTCAGCGGGTGGTTCGCTCGGTGAGCTAGAGTCTTCGATCTCGTCCGTCAGCGTTCCGGAGGGAGCAACGGTCGGTACCCTGATGGTCCCTGCTTCCCCTACTTCGACCGGCAATTCGCAAGCGCTCACAGCGATGGCGAGCAAGGCCGCCCCCCCCGAACACCACTTCATCTCGTTTACCAACGTCAATTTCGTCATCGTTCCGCTCCTCTCCAGAAAGTTTCGCCGACCTCTAAGACCTGTTTCCGTTAGTGTTCGCCGACGCTGCGTACGTCACTTCCTGTCTCCGATTTTTTTCCCGATACTTCAGATGCAGCGCACGAAGTGGCGAGGCGTTGAGCGTAGACTGCCACGGCCGGATCCTCCTTCAGGACACTCACCGCGAGGGCTCGAGCTTCCTCGCTTCGCCCTAGTTGGCACAAAGCTAACACTTCGGTAACCTTGCGTTCGGCATCAAGACGCGAGCTACCTTGCTGCTCTTCCAGTTCCCGCAGTAGTCCCAATGCATGCTGCCCTTCTCCTCGCTTCAGCGCCAGGTTTGCTCGTCGAATGTAGGCAAGCTCGTCGTACGAAGTTAGTGACTGGGTCGACGTGGCCCGCGCGGGTCCGCCCCTGGATATCGATCCCGGCGGGCGCCCTCGGGCGGAGGGGCTCGTCCGTGTGCTCTTATCGACCCCGAGGCTTGAAGACGCAGCGGGGCCCGCTACGAGTTCCGCAGCCTCAATCGATGCTGGGCCAACCGAGTTTCCCCCGCTTGGCTCCAGCGCCCGTGGCTCTAGCTCGCTTGGCTCTGGCGCATGTGCCGTTGTCACCGCGGTTATCTCGGGCTGGGGTGAACGCAATAGGTACCCCGCCCCAAACCCGATCAGCGCCCCCGCAGTGATCCCAGCAACCATGGCTTGGAGGGAGAAACCACCCGGTGATGCCGCGCTCGAGACCGACGCTCCGTCCATGGGCTCGTTGAGGGGCTCGGCGGCGACGCGTCCGGCAATCTTACCGAGAATGGCTTGCCGCTCGGATGCCGTGGGGCCAAAACCGGTGCGAGCGCGGGCGAGCACCAATGCCTCGAGCTCGGCCTCAGAGGAACGTGCTTTCATGGCTTTCTTTCCTCCGTCGCGGACAGCGCTTTGCGAAAAGCTTGCCTCACCAGCCGGACTCGGGAATGAACCGTGTTGACCGGGAGGCCCAGCAATGTTGCTACTTCAGTCACCGGCTGCCCTTCCAGCAAGCACAGCACGAATACATCCCTAAGCTTAATGGACAACCCGTCACAGAAGCGTTGCACGATCATGGCAGCCTGTTTGTCTTCCAGTGCTTGTTCCGGGTCCCGCTCGTAGCCACGATGGTCGGCTTCTTCGAGCGGCGCTGTGGCGGTGCGTCGCGCTTTGCGGCGCACGTTGGAGCCGACGCGGTACGTGATGGCGTACAACCAGGTACTCAATCGAGCTCGCCCCTCGAAGGAGGACAGCTTGCGATACGCGATGAGAAACACCTCCTGGGCGGCGTCGTCGAGGCATGCTTCCGCAACCCCCATGGCTCGCAGCTGACGCCAAACTTGGTCCAGATGCTCATCACACGCTCGAGCGAAGGCCTCGTCGTCGATGCGCCGCGGGACGCACGGACGCGGTTCACGCTCCTCACCGCGGAGGTTGGACCCCGCCGTGACGCACTTTTCAGTGGGTGCGCCAGGCAGGCTGGGTGGGTGCGGGGTCACGGGGCTTGGTGTCTCGAAGTGGCGGATCCTTCACTACGAAATACCAAATTTGCGAAAGCAATCATCGGAACCCGACCGATCATTGTCCCGTAAGATAAATCTGACCACCGACGACGGCGCGCAGTCCCAAACCGACCACGTGAACCAATGTGCCGTCGTCGAGCTCGAACCGCGGTCGAAGTAGCGGCGCAACGAGTTCAGCTTCCGCCAGCAGACTGAAGCGCGCGCCGAGCTCCAGCTCACCTCGAGCGCCAATCCCGACCGTCAACCAGGGGTGACGCACCCGAGAGCCCGGAGCGCCCTCTTGCTCAGACGCCACGACTCCTCCCTCGATTGATACCGTGGGCGCACCCCGCAATCCTACGCCAGAAACGACGTAACCGGCGGCGATGCGTCCCGCCACCAACGAAAACTCGATGGGGGCGACAGCCTCGGGGACGGAAGTCGCCACCGCCGGAAGCCATCGCCCGCCAACGGTTACGATGACGTCTCCGACGTCACCGCCGATTGATAACCCCACACCCAAGCTCGGTTGCGGCAGGATCCAGACGCTGCTTTCGAGGACAGCCGAGACGTGGGGGCGACGCAGCCAAGGCGGGTCGTTCGAGCTTCCGTCCACGGAACCGTCGACGGCAGCGTCTTCAGGACCCGGGAATGAGGCTCGACCGGCGCCTGAGGACGGTGCGCTTACCTCGGGGTCGGTCGGGGTGACGCCGCCGGGCGAACCGGGTTCGACTGCCAAAGCCACAGCCACGGCCACGAAATCCGCCGCTTGTAGACAAGTGGGGAGCGACACCGTGCGGCGCCCCGTGTTCCCGCTCAACGCGATGTCGACGCTGACTTCCCACTGCTCCTCGACCTGTCGCAGGCGCGTTTGTACACGCAGGCCACGCGGCAACGGTGCGTTGAGCAACTCCACTACCCGTCGTTCGATGTCGTTAGCCGACGGGCATTCATCGAACGTGGGCCAGTCCAGCCAATGAGTATCGTCGGCTGAAACCGCGTCCGGGCTGCCTAGAAGTACGACCGGTGCGGAGCACAAGGCCTTCACCCACCGCCGTCCCACCCAAGCCGGATTCATTCGTTCTTACATACTCGCTTTAGGGCGAAACGGCGGTCGATTTCATCTCTTCGTCGTCAACTTCGACGACCCCTGCATTTCGGGGTAAGTAGCCAATCCGTCTCCCCCCGTACTGGTCACACACTCAAGCGCAAAGCGCAGTAACGCACGGTCGAACCACGT
>CAZNZA010000102.1:0-7403 GCA_964577325.1 uncultured Polyangiaceae bacterium
CAGTGATGCCCTGCCGGTAGCGGCGGGATACGTGAGATGAGACCAATGGTCAGCCCACAACTAGTGAGGGCGTTCGTACCGCTACTCATGCGGTGATCTACAGCCGGTGGGACTGCTTCATTGGCAGAATCCGGCTCAACTGAGCCGGACTCTAGGGATAGCTGGACCAGTTCAGAACTTGGCCGCACCGAATAGGTCATGGCAGCGTGCGGACAAGTCGGCACTCCGCTGTATCGACGAGACATTGGCAAAACTCAGGAAAGCATGAGCGCACTCACCAATACACCCGAAATTGTCGTTGGACTGGACGTGGGCAGCACCAAAGTGGCGGCCGTCGTCGGCGAGGTCGATGCCGATGGGATCACGATTCTGGGAGTGGGCAACGTGCCTTGCCGCGGTTTGCGCAAGGGCGTCGTCTCGAACATCGACTGGACCGTACGGGCCATTCGCGAAGCCGTAAGCGCCGCGCAAACGATGGCGGGCGTGGACATCGTCTCCGTGTTCTTAGGGGTCGGAGGCAGTCATGTACGAAGCCAGAGCTCGGATGGGGTTGCAGCGATCGCCGGTCGCGAGGTAACGCGCGCGGATCTCGACCGTGTGCTCGAAGGCGCGCGGGCCATCCCGGTCGACGCCGACCGCATGATCTTGCACGCGTTGCCGAGAGAGTACGTCGTCGATAATCAGGACGGTGTGCGCGATCCGGTGGGCATGAGTGGCGTGCGGCTGCAGGCGAAGGTTCAGCTCATCACGGCGGCCACGTCGTGCGTGCAGAATGCGGCGCGGTGCGCGGAGCGGTGCGACCTAGAGGTATCGGAAATCGCTTTGGCTTCGGTAGCCAGCGCCGAAGCCGTGTTGAGCGAGGACGAGAAGGAGATTGGCGTCGCGGTCATCGACTTCGGAGGGGGCACGACCGATCTCATTCAATTCGTCGATGGCGCCATCGCCTACGCAACCGTCATCCCCGCCGGAGGCAACAACATCACGAGCGATGTGGCTGCCGGCTTGCGCACTCCCGTTGCCGAAGCCGAGCGTTTGAAGCGCAACTTCGGTTGTGCTCTCGGGCGCATGGTCAGTGACGGAGATGACATCGAGGTGCCGGGCGTAGGTGGCCACGCGCCTCGTCGCGTGGCTCGACGCGTGATGAGCGACATCATCGAACCGCGTGTCGAAGAGATCTTCACCGAGGTGCGGCGACGCATGGAGGACGCGAACCTCATCGATCAGATGAGTTCCGGCGTGGTGTTGACCGGCGGCGCCGTGCTGATGGAGGGCATGTGCGAGGCGGCCGAGGAGATCCTCGGCATGCCCGTTCGGCTTGGCTTTCCCGTGGGGGTCAAAGGCATCGTTCAGTTGGTGCAGGGACCTCAGTATGCCGCCGGCGTCGGTCTCGTGCGCTACGGCGCCCAGAAGCTCGAGGAGCTCGACACCATGGAAGCCATTCCCGGCTATCTGGACGCCAGTGTGGCGCGTATGAACGGTGAACGCCGGGGATTCTGGGGCTGGCTGCGCGAAGCCTTCTGAGCGCACGGCGCGTGCCGTCTGCAATCGTACGACGACCTCGTTTTTTCATGGTTCGTTTTTTGGCCCTCGGCAAATAGGCGTTTATAGATACGCATACACAGTTCGGGTTGGTCCGGCTGGTTGATGACGACGGTCAGGTTCTAGCGTCGCCAGCAAGGCGCGCGGGAGGCATCCATGAGTTTCTCTATCGAGTTCGCAGACGACATGCAGCAGTACCAAGCACGAATCAAGGTCATCGGGTGTGGTGGGGCGGGGGGTAACGCCGTCAACACGATGATTCAATACGGCTTGGACGGCGTCGAATTTTTGGCCGTCAACACGGACGCCCAAGCACTGTCGGACAACTTGGCGAGCGTCAAACTACCCATCGGCCAAGCCGTCACCCGCGGTCTGGGAGCTGGTGCCGATCCGGAAAAAGGTCGCAAGGCGGCGCTCGAGGACGTCAACCGCCTCAAGGAAGCGATCGCGGGCGCTGACATGGTGTTCGTCACTGCCGGCATGGGAGGCGGTACTGGAACGGGTGCAGCTCCCATCGTGGCAGAGCTTGCCCGCGAGGCCGGGGCGCTGACCGTCGGTGTAGTCACGAAGCCGTTCATGTTCGAGGGCCGGGTTCGCGCCCGCCGCGCAGAACAAGGTTTGGCTGACTTGGCTGAACATGTTGATACGCTGATCACGATCCCGAACCAGAAGCTGTTGGCTTTAGACACTGATCTGAGTTTCATGGACGCCTTCCGGAAGGCCGATGAGGTGCTGTTTCAAGCCGTGCAGGGCATCAGCGATCTGATCACCAAAGCGGGCGTGATCAATGTCGACTTCGCTGACGTGCGTCGCATCATGGAACAGCACCGCGGTCGAGCCCTGATGGGAACGGCTTGCGCCAAGGGTGAGGGCAGGGCGCGGCATGCAGCGGAGCAAGCCATCACGTCGCCATTGCTCGACGACATCTCCGTGGATGGCGCAACGGGCGTGCTCATCAACATCGTCGGCGGCATGGACATGAGCATGCGCGAGATCGAAGAGGCGGCCTCCTACATTCACGAGATGGCTCACGAGGATGCAGACATCATCTTCGGCGCTGCCGTTGACGAGGACATGAGCGAGATGATGAAGGTTACCGTCATCGCCACCGGTTTCGAACGAGTTCGAGAGGAACATGCTGAGAACCTGCGCCGGTCAACGGAGCAGAAGGCACCGGCACAACGTCCCGTACCCGCACCACACATCGAGCAACCTGCACCACCCATTGCAGCACACCCCCAAGTGGCGGTGGCCCCGCGTCGCACGGCACCTCAGCCGCCTCCGCTTCAGGTGCGCGACGACATCCGTTTCCCCAAGCGCAGCGATGCGGATTGGGATGTACCGACCTTCCAACGTCGCCTGAGCTGACGACTTCAGGGCGGAAAAAGGAACGGCAGCCCAAGGGCTGCCGTTCCTTTTTCGTCAGCGTATGAATCAGCGCGTGACGGGCGCGTTGGTTTGGCAACCCAGGATCACCTCGAGTTGCCCCTCGGTGCTCGACCCAGCCACTTCGCAGGCTGCAGGGCAGAGAATGACCCCGCGTGGGTTCGCATTGTCGTCGAAGTACCAGCCGGCCGTGGTGCCACAGTCGCCTGCGGTGTTGACCTTGGTCCACTGGTTCTCGGTGCCGTTGTCGGTGAACGTCACGTTTATCTTGTTGGGATCGACGTTCTCGCCCTCCGGCAGCGGGAAGTCGCAGGCCAAGGCTCGGCCCCGGATCTCCGAAAGCGCCTCGAGCAGGTCTTGTTCCGCGTTGCCGTCTCCGACGAAGATGGCACTACCGGTGCCGCCACGCTGGGCAATCTGGTTCAGCTGGTTGGTGTTCGAACCTTCCAAGCCGACCACGTAGGTGGGAACACCGGCATCGTAGCCTTCGGCAGCGATGGCGGCTATGCCAGGGGTGTCTTGGATACAGCCGCTGGGCTCTCCGTCGGTGACGAAGAGAACGACGGCCTTCTCAGTCTCGGGGGCAGAATCATTGAAAGCCGTTGCCCACGTGACGGCACCGTCCAAGGCGGCAGAGATGGGGGTGCCCGGGCCCTGAGGATTGGGGCTGCGCGACTGGATGGCGGTGACCAGTTGCTGCTCGTGGGCGTCCGCCGCTCCGGTAGCACTCGTCAGAGTTCCCAGGTTGATCAGGGGCTGGCTACAGGCTTGCACGTTGCACTCGCTGATGTTGCAACCGGCAGCGGGTTCGTCGCTGGCAAAGAAGCGTAGAGCTATCTTCAGGTCGGCACTTTCGGGCGACTGAAGGAACGCTACCAAGGCTCGGGTGGCATTGTTCCAACGGTCGTTCTGCTCCATCGAGCTCGATTGGTCGAACATGATGAACATGTTGACGTTGGCAATGGCAGCCGAGGAAACTCCAGTCGCACAGCTCGTGCCGCCGGTACCACCCGCGTTGCCACCCGCACCACCGCCCGGGACGATGATGTCGTCCTCATCGATATCGAGGGGTGCGGTGACCTCGGTCTTGAGCGTACCGTTACAGCGTCCGCGATTGGTGCAGGTGCCCATGCACTGGTCACCTACGCCTGTGCATTCGGCGGTGCAGGAGCCATCGGAGCAGAATTGGCCACCGGGACACTGCTCATCGTCGATGCACGAGTCACCACATTGCCCGTCGAGCTCGTTGTCGCACGGTGGATCTACGGGACGAACCGTGGGCCCGGTTTGCTCCGGTGTCTTCTTCTCATCGGAGGAGCAGCTGAACGCCATCGCCGGAGTGACCAGCAACAGGAGGGGGAGGAGCGACGCAGAAAAGCGTCTTGAAGCGGTTGCTGGGTGAGTCTTGAAAAGGGCACGCATGGGAACTACTCCGGAGGCCTGTGCTGAGACGGGCGCGAACGACTAAAGCAAAAGAGGGGATCGACAGTAAGTGAATGTAGGGTGTGTTGGCCATGTCGGAAGGCGACGGGGCGAGCACTGCATGAGCGTAACACAGGTTGCTCCCTGGCTCGAATCGAGGCCCTTCGGCCTATCTGGTTGTGGATGCCGCCTTGACTCGAAATGGCTCATGTCCGGTCCGAAGCTCGACGTCCATCCAAGTAGCGGAAAGCGCCAGGCGGTGCGGCGGAGGTGCTGTGAGTGCAATCTTTTTTTGCCGATGCAGAAGCGTGGCTCCACCCCCCACTGGGGCGGGTCATAAAGCTACGGCCCAAATCTGCTTAGAAAGCGCAACCCACTTCGTCGCTAGCGTCCGCACAGTCCGCTTCGTGATCGCACACCCACTGCGAGTTGATGCGCTGCCCGTCGTCGCACTCGAAAGCTTCGGGCTGCGGCACGCCCTCACACTGCTCCTTGTTCGCGGCCCACAGATCCCAAGGCAGCGGGTCACAGGCTTCCGCGCGCTGCAAGCGCTCGACATCGCAGCTGACGATATTGTCGAAGTCATCACACGTGCTCTCCTGAATGCAGCTCAGGTAGGCTTCGTAGTTGGAAAGCTCGCACTGCAGCGGCTCGAGTGACCGCTCGTCGCTGGCCAGCACGTCCTTCGTGCATTGAACGATGGGCGGAGCGGGAATGGTTACCGATTGTCTCACGCACTGGCTAACGCTGGCTTCATCGGTGGCTTCACACCCGCACATGAACGTCGCGCGTTCGACAGCGATGCCGAGCAAGCGGTCGTACATGGTCGACACCCGGGTCGATGCGGGTTCGAGCGTTGAATCCCCACCCGTAGAATCGTTTCCATCGTCAGTGGCCGACGAATCGTCGACGTCGTCCGCCGTTGCGCCGGGATCGCCCGTGGACAAGGGCCGATCAGCACCGCAAGCGCTCGCCCACCACGATGAGCAGCAAATGACCAGCGCACCGGTAAACGACCGCGAAAGCTCCAAGCGCATGGCCGAAGCTTAGTCGAAGCAGCACGAGCGGGCGAGCCCCATGCCCGTCCGGCGGTCCTGTTTCAATGGCTGGACCTGTTCAACGACCCGGACCCAACGCCAGCCCGCCTTCGCGCGGGTCAGCCATGCCTTCCCAGCCGATTGCCGTGCGCGCAATGTTGTTTGCATCGCCGATGGTTCGACTCGGCGGTGCGAAGGCGTGACCAAGCTGGCGTAGCTGATTGCGAGTGACGGGGTCGATGGGGCGCAGGCGCTCGCTGCGGATGGCGTCCGGCACGAAACCGTGATGAATGCGGGGATGCTCGACCGCCCGATCGAGGGCCATCTGGTAATCCACGACGTTGCGCAAGACTTGCACGACCGTGTTGGGGATGGTGTCTCCGCCAGGCGATCCCAGTATCAACACCGGTCCCGCGCTATCCGACACGAGGGTCGGCGCCATGGAACTGGTCATGCGACGTTCCGGGTGCAACACATCTTGTCCCACGGTCCCGAACGCGCCCAAAGAGTTGTTCATCACGACTCCGGTACCTGGCACGACGTACTTGGCACCGAAGCCCGCCGACAGGGTCGTGGTGCAGCTGACGACGTTGCCGTGCCTGTCGGCGACCGAGAAGTGAGTAGTGTTGTTCAACTCCTGCATCGCGGCTTCGTAGAGGGGATGCAACGCGGCTGCCGGCGTGCTGCGCTTCCCGATGGGAAAAGCCTCGAGCCAGGTTGACGGATCCCGCCAGCGCTCCAAGCGCAGCTGGACGTCATAGTCATGAACGCTCGCTGGATCGACGACGGCAAAGCGCCGCTCCGCATGGGCGCGTTTGGCCACTTCGGCAAACAGGTGCAGGCTCGCTGCGGAATCGAGCGGCAAGGTCCACGCCCGTTCCTGCTCGAGCATCGCGAGCATCTGAACGACGGCCACGGCACCGGCGGAGGGGGGGCTGGCCGTTTCTACCAACAGGTTGCGGTAGGTAGTGTGTAGCGGTGGTCTTGGGCGCGCTTGATACTGAGTCAACTCATTCGCCGAAATTGGCACGGCGCTGGACGCGGTGAGACGAACGTAGGCTTGTGCAAACGCGCCGGCATAGAAGCCGGCATCGCCGCTTTCGGCGATCGCGCTCAAGGTTCGTGACAGGTCCGGTTGCTTCAACCGTTCTCCCTGGCGCAGCGGCCGTCCGGCGCGCCCGAAGATGCGCTTTGCTTCGGGATCCTTCGACAGTTGCGGCCACGCCCACTGCAACACGAGCGCCTGTCTCTCGCCCAGGTCATGTCCTTCAGCCGCTAGTCTCACCGCAGGTTGCAGCACATCCGCGCGCGGCAGGGTTCCCCAGCGCTGCAGCGCGTAGTTGAACCCTGCCACGCTGCCCGGGATCCCCGACGCCGTGGTGCCGCGCCCGCGACGCGCGATCATGTCGCGAAAGGCCACTCGAGTGACGGCCCGGGGTGCTTGTTCGCGGAAGTCCAACGCCACCGTGGGTTGACCTGCCATCTTGACCAGCATGAAGCCCCCGCCGCCCACGTTGCCCGCACTCGGATGCGTGACGGCCAACGCGTAGCCGACCGCTACGGCGGCATCGACGGCGTTGCCACCGGCTTCGAGCATCGCTACCCCGGCGCGGGAGGCTGCGGGTTCGACGGACGCCACCATGCCGTAGGGGCTTTTGGCCGTCGCTTTCCCGGATGCGACGGTCAGTGAGCGCAGATGGGGCAGGCTGGGCGGGGTCGCTGGCGCGATCGATGCGGCTGCCTGGGCAGCGGTAGGGGGCGGAGGGGAGGCAGTGGGGGTGTGGCTCGTCGTGCGCGGAGGCGCCGCATCTGGAGGTGTCTTCGCGCATGCCGTGCATGCGACGGCCAGGGCGTACAGCTTGCACGCTGTCGCCAACCTACTCCACACACGGGACATTTCGGCAGGGTTACAGATCCTGCCGCAGCGGGCCATGCTTTTGGCGAAGCCGAATCGTGGCGCACAGGTTGTCGCGGACACGGTTGAGCGGGGACACGGTTGAGCGGGGACACGGTTGAGCG
>CAZNZA010000102.1:7503-14114 GCA_964577325.1 uncultured Polyangiaceae bacterium
GACACGTTGGCCCGAGGCCGGCGTTGATGCTAAAGCTGCTCTCGATCAACCCACATGCCCAAAGCCGATCCTTCCGCCAAGCCATTCGTTGCCGTTCCCGTCGCCGTGCTGACCGTGAGCGACACGCGCGACGTGCACGACGATACGAGCGGCGGGTACGTGACGACGGTGTTGCGAGAGGCGGGTCACGACGTAGTTCGCAGAGATGTCGTCAAGGATGACCTGCTCAGCATACGGGCACTGTTGGCCGCACACATCGCCGCGCCAGACGTTCGCGTGGTGATAGCGACCGGGGGAACGGGCGTAACGGCGCGTGACGTCACTCCTGAGGCGCTCGAACCGCTCATCACGAAGCGCATCGAAGGCTTCGGTGAACTCTTTCGGACGCTGAGTTACGCAGAGATCGGTGCCTCGACGATCCAATCCAGGTGCGTCGGTGCCGTGTGTCATCAGACGCTCGTTTTCTTGTTGCCAGGATCGACGGGTGCCGTTCGTCTCGCCATGGACAAGATCCTGCTGCCCCAGCTCGACAACCGCACACGCCCCTGCAACTTCGTGACTTTATTCGACCGCATGTGAAGTGCGCCGGTATCGCCTTGGGGGCCGCCTACCCGAGTTCAGGCAGCAAGCGAACCCCTGGATCCCGCTCCGACCATTCGCGAGCGCCTTCGAATCCTGCCGTCCACACGGGCACTCCGAGGGCTCTGGCTTCGCGCACTACCGTCGGCAGGCCTTCCACTCGCGAAGCGTTCACCACGACGTCGGAAGCGAGCACCCAGCGTAGCGCGACGTCGCGTGGCAATTGTCCTGTAAAGTGAACATCGCGAAACCGCGAGCGCAACTGATGTTCGAGAGGCCCGGAACCGATGACGACGCGCCAAGCATTGGCCGGTAGGGGAGCGTCGGAAAGCGCCCGGTCGACCCGCTTGCTGGCAACGAGGCGGCCAACGACGACGGCAACGAAACGATCGGGAGCAATTCCGAGCAGCTGCCGGGCCTCGGCCTTGGTTCGTCCGCAAGCCGACATGCCACCCACGTCGATGGCGCACGGTCGACAGTCCGCTTCAGCCAACCATTGCTCGAAGCCGGGGGTTTGCAACGGGCGCCTGAGGTGCGGCGCCACGAAACGCAAGCGTGCTCCGCTCTCCCGTAGCAGGCCGAGGACGTGAGCACGGACGAAGGTTGGAAAACGCCCGAACAAGCGCGCGTCCGAGCCGTGTACGACCACCTCGAGACTGGTAAGTGGGCGAGGTGACCAGAGCGTGCAGATGGGCCATGCGCAGGGGACGAGCCAGTGTGCCACCACCCCATCGTAGTCGTCGGCGGCAAGGGCGCGCCGCACGCGCCGAATGAACCCTGGCAGTTGCAGCAGGCGCCACGGACGGCGTTGCGCATTGCCGAGCGCTCCTGGCCACCCAAACAGGTCGTCGGCTCCCCACCTGACCACGTATTCTCCCACCACTCCGGGGCCAGAATCCGCCCGCGCGCCAGGGCAGTGCACCCGTACTTCGTGACCTGCTTCCGTAAGCTCGCGCACCTCCGCCTGTACGAAGTGCCCAGCTGCATCTCCCGCTCGTTGAGGATAGGAGCTAGTGACGACGGCTATCTTCATCGGCTCGACGTTTCGAGATCGAACCGGCGCTCGACGCTTTAGCCCGACGCGGTCGCACGGGCAGGCAGCGATGGATGCAGCCGGGTCAACTCCTCGCCGTGTTGAGCGTACAGGTCGCCCAGTTTTCGGAGGTAGTCGAACGAGTACAAGCCCGAGCCGTGTCCGTCACCCCAGACCAATCGCAGCGCGTAATTTCCCACCGGTTCAATCTCGCGCAGTTCGTCGTTGTGACCCGCCTGATAGCTCACGGGACCGCCGTGGCCTTGGCACCCCGCGCAAGGGCAGTAACCACGTAAAATCGCGTTCGGAATGCGACTCAACGAATCATCGTACCAGCGCACTTCGAACCAGGGCTCACCCTGAGGAGCTTTGATCGACAGCGGGCGTGAATGGGGGGGAATGGAAACAGGGCTGGGATCAGGCATGGGCGACGCGCGTAATTTGGCAGCTTCGGCCCCGCCTGGCTAGCCTGAGCGGATGCGCAATCGACGAATCGAGCAACAGGAACCACGCGTTCTGGTCAGGCCGAAGCTTCGGTTGAGATACGTGCTGCTGACGGCCATGGTGGGTCTATTAGGGCTTACCGCCTTCCCCCGAGCGAAGGCTGCGTGGCAACTACACGACCGAGCAACGGCCCTGGCCAATTACGGGCTGTGCATGGCGGGCCCGACGGGGCCATCGGCCGTGGTGGGCGGAGCCGAAGCCTTCGCCGTGTTACTACGTCGACGTCTGATCACTCAGCAACCCCACGCCCAGCCATTCACCGAATGTCGCCCCGCGTACGAGCAGTACACCGGGCCAGAGACGGGTGCCGCGTTACTGGGTCAGGCCGGGGAATTCATCGAGTACGGATCATCGGCTCGCGACAGCAATGCGTCGCACAGCCTGATGGCGCTCATTCCCGATACCTCGATCCTCGACCAATTGCACGAACGGGCATGGCCGTTCATCCGTAATGGTTATACGACGCTACTGCGCCCTTCCAGTCATGCGCCAGAAGCTGCTCACCCGATAGCATTTCCCGTTCCTGTTCTCGGATCCGGTCTGCCTCATTGGGAGGGGCTATACCGCACAGCATGGACGCACCAAGAGCGGCAATACCTGGCCGTCGGCCACGGCTCCAGCCTAGCGCTGTTTCAGAGCAGTAGCGGAGGACAAGACTGGACTCCCGCGTCGCTCGCCAGCGAGGGTGTAGGTGAACATGCTGGGCGTTGCGCTGCTGGAAATACCGCTACGTCCTTCCTGTTCGAGCATCGCGAGAATAAGATCGTGGTCGTCTCGCTGATGGGAGACGAGCCGGTGAGTCGCACCAGTCTCGCGCTGCAGGCCACCCCGCGGTCAAGCTCGTGTGACGCTACGACCGCCGTATTCATTGCGGAGCCGGAAGCCGAGGCGCCTCCTTTCGCAGTTCTATGCCAGCACAGCGGGCGCTGCGGCCGACTGCGATTACCGGCTGATTCGACGGCGCATCCGTTCGACGTGGCTCAGTTGTCTGGCGTCACCGTGATAGCGAGCGTAGACGCCGGCATCGTGCGCGCGCGCTCGTCGCGTGATCGCGGCAAGACCTGGACCCCGGCGGTCGTCGCTTTGGACGCCGTATCCTCGGGTATCGCGCTGTCCCAAGCGAGGGACGTGCGATTACAGGTGGTGGGCGAACGGCTGTTGCTGTGGCTGCCTCAGGACGACGGGCAGCAGGACTACCCGCTAGTGGTATCAGAGGATTACGGGGCAAGCTTTCGCGGAGCTCTACCCGCGTCCTCTCCACCAAGCGACACCCCACTTGCTCGGCGTTGAAGCTGGTCAGCGCTGAATCGCATACTTCGCGCAGTCCTGGTGCCCGCGCTCACTAGTGAATGGCGCGGTGCCCTTCGGCGAGCTCTCGGCTCAACAGTGACGTTACCAGTAGTCTCGCCTCGGGAACCTTCTGCAATACCTCAACCATGGCATTGCTGCGGGGAGGGGGGAGCTCGCCGTGCAACATGGCTATCGCGTGAACAGCGGCGTGCGGATCGCCCACCGCGAGCAGGGCGCAGCGGTTGAGCCATAGAGCTAACGCCGGTGCCAGTTCCAGCTCACTCTGCTCGAGCGCCAACCAAGCTTGGCGCGCTTCCGGCTCCAAGTCAGCCTCTCTCTTCAGTTGAGGATGGAGGCGCTTGCACAGGTGAGGCGCATGGTAACTCGCCACGACCGACCCGCTCGTGTCCACGTACGCACTGAGTACGGCTTCGACATCGGCCATGAGTGCAGCCGCTGGCAGATGAGCCACGGGGCCCAAGTGTGCCTGTAGCGTCTTGAGGGCACGCCAGGCGATAAAATCCAAGGCGGCAGGTGAGGACAGCTCCACCCACGCGCTGCCGAGGATCACCCGGGCCGGCTCCTGCGTTACCATGCAGGCGTAGGGTTGCTTGCGCACGACCAGTAGCTGTGGAGGGCTGACGCCCATCGCTCGCGCCTTCATGTCGAACGACGCCAGCACTCGTGGATCGTTCAGCTCAACGGCGTGCAGCGCATCGAGGTCGAGGGGGAAGGCGCGTTCCAGGATCTGATGGCTCCGAGAAAGCACGTTCAGCAGGCTTTTTCCGAGCGGAGGAGGCGCAAGGGTTTGGTCCAGATCGGCCGCCATGGCTCGGGAACCCCGTGCGTCCATGGTCAGCGGTTGTTCCCAAAGCAGGTGTTCGACCGCGCCGATCAGGGTGCGCGCTGAGGCGTCGCCCAGTTGTTCCATGACTGCAGCCATCGTCGTGAGCTCTCGACGGAGCAGCGGCCCGGCTGGGATCTGTCGCGCCGCGGACATCCGCAGTTCCTCGAGCCACTGCGAGAGCCTATCTGGGGCTTTTGCTCGTTGATATAGCCGTACCCACGCCTTCATCACGGGCTCGTCCGATGGCCCTTGGCCCTTCATCTGCCGCAGCGCCGCCTCCGCATCGTCTAGGGATTGAAGCCCCAAGATTTGGGCGTTAGCCAGCTGCAAGCAGCGCTGGGCCGTCTCGTCTCGGGCATGCGGAGTGAACGCGGCAACGGCGGCTTTTGCCTGGGCCTCCTCTCCGCGCTCCAAAAGCACTGCCACCAAGGAGTCGAAGGCTTCACAATCAGAGGGCGAGCGTTTCAGGACTTCTTTGAAGCAGTGGATGGCGCGCTCCGGTCGGGAAGCCCGTTGCCAATAGAATTGGCCGAGGCGCGAGTATGCTGAGACTTGCTTTTCCGGATCGGCAACGAGCGCTTTCGTCAGCCGTAGGAGGGCTTGCTCGTGAGCCGTCGGATCTGTCGCGGTGAGATCCGCCAGCTGAAGCAAGGCTTGCGGTTGGTCCGGAGCGCGGGCGAGCACCGCCTCGACCAACTCCCTGGCACGTGCCACAGCGCCGAGCTCGGTAAAGGCACGAATCGCGCGCAGCTCCAAGTCCAGCCTCTGTTCTTCGGATGCCGCTTGCACGCGGCGCTCGAACAGCTCCTCGAGGGGCGACTCCAGGTGATGCCGCGTATACACCTGGACCAGCAATTCGAACGCGTCGGGTTCATCGGGCATTGCGTCCAATGCTCGTTCTAGATTGATACGGACCCGCGCCTCGTCGGCTGCTGGCGATGCTTCCGAGATCCTTTGCGACGACGGCACACCGGCGGTGTCGGCGGGTTCTGGGTTCTGTTTGAGGAGTAGCAACTGAGCGGCGCGCGTGAACGCGAAGCCTTTCAGGAATGGCGAGGCCGCTGCGTGCGCCAACCGCTCGTAGGCATCCGCGCTTGCCGTGTGATAGCCTTGCGCCGCCAATAGGTCGGCTCGTTCAGCCAGAGCGCCCGTGTACTTGGGAGCTAGCTGGCAGGCATCGTCCAAGTGCGTGAGCGCCGTTCCGGGTTTGTCGAGGCGCAGCGCCACCTCGGCGCAACGAAGCAGCAGTATGGCCTGATCGTGAGGACGGGTAGTGGCGGCAAGCAGCCTGTCGAGCAGGCGATAATACAGCTCGTCGTCACCGGCGCGGCGCGCCAGGGGCAAAAGCTTACGCGCCACCACGATGTCTATCTGTTCGCCCTGCAGGCACCCCTTCAGCACCGCGTAGCCCGAGCTCCAACCATGTTCGATCTGCTCGAAGCGCGCCGCGAATTGGGCGTGCGCCTCCAGGGTCGATCCTGATACCACCTTCAGCAGGGCCTTTTCGACGTCGGCAATGCGGCGGGGCAAGCCGTCTTTGAAAGCTAGCGCTTCTGCCGTCAGCAGCGCCTCCAGATTGCCGGGATTGCTCTGGATGGACTGAGACAGCGCTTCCCGCTCGGCGGCGTGATCAGCGGTGTCCGATGCCAAGCGCGCCGCGAGTAACCACCAATCGGCTCGCTCCTGTTCCGTGTCTGACTGCAGCGCCCTATCACTGACCGCTTGGCGTAGCTTGGGAGCGAAATCCGTACCGCCCGCAGTGCGAGCCAGACACAAAAACGCCAAGGGCTCGGCAGTGGCGACTTCTGCCGCGAGCCGCGCCGCGTTCGACGAAAGCCCAGCTAGTTCGTAGTACAGGGCAGCCTCCAGAAGCACACAGGTGCGGCTCTGGCTCGGAGGCATTTCGCCTGCAAGCATCTCGCGCGCTACAGCCTTGCTCTCCAACGAAAGATCGAGTTCTTGCTCGCACAAGTCTAAGAGGTACGGGTCTTTCGGCCACTCGTGCCATGCGCGCTGTAGCCAGACCCCTTCATCGGCTTTGGCCCCTTTCAGGCGAGCAAGGGTAAGACAACACAACGCACGTTCATGAGCGCTCGTCGAGGCTCGGGCGCGTCGGCTCAACATCAATTGCCATTCGTGAGCGAGCGTCTCGCCAGCAGCTTCATCATTGAAGTGCTGCATGAGGGCTTCGACCACGACGTGGTCAGGACAGCTGCCCTGTGCGGCGAGAATCAAACGTTCGCCTTCCTCCCGTGTGGAGGCGCTCAGTGCGGCTTCAGCGAGCAGCAGCGCGCGCTGCTCGGGATCGCTGACTCTACTGGCGACATCCTCCAACAATGAACTGGCCCGCTCGGCAGG
>CAZNZA010000102.1:14214-18497 GCA_964577325.1 uncultured Polyangiaceae bacterium
GATCGCTGACTCTACTGGCGACATCCTCCAACAATGAACTGGCCCGCTCGGCAGGTTGGAGTTCCAAGAGCGCCCGCAGCGCGGCGTTGCGGCAGTTTGGGTCCGCTAGCGCCGCCACATAGCGCTCGATTGCGGCCAGTAGGTTACCATCGGTCTCCAGTAGCACTGCTGCCGCGTAGTGGAGTTGGGCAGTGGTCGAGGTTGGTTCCGAACCGGAAATCAAGTCTAGCAAGTCGACGATCTGACAGGTATCGCGGCGCGCGGACGCCTCTTCCAACTGCAGCCACACGAGCAAAGGATGCGGGGCGCGGTCGGCATTCGACTCCTCGTGCATGCGTGGAGGAAAAGAACGGATGGAATCTTCACCGCTGAGTGCCAACACCGCTCGTAGCGTGGAAGGCGAAGTTCCAGCAAGGGCGGGGGCGCACTGAGGCAAGTGCCAATGGACGGCCAGTGCGTGCAAGAGCGGTAGCAGGTCGTCGCCGACCTGCTGCTTGACCGCATCGAAAAGCCTTTCATCAGGGCTGACGTTGCACAACGCCCGGAGCGTCAACGACTCCGCGGGGGAGAAGGCGACGCGCTCGTCATCGGGGGCCGCGTCATCACCGAGAGCGAGCATCGCCGTGTCGGCATCTCCCAATTCTAAGGCCCGGGCTGCCAGAGTGCGCCTGACAGGTTCCGTGGAGAGCTCGCGCCGCAGGTCTTGGAGCAGCTGTAGGGATTGGGGTCGAGTCTCTGGCAAGGGGGCCAGTAGGGCAGCGGACAACCAGGGGATCGCGCGTTCAAACCCCGACTGACCGCGCAAGAGCAACAGAGCGTTGGCGGCCGCTTGGCGATCGCGGCGTTTGAGCGCGCGCTGAGCTTCGAGAAATATGGCCACAGGCGGACTAGCTTCTGACAGTCTCACCCGCACATCACCGCGCAGCGCCGCGATGGCTGCCGTAGCTCGTGACAAGGGAGCGAAACCCTCTTCGTCGGGCCATTGAAAGGTTGGAGGGCGCGAGCCACTGCCCAACTGCCGAGCGAGCTTCATCAGGCTCGGCCGCGGATCTTCCGGAGCATTGCGTTGGGCGTGTTCCAGGCTACGCCCGGCTGCAAGCGCATCATCGTGCTTGAGCCGTTCCAGGTCGGCTTGAGTCATCGCCAGATGCGCCCGCAGTGTTGGCGTAGGGGCCAATCGGATCTCGTCGCTGAGATGACTGGAAGCAGCTTTCGTATCGCCCTGCAACTGTGCCAGCTGGCGTGCTTGACGGTGAGCCGAGCGGCTGCCTAGCTTACTCGCCTGTTCGGCCAGCACTCGGGCTTGAAGCGTCTGTCCGAGCATGGCGCGCAATTCGCTCGCCACAATCAAAAGCCGTGTTCGCTGGGCGGCGTCTCCAGTCATGGAGGCTTGGGCCTCCAGGGTTTGTGCGCGTCTCACGAAATCTGCCGACATGCCCGTCTTCAACAGCTGGTCCGCGGCCGGGCCGTTCATCGTCTCCTCGGCACTGGCGATGGCTGGCTTCAGTGATAGTGGCGCGCGTGGGGGAATGCTGGAGCGTGCCGGCGTTCGCGTGCCGAGCGTTGCTTTCGAGGAGCGCGGCTGGGGCCGCGGGGGGCCGGAAGGGGGTTTGGGGGGTGCGCTTTTGGTAAACGGCTTTGGAGGCTGGGAAGTGGGAGGGGTTGGTTGTCGAGGCGCGGGGGCCGCTCGCGGCGCTTGTTGCGATGAGTGAGTCAAAGCCGCGATGATGTCCTGATGCCTCATCAACTTCGTGGGCGTGTCCTCGACGAACAAATCTTTAGGTGGCGCGACGGCGGAGGTCTCAGCCACTTCGGGATGCGTTGCAGGGGGGGCGGCCGGCGGGCGTACGGTCTCGTGTTCCTGGGGCCCAGGCGTGTCGTGTTCCTGAGGACCAAGGCTGCCCTTTCTTGGGGCGCGACGGGCGTCGTCATCTTGCGTCATTGGGGATTCATTCCCAGTTGCCGGCGGATGGCAAGGTAAGTTGGAGAAAGGCAGAAGGCGAGCAGTCGTCGCTGCCGTTGCAAGGCTTCTTCTTCGAGCGGAGTGGGCACCACGAAGAATTCTCCGGCTGCGATCGCCGCCACTCGATCCAAGGTGGCGAGTGCCGCGTGCGCGTAGTGCAAAGGATCCTGCTGTTGGGCGGAGGCTTGTGCCGCTAATGGCTCGATGGCACGCCGCACACGGCGGGGGAGCTCGCGGGATAACAGGCGCTCGAATTCGGGGGCCAGCGCAAACGCCGGACCTGGTACGGACGCTCCAGTGATGCGAACCGCGCTCGCCAGCAGCGCAGCCACTTCGACGGGACCCCGTGATAGCGCTACGCTGGTTCCGTGTCTGAGGGAAAACACCGCGCTAGCCAATGCTCCGCGCTGCGCGGGTTCTAGGGGCGCGCGAACGTCGAGCCCCAACACCAGAGATCCGTGTTTGCCTTCTGCGAAAACATCGATCCGCTCGGGATCAGCGCCGCCAATGAACATTTCGGGCTCATGCTCGAGCAGAAGCGCGCGCTTCCATGCGGCGACTTCTGCGCGCACGTCGGCTCGATCGAGAGCACGTTTGCGTTCCCGACGCCCGAAGCCCAGGCTGTGCAGCGTGGGGCCGATGACTTCCGGCAGGTGGGGGGCGAGCTCACGCATGATTTGCAGCAGTGGACCGCTGTCGTCGGGATCGACCAAGGCTTCCAGCGATGCGCCGTCTAGCGCCGTGAGGGGATGAGAAGGGCACAGCTGTTGCAGCGACCGAAGCTCAGCCAACGCTCCTTCCGACGCTGTCCCCAAGCAAGCCAAGGACGCCAACGCCAACAAGCGAACGTCCGAGCGATTCAGGTGTTCCGCCGCGCGCGCTAAGCGGGCGGCGGATTCGGGCTGCAATCGCTCGGCGGTTTCGCGCAGCAAGTGCGGCAGGTGCTCGAAGAGCAGGGCTGCGCTGGTCGTCTCGTCGAGGGCGCCATCGAGGATCAGATCCAGTGCCTCCGCGTCCGCTGGACTATTGCGCAACAGCACCTGCACCGTCTCACTCAGTTGGACGGGTGAACGAATTTCGTCTCGCAGAATGGCAAGGCGAAGCCGAGCTGCTTCGGCTCGTCCGGCAGAAGTCTTGCGTTCGACAGCTAGTTCTCCCAACAAGGCAACGGCTTCTTCCCAACGCCCTGCTCGAGCAACGCTTTTTGCTACGCGCTCTTTGACAGCCATGCCGTCGCCTGGAGCATTCGCCATGCTGCGCAGGACGTTCAGCACCGCGTCGACATCTGCGAGATGACTGTCGTAGAGATCCACGGCAGCAAGGGCGCTCATGTGGCGTTGTTCGGGCGGGGCGTGCGGCATGGCGGCCAGCTGGGCAAGCTCGTCCGCCGCTTGCGCATAGTTGCGCAGATGAATGAAGATCTCACTGCCGAGCGCGCGCGCGCCAACGTGCTGTGGATCGAGCAGTCGCACGTTGTCCAGGTCTGTCAAAGCCTCCTCCAAGCCCCCCAGCCTCCGAAAGGCTCGCGCGCGCTCCCAGTGCAGGCGCGTGAGCTCCTTGGGGTCATCTGCCACCGCCAAACGAGCCGTGCACAGATCTATCACGCGTTCGCTATCGCCTTGCTTCCGGACATGCCTAAACCAACGGTCGAAGGTTTCGAAGTCCTCGATGTCCAGCTCCACCGCCCGTGCCAGGAAACGCAAGCCGAGTTCGTCCTCGGCAAGCACATCGAGATACAAGGAGGCCGCTCGTTTCGATGCCGCGGCAGCTTCTCTGGGGTCCAAGAGCAGTGCGCTCAGCCGCTCCAAAGCTATGGCTTCCTCCCGGGCGAGCTCCAACGCGCGACAACAGTCGGCGATGCCGTACCAACTGCACACGTCGTCGGCGTCGGCCTCCACCACTCGACGGAAAAGTTGCAGCGCCTGTTCGTGCTCCGCGCAAGCAAGCTTGTTGTATGCGGCGAGGGTGACGATCGTCAGCTTGTCGGCCATCGCCGCGTCGCCGTCATAGTGATCAGCTAGCGCACCAAGCGTGGTTGCTCGTTCGGCTGGAAGTGCCGTGGGGAGACATACTTCGGCGTTTGCCAATTCGACGGCGCGATGTGCCGGTGACTCGACATTTCCCTTCGCTCCGACGAGTTGCCGAAGCAGAATCACGCTGGCTAGCACCGCGGCTCGACCGTCTCCGTGCAGGTGTGAGGCAATGGCGAGCCGCGCCTCGGCTTCCGCGTCGCGATCGCCCGTCGTGACAGTGAGTGAAAACCACTCGAGCGCCGCCTCGAGCGAGCCACGCCGTGCCCACTCTTTTGCAAGCGCAAGCA
>CAZNZA010000102.1:18597-20258 GCA_964577325.1 uncultured Polyangiaceae bacterium
TCGAGCGCCGCCTCGAGCGAGCCACGCCGTGCCCACTCTTTTGCAAGCGCAAGCAAAGTGTCGGAGGGGGGAGTGGCTTGCGAGCGCACGCGGTAGTATTCCGTCGCCGCAACCAGCTCCTTACCAATCGCGCTGTGGTTTTCCAACGCCTTGAGCGCCTCTCCGTGGTGCGCGGCGTCTGGATAAAGGGCGCGCGCCAGCTGAATGGCGGCTCCTACGTCGTCCAACGGTAGCTCGTCGGCATCATTCAGAGCTTCCGCAGCTGCGTTGTGTTGGGAGCTGAAGCCGACCTCCAAGGCAAAGCGCTCCAAGGCGTAAGCATTGCTATCGACGGCATTAGCCGGTGCCCAAGAGAGGTCCAGCGCTTTTCGTCGCGCAGCCGGATCGTCTGGTTGTGCCGCTCGAAGTGCCCAATGGACGAGGTGAGCTGCGGCGACGCTTCCCGCGTCACTGGCAGCCTGGAAACGTTGAAGGGCAAGTTCATGTTGCTCCGAGCGCCACTCGATGAGGCCTGCGTGCAAGTACAGCGCCTGACGCAACGTGGGTTGCATCGCTGTCTGGGCCGTCTTAACGAGAACTTGAGCCGCGCTTTCTGGCTGCTGCATACCTAGCAGCAGGTGAGCGAGCTGCGTAGCGACGAGAACGTGGTCGCGGTGATGTTGATGCAGAAGCCGGAGCTCATCGAGCGCTCGCGAGGTTTGACCCCGGCGCGCCATCAGCCCTACCACCAGCTGTTGAAGCGCAAGGCCACCTTCTCCACCGGCTGCAGCGGCAACGCGCCGAAGCGACGGGAGACGGTCCGATCGTGACGATTCGAACGAGCTCGAGTACGCCAGGATGACGCTGCTCAGAAGGCCAGCCTCGGTCGTGTCCGTGAGTTTGACCAGGTGCTGCTCTGCTTCCGTTGTCTCGTTGCGCAGGCAGGCGCGCCGCGCCAGTTCTAGGGCAGCATTGACGCGCTCCGTTACCGGTGCGCCATCTTTGATGATCAAGAGTGCGTCGTTCAGCCACGACCCGTCCTTTCGCCAGCTGGCCAGGAACTTACCGATGCGAGCCAGCGAAGTCTGACTGCCGCCGGCTGCCGCCAACGAGAGCGTGGCGCGGGGGGGGGTGGTCGTGTCGCCAGACAGTGCCCAAGCAACGGCAGCAAGCACATGGGTTCGGAAGCGAGCCTCGTCGCTATCGCTCTGCTCGGCCATGGCTTCATAAGCTCGCCCCAACTCCGCGTACCGTTTGCAACTCCACAGAACGTCCAGTTGAAGGGTAATAGCGGTGACGGCATGGGGATCGTGATGTAAGGCACGGTCGAGCGAGCGGCTGGCATCGTCGTACCGGCCCTGTCTGTGGTGTTCCGCCGCCGTTCGACTCCACCAGCCCGCCACGATGGGTTCGGGCACGTGAGCGTGGGCGAGTGCTTCGCTCAGTAAGCCGTGCAGGCTTTCGTGCTGGTGACGCCGCTCGAGGTGGCGAATGAGCGCCCGCAAAAATGTAAATGGCCGATCGGCCATGCCGCGAGCATGAGTCAGCAGCACGCCCACCTCCTCGGAGTCAGCGGCGTGCGCTTCCGTGTTCAGCGCTGCTCGCCACCAGGTGTCGGCCGCTACGGTCGAAGAGCGTAGGAAAGCTGGCACGCCAAACACGTCTGCCTGCTCTGGGTCCTG
>CAZNZA010000103.1:0-1579 GCA_964577325.1 uncultured Polyangiaceae bacterium
CCAACACAGCGAGCAAGGCCAACACAGCGCGTCGCTCGAGCAGTGGGGGGAAGCGCGCGGCGAAGGCGCGCAACCTGCAAGCCGAATCACCCCAGGATGCGGCACAACCTACGGCGCCTGGCGACGGGATCAGTGCCGCCGACGCGAGCGCCGTGCAACGGCGTGAACGACGTAGTGTCCCGCAGCAGTTGAGTCTGGGCTTGCCCCCGGACGACGGGATCGAGAGCCGTTTGGTACTTCCAGACTTCGAGTTGCTCGACCAAGAAGGCAACACCGTCACCCGTGACCAGCTCCTGGGTCAGCCGTTGGTGCTCTACTTCTATCCGAAGGATGATACTCCGGGCTGCACGACGGAGGCTTGTGCGTTCCGAGATGAACGGGCCGCCTTTCAAGATGCCGGAGTACGCGTCGTGGGGGTAAGCCCCGACAAACCTGCATCTCACGCCCGCTTCAGTCAGAAGTACAACCTGGGCTTCCCGCTCTTGGCTGACGTGGACAAGCTGCTCGCGACGGCTTTTGGGGTTTGGACGCTGAAAAGCAACTACGGGCGCCAGTACATGGGCATCGAGCGGAGCACCTTCTTGCTGAATGACAATGGCGTGGTCGTGCGGCAATGGCGCCGAGTGCGGGTAGCGGGCCACGTCGCGCAGGTGCTCGAAGCCGCTCGCGCATTATAGGCTGTGGCGCGGCACAGCAAGCCCGCGCCGTTCATGCGTCGACTGGAACTTAGAGCAAAGCTGGGTTACGAAGCGGTGATGTCCTTCATGAGTCTGCAGACACTCGACCTGCGCCGTCCGCTTCTGGCCACGGCGCTTGCCGTGCTGACAATGGTTAGTAGCGGGTGCGAGGACGACGGCAAGCTGAGCGCAGCTCGTGCCTCCGAGCACGCTCGCTTTCTAGCACCCATCACTGCCAAGGATGCCGAGGAAGTGCGGGCCGGTCTGCCGCAGGGGAGCGAGTACCTGCGCGAGCTGTGGGAGAAGAGCGACACCGTGCTCGATCCGGAGGCCGCGCGCGACGCGCTCAATCGCGCCCGTAGCAAGGTCCAGGCGCTGAGAGTGGCAAAGTCGACGTTTTTTGCGGTGGCAGAGCTGTCCGGGACCGTCGTTCGCAACGACCTACCCACGGATATGATGGCAGGCAAGAACCTGTTCGAACCTTTTCCTGACTTGAAAGGTGCAGTCACTACCGGGTACGCCGAGGCAACGGGCGTCATGCCGGAAGCGCGCGGTGTCGAAGGTAAGCAGGACGGGCAGTGGACTGCTGCCGCGGCGGTCAAGCTAAACGACCAGGCCAAAGGCCTGTACGTGACGGGGTGGGCATGGACGCTGTACGCGCGACGGCTGGAAGAAGCCTTGAAGAGCCGTCTGTATGACGAGGAGAAGGGCAAGAAGCCTTTGTTTTACGTGGTAGTGGTGGTGGGCGATCAGGCCTATGGCACTGGGCCCACGCCGCAGGTGAATCTCGACCGCGTCATGGAGCTTGCCCCCGTTACGAATGCCAAGGATGGCCACTTCCAAGCACAACTCGAGATAACGGGGCGAGACTTCGGCTTCGCTGCGCAACGCGCCGAGGCGTT
>CAZNZA010000103.1:1679-19350 GCA_964577325.1 uncultured Polyangiaceae bacterium
AACTCGAGATAACGGGGCGAGACTTCGGCTTCGCTGCGCAACGCGCCGAGGCGTTGGGCAAGGATGTCATGGTCGGCGTTTTGCGCAGTGAGACGTAACCGCTGAAAGCTTGGAATTTGCGCTACTCGCTCATCCGATGTCTGGTCCGCTTCTCCCCAGGCGGTGCAGGCCGGCAGCACCGAGTAATAGTCCCGATAGGACCATTAAACCGCCAAGCGTGTCGTGCACAGTCACGGCGACGATCACGCCACAAGGGCTGAGCACGGCAAAGGCTATGAGCATGGGGTACGGAGAGTGCATGAACGCGGGGCGATGGATCCTTTCATCGTGCCCGTGCTCGCTCGCCTTGGCAATCGACAGCGGCAGGGCTCCGAGACTGCGTTGCGGCCAGGCGGCAGGGCGGTCGCCTAATCTGCCTACAGCCGGCCACGTCTCGGGTTATGAGGCCATACAAGTGGTTGCCGGTGCAATCCCGCCCTCTGATGAAATTTCGCTCTGAGCAACGAAGGCACGCGGATGTCGCGCAGCGGTGGGCCACCCGCGGACGTCACTGCGCTTGGAGTTGGGGGCGCAACGCTCTCGTTGGACTCACGTTTGCGGCCTGCGCTCCGTCACTGCCTCCTCCAGAGCGCGCGGCGGCCGATCTGGCGAACGCGGTGGAACGTGGAGACGCCGCTGCCGTGCATGCTCTGCTCGACAGCGCGAGCCGGAACGCGGTCACCGTGGAGGAAGTAGCGAGCATGATCGAACGAGGACGGCCGCAGCTTCTCGCCGTCCTCGGTGCCGCAGCCGACGCTCGGACGGCGGACGTGCGGGCGACGGTGGTGTTGGAAGGGGGAGAAACGGTGGAGCTGGTGTGGGACGCTGGCGCGTACTACGTGGACTCGACGAGTGCGCTGCCGGCGAGTGCCGCGACTCCCTTGCAAGCTGTTGAGGGACTACGTGCGGCTTTAGTCTCCCGCAGCTACGCCGCGCTCATGGCGGTGCTTTCGACGGAGCTGGGCGAGCAGCTCGAACACCGGTTGCTGTCCCTGGTCGAAGCTCTGCGGTACGGGGAGGTGCTTGACGTGCAGGTGGACGGCGACCAGGCAGTCATCGATACACTCGACGGCCACCGTGTCGAACTCGAACTCGAGAATGGATCATGGAAGATTTCAGATTTCGAGTAACACGCCGCGCTTTTCTCGGCGCAATCGGCGCTCCTTTGTGGTCGTCGGCGGCGGGCGCATTCGGGCAAGATGGCGCCTTCAACCCCAGGTGGTTGACACCAGCGGGTGCTGAGCCAATCGGCGGTGACCGAGAGGCAGCGCTGAGCCGCTGGTCGTGGGAGTTGGTGCGTCGTACCAGTGCGCCTGGGCGGTTAGTGATCAAGCCGGTGACCCCAGATGAGCCCAACCTCTTGACTGAGCCGTTCGTCGTGTGGACAGGCACCTCGGAAGTGAACGCGCTGATGGAGTCGGAGGTCCGAGGCCTTAGGCGCTTTCTTGACCTCGGTGGCCTCATCTTCGTAGACGACAGCCAGCCAGAGTCAGGAGCGTTCGTCAATTCTGCGAAACGCGAGTTGAAGCGCGTATTGCCCGAGGTGCCCGTAACCGCACTGCCGGAGGAACACGTGGTATTCAAGTCGTATTACCTGCTAGGCGAAGCCGCGGGACGCTACCCCACGCTCAAGCCAATGGATGCGATGCGGCGCGGCAGTTCCGTCAGTGTTCTGTTTTCGGAGCAAGATCTGTTAGGGGCGCTGGCGCGTCGTGGCGAGACCTGGGCCCTCGCTATGGAAACCCCGCATCCACTTGCTCGCCAATTAGCTGTGCGCTTTGCCGTCAATGTGGCGATGTTTGTCCTGTGTACGGACTACAAGGGGGATCAAGTACACGCTGAAGAACTCATGCGACGGCGGGGGCGCCGGACTCCATGAGACTTCATCATCTGGACCGGAAGGCTGAGCTGCAGCATCGCTCATGAACGCGCCGACGATTGCTCTTTCCGAGGATTTGTCCCCTTGGGTGATGTGGACGACCGTGGTTTTGTTGTGCCTTGCGCTGGTCATGCTCATCCTGGAAGCTCGCAACCACGAGGGTCGGCGCGGCTGGCTGTTCGCTTCGGGAGCCTTGGCTGCGCTGCTGTTTGCGGCGGCCGTCTTTCGACCCGTGTCGGTGGACGCCAAGACGACACCTTTTGGTCCCCGAATCGTCGCGCTGATCGACGATTCTCGGCGGTTGCTGCTTCCAGAAGCAGAACAGACACGACGCGACTTGGCGGTCACTGCCATGCAGCAGCTGCAGAAGCGGTATCGCGATGCACGGCTGTCGATAAGCGCCTTTGCTGATGGGGAACTGTACCCTTTCGATTCTGCAGCGACTCCAATAAGAACGGGGAGCGATCTCACGTACGCCTTGAGCGCCTTGATGCGTGCACCAGGCGAGCGCCCTGCCGCGGTCGTGGTCGTCAGTGATGGACGCCTCTCACGTCCAGGCGAAGACGCCGCTGATACGTTGCTCCAACAGTTGGGACCGGGGGCGGACGTTCCGGTTCATACCGTTTCTCTGCTCAGGGATGCACCACCCGACGCTAGTGTGCGGCGGGTAGAGGCAGCCGGGGCAGCGGTGGCGCATCAGTCACTGGCGGTTACCGTCGAAGTGGGATGCGCTGGTGGGATCCGTTGCGATGAGGTCCCGGTCACCATACGTGAGCTGCTCAGTGGAGAACCGGCGCTCACTCTGGCCTCGGGCACGGCGCCTATCAAAGATGGTGTCGGTCGGATTGAGCTCGATGTCACGCTGGATCGGGCTGGTACTCGAGTCATCGAGGTCGCCATCGATGCACAGCCCGGGGACACGATCCCGGAAAACGATAAGCGATACCTAGGCTTTTCCGTAGCCAAAGAACGCGTTCGACTTTTGCACCTTGCCGGACGCCCGACATACGACGTGCGGGCTTTGCGTACTTGGCTCAAGAGCGACGAGTCCGTCGATACAGTCGCGTTTTTCATTCTTCGCGGTGAGACGGATGATCCCGGAGCCACCGAGCAAGAGCTGGCGCTGATTCGGTTCCCGGTCGATGAGTTGTTCACAGAACATCTAGCAAGCTTTGACGCTATCATTCTCCAGGACATCGACGCCGTTCGTTACAAGCTCGCGCAATACTTGCCGCGATTGACGGCGTACGTGAAACGAGGCGGTGGGCTCATCATGGTCGGCGGGCCATCATCCTTTGCTGGCGGTAACTACGCGGGCACACCCTTGGATGCGGTGATCCCCGTCGAACAACCGCGCAACGAGAAACCGTTCGATTCAGAGCAGTTCGTTCCGCTAGCCACTGAGGCTGGGCGCACAGCGCCAGTGACACGCAACCTTCGTTCCCTGCTCGATGGCCAACTGCCAGCCATGGCTGGAGCCAATCGCTTGGGCCATCCAAAGCCCGGGTCGATCGTCCTCTGGGAACATCCAAAACTGCGCACTGGGGGCAGGCCGATGCCGATATTGGCATTGGGAGAGTCGGGGGATGGGCGCGCTATCGCGCTCGGCTTGGACTCGACACACCGGCTGGCCTTCGGAGAACTTGCCGCTACCGTTACTGGGCGCGCTTACGGCGCTCTGTGGGATGGGCTTTTAGGATGGCTGATGCGAGACCCTCGCTACGAGGCCGCGCGCGTGGACCTGCTGGATGCGTGTCTCGCTGGTCACCCGGCGACCTTGCGCATTCAACGGCTGCCGGGCATGAGCGGCAATGTGGCGTTGAGCATTGAGGCGTTGAACGAGAACAAGTCGCCGCGCTATGACCAGAGCGTCGAGGCGGACGCGCGAGGAACGTTGGAGGTGCCGCTACGGCCGCTGCCAGCTGGTGGATATACGGCCAAGGTTTCGATAGGCGCTGCTCCGGCGACTCGTTTCGACTTCGGGTGTGAAGCAGGGGGGGAGGCATGGGTCGACTCGCGACCCGACGCGACGCGTTTGGAGCGGCTGGCCAACGCTACCGGCGGGGTCGCCGTCGACCTGCAAGAAATCGAAGAACTCCCTTTGCCGGACATGGCCCAGATCACGGCTGAGCGACATGTTTCACCGCTCGTTCCAGCATGGGTTTGGACGCTTTTGGCAGCGCTCACTCTGGGAGCGCACTGGGTGTTACGGCGTCAGGGAGGTTTGGCGTGAACTCGCGAGGACTAGCCAACGCAGCCATGGTGACCGCCATCGTTTTCAGTGCAAGCATTGGGCGAGCCCAGTTTTGGCCGAGTGTCCACGAGCGAGCCGCTTCTGCGCTGGCATCCGAGGATGTCGAGCAACGGCGGCTGGCGGCGGGCAAACTGCTGGAAATGCCGCGCAGTATCGCGGAGCAGTTGCTGCCGCGAGCGCTGGGGGATTCAGACGCCGAAGTGCGGCTCCTCGCCGGCGTGGCTGTTCTCGAGCACCCCATCGACGGCGCCATACCGCTCGCTATACAGTGGCTTTCGGATGGCGATGCGCGCGTCCGGACCTTGGCTGCTCAGATGCTCACTCGCCTGCGCCCAGAGGCTCGAGCCGTCGCACCGTTGGCGCGCGTGCTTTCGGATCCGTCGCCGGTCGCACGCAAGCACGCAGCTCGCGCCCTTGCACGGATAGGCTCAGCGGACGCAGCTCGCGTCCTGCTCAACCACTTGGATGATCCAAACGAGGAGTTTCAACTCGAGGTCATCCAGGCGCTTGCAGCCATTGGCGACGAAGCTGCGGTTCTGCCGTTGGTGGCTAAGGTGCAGGATACGCGGACGTCGGTGAGGCGGGCAGCGATTCGGGCGATACCGCACCTAGAGGGGAGTGGGCGGGCGTCGGGAGCTCTGGTGCTCGCGTTGTCAGACTCTGATCCCGAGGTGCGAATCGCGGCGATGCGGGTCCTGGGAGAATTGGGAGCATTGGAGGCCGTAGATCCCCTCGTGGATCTCGTGGAGCGGGATCGAGACGTCGACGTTCGCGTCGCGGCGCTGAACGCCTTGCTTCGACTCCCTTCGCCCCGCGGAGTCCGTGTTGCTGTCGGACTGCTAAATCATCCGCGGCAAGAACTGCGGAGCGAGGCCCTTGCACGCCTAGCGGAGATCGGGCCGCGGGCGGAGTCCGCGCTACTGCAGTGTGTTGCTGGAGGAAGTGGCGTCGAGGACGTGCAGGGCTGCGCATTAGCCTTAGGACGGTCGGGAGTGAGCACCGCCGCAGCGGCCATTGTCGAAGCCTACCGCGCCGGCCGCTTGAGCGTGATAGCGGCGCTGCCTGCACTGGCTTCCACACGGGATTCCGTGGCGTTGCCCGTTGCTCTGGAGGCGCTAGGTACGGACCCGCTATCGGTGAGACGGGCGGCCATCGACGCATTGTGGCATTTGTTGGACCCACGGCGGCCTGATGGACGGGCCGTAGAACCGCTTGCCGAGGCCTTGCGACAAGCGCGAACATCCGACGAGGCTGCGTTGCTCTTGCCGCTACTGGGTCGCACCGGGTCCCACCGTGCCGTACCCCATCTCGTTCCTTACTTACGTGTCGACTTCCCGTTGGTGTTGCGTTTGGCAGCAACGCGCGGCTTGGGGTCAATTAAAGGCGCCTACGTTGAGCCGCAGCATGTTGTGGCTGGGCTTACTGCAACGAGTTCGGAGCTGAGATGGGAAACGTCAATGGCCGCTCGCGAAGGCGAATGGCGTGGCGTGGCGGAGGTCCTCGTGGACCTGCTGTCGACTGCCCGAGCTAGCGAAGTCTTCGGACTCGCCACCGCTCTTTGGGGTCCGGCCGTGCATATCCGAAAGCCACACGTGGCTCAGCGCATGCTAACGCTCATCGAACGCGCAGCTCCAAAGGAGCAGGCGGTGCTGCTCGAAGCGTATGCCCGTTTACCCTGGGAGCTTACCGACGCGACCTTCGCCCGCTGGGTGCGTAGTTCCGACCCTCCTGACGCCGCTAAGGTAGCGGAGGTACTGGCGCAAAAAAAGCAGGCGGTTCCGTTGCTGCTCTCCAAGTTGAGTGAGCGGCGCCCAGAAGTGCTAGCAAATGCGGTCTGGGCACTCAGGCAGCACGCGCCGGCCTCGGCACGGGCGCGACTGCGCAGCTTGACCGAACACGCTGAAGTTTCGGTCGCGGCCAATGCTGTCGCCACTTTGTCGCGCTCGGACGCTGTCGAACATTCACTGTTGTGCGGGCTGCTCGCGGATCAGCGTGCGCCGGTGCTAGTCAACGTTCTGGCCGGTTTACACCTGAACGAAGTGCGCTGCGGCGACGGTGAGCGGGAAAGGCAGTTGCTGCTTACGCATGCATCGCCATTCGTACGCCAACGTGCGGCCGTGCTGTTGCACCGTGTTCCATCCGAGCGAGCCAAAGCGGATGAGCGAGCCTTGGCACAATGCCTCCGCTACGACATCGACGGCGAAGTGGCATCACGCTGCGCCGTAGCTGAAACAGGCGACGAGATGAGCGCGGTAGGACCGCTCACCGTGCTCGTGGTGCCGGCGGCGTCCTCCAACGCTATGCCCTTGCAGTCGTTCGCCCTGCAGCACCAGGACGGCTTTGTGCGATTGGGGTGGGCAGACCACCGCGGCGGCGCCTACGACTTTGGGGCAAGCGATAGCGTGCGGCTCTTGCCACCTTCTGGTGCGTGGTAAGCGCGCCGTCGACGGGTCAGTTACTTGGCTGAACACTTCATGGCGCACATCAGGTCGCCAGCTTTGCAGTTGCAGCTATTCTTTTTCTTCGGCGCCGCCTTCTTCGTGTCAGTCGCGGATGTTGTCTTGGAAGAGCCGGAGGAGGTCGTCTCCTTGGAGGCGCTTTGTTTCGAAGCGGTGGTTGCTTTCGCCTTAGTGGTACGCGGATAACTCTTCTTTGCTGTGGTGGCTACCTTCTTGGTGGCAGCCTGTTCGTCGTCGTCGGCTTTGCCATCGCCCTCTTCTTTCTCCGCGTCCCCATTTTCTGTGTCGGCGGCAGCTCTCTCCTCTTCAGGGGGCGCTACTTCGACAGGGGCGCTCGGCAGTGCCGTCGGAATGGCTATGGGTTGTAGCGCGGGGGGAGGCGGTTCGCGCAGCAGGAACACTCCTCCGAGCACCATGGCAGCGACGGCGATGCCGCCACCAATGTACAAACCATTGCGGTTCGGCACGCGCTGGGCGCCAGCGGGATCCATCCCTAGGGGGGACGTCGAACCCCCGATCAGGGGAGCCCCAAGAGGAGCCGCCAGCGGAACTGGCATGGCAGATGCGGTTCGGGATTCCCCGGGCGAGGAGGTGTTGGCTTGAGCCGCTAGAGCTGCCAGATCGATCAATCCGGAATCGTCGCTGCTGGCGGGAGCTTTCGGCTTGGCCCCGGTTTCCCCCGCGGTCAATGCGCTGAGCGAGAATAAAACGGAGGACTCGTTGCGGGCGCCGGTATTTGGTTGTGCGGGCATGAAATCAGCAGCGCTCGTTGCTAGGTCGGCCTCGCCGCCGACGTGGTCGATGCTGCCAAACAGGTCGCCGCCGACACCCGTGCGCGTGGCGGCCCGAGTCGACGCTGCCCCTGAAAAGAGACCGCCCGCCAACGGGGAAGACGTGGTGGCGTGAGGGTACGGGTCCGCCGCTGGTGGTGCATAGCTAGGCGGCGATGCAATACCCAACGGCGATGCGAAACCCGTCGGTGGTGCAAAACCCGTCGGCGGTGCAACGGCAGCCTGCGCGGCGGCGCGGTGCAGCGCTTCGTTCAGCTCGCCCACATTCGCCAACGTTTCCCAATCCCCCATGCCGTCCTTCCACACATAGGTGTCGGCCGTAATCACTCCGTCGTTGTACGCTTGGACGATCTGCTCCACCGTCATTTGGCGCTGATCGGAGTCGGAGATGTCTACGGTGTATTCGTCAGGACGTCCAACGGCAGCGTCTGCCGCCTGGATCGTGGGTGGGTCCGTTTTACCGTCGATCACGATCGTCGTCTCGCACTTCCGGCAGCGGATCTTAGCGAGGCGGTTCCTGACTTTCTCGTCAGCGATCGAGTACTTTGCGGTGCAGCTGGGGCAAGAGACTTTCACTATGACTGCCTTGAGGTTCGCGCCTGTCGGCGCAAGGTGGATTCGGGGAGTGGGCGGGGACGGAGGAGCGCGTCGGAGCAGGCCGAAGCGGAATCACGTATTGAGTCAACACAAGACCGACTCTTCAGCATGAGACTTTACTGCTTACGGTTTCATTTGGATACGGCCGGGCGGCTCTGGATACCATAGGCGGCTACTCCGTTGAGCAGAAAGGGGGCCGGCCTTTCGCGAAGGGGGCGCGCCACCGGCGACACTGGCCCTCTCGTGAAAAGTCGAAGTGTGGCTGCCATGATGGCCAGCCCAAGTTTGACACGTTGCATTATCAAATTCTAGGAGCAGGGGGCATCGTTCGTGCCGGTTTGAACCGGTTGGTTGGGGCTGGCGTCGAGCTCCCTGAGTACATCATCGTACCATCGGTCGAGCTGTCGGGGGAAGGGCCACATCCACCCATAGTCGGGCCCGCAGAAGCGCCCCAGGATATGGCAACGAAGCGCCGGGTCATGAGCCGCGGCAGCCCCAAGCAACTCATACGTTGCTCTTAGCGTTTCGGTGTACGCCTCCCACTCCAAGCGAGCACGGCCATAGGCCAGCCCCAATGGAAACCACGGCACGAGATAGATGAAGGCCATCCCCAGGAACGACATGCGCCGTCGCTGTCGCAGGTGTACGCGCTCGTGGCGCAGGAGAATCAGCTTTTGTACGTTAGTGAGCGCGGCCCAAGAACCTGGGACGAACAGCGTATACCCAATCACCGTGTGGTAGTGAGTCATGTACGTGCGCATCTGTCCCAGTGTCAGCAGTCGCAGGGTGTGGTCGATGAGCAGTGACAGAGGGCTGGATGCTTTGGAGCGCAAGACGAACTTGGGAAATTCTTGGCGCAGCTCATCCAAGAGCGCCTCGACGGCCGGTGTGGGAGTCGGTGAAGGGGCGCCGGTGAAAGTGGAGGATGCAGGCTTTGGATTATCGGGCTGGCTGAGCATGCCGCTACTCGATTGTCGCGATTCCCTTTAGCTCTTGATCGCGCATCAGAATACGACCGTTGATCAAGTCTCGGGCGTCCATCGGGCGTTTGCCTTCGAGCTGCGCCGTTTCTATGGCAAGCACGCCCGGCTTTGCCTGGACCAAGAGCAGATCTCTCTCTGCAGCAATGATGGTTCCTGGCCGACCGTCGGTGCTCGAGTCAACGGCCGATGCGCGGAGGATCTTGAGTCGTTTCCCGGCTAAGAAGCAATGGGCCGCCGGCGAGGGCGCAAAGGCGCGTACTTGCCGTACGAGAGCTTGCACGGGGCGAGCGAAGTCCATCAACAGGTGCTGAGCACGAATTGGAGGAGCGTGTGTGGCAATCGTGTTGTCCTGAGGAATAGGGGCGTGGCCAGCGAACACCAGGGGCAGGTCCTCTTGGATGACCGTCGTGGCTAGTTGGCTGAGCAAGCCGGTCACTTGGCCACCATCCGCCTGTTCGGGAACGGAGATCTGGCGCTGGGTGTACACAGGACCCGTGTCCAGCCCGGCATCCATCTTCATCAACGAGATGCCCGTGGCGGACTCGCCATTGAGGATGGCCCACTGGATCGGCGCAGCACCGCGATACTTCGGCAGCAGCGAGGCGTGCAGGTTCACGCAGCCCAATCGTGGCGCATCAAGCACGTCCTGCGGCAAGATGCGCCCATAGGCAAACACCACCGCAACATCCAGCCGACGTTCCTTCAGCCAGCCTTGAAGCGCACCATCTCGCACGCGTACGGGTTGGAACACTTCCAACCCCAACTCGAGGGCCGCTTGCTTGACCTCGCAAGCCCTCAGGCGCATGCCGCGGCCCGACGGCTTGTCTGGCTGACACACCACGCCAACGATGTGCGTCGTGTCATGCAGGGCGCGTAGAGCGGGAACGCCAATACCAGGGGTCCCGAAGAATGCCGTTCTCACGGGCGTGGTGTAGCCCGCAGCGAGCAGGGCGTCTAGCAAGCGGCGCGATGTCCGTTGGCTGTCGACTTTCTGACCGATCGGCACGCAGGACAACGCTGTCGCGTACTGGCGATCTCGGAGAATTGCGCTTAGCTTGAGGGAACACCTAGGAGTTCTCATGAGCGACAGCAAAAAGACCCCCCCGACGAGCGCTGCTCCCCCCCCTTCTGAAGACGAGCTGAAGTTCGATGAGGAGCTTCCCGTTCTCCCGATCCGCAACTCGGTGCTGTTTCCTGGCGCGGTGGCGCCCTTCGACGTCGGCCGTGAGAAATCGGTGGCGCTCGTCGAGGCCGTCCATGACAAGGCTTCTCCCGTCATCGCCATCTTCACCCAAAGAGATCCCGTAACGGACGATCCGTCGGCCGATGATTTGTATCCCGTGGGCTGCGCGGCCCGAGTGCTCAAGGCGCTGAAGCACAGTTCGGGCAACTACTCGCTGATCCTACAGGGGTTGACGCGGGTCCGTTTTGGCGAGGAATTGCAATCCGAGCCTTACATGCGGGCGCGCATCGTGCGGGTGGAGGCTCCACCGCTCGAAGACGTCGAAGCTGAGGCCCTGGCGATGAGTCTGCGAGACGTGGCCAAGCAGGTCATCCAGTTGATGCCCGAGCTGCCGCGTGAAGCTGCGTCGCTGATTGACTCCATTCAAGCTCCGGGCTCTCTCGCTGATCTGGTCGCAGCCAATCTAGATGCTCCGGTCGAGGAGAAGGCGCAGCTCATCGAGACCGTAGACGTCAAGGAGCGGATACGCAAAGTCCTGCGTCTGCTCACGCGTCAACTCGAAGTGCTCAAGATGCGTGAGCGCATCAATTCCCAGATCAAGGAGGAGATGGGAAAGAATCAGCGCGAGTATGTATTGCGGCAGCAGCTGAAGGCGATCAAGGAAGAGCTCGGGGAAGACGAGGGGGATCAGGGCGACTTGGACGGCCTAGAGGAACGCCTGGCAAAGGCGGACCTGCCTTCGGAGGCGATGGAAGTCGCCAAAAAACAACTCAAGCGTTTGCGAGCCATGCAGGTGGGTAGCGCGGAATACACGGTAGTGCGCACGTACCTCGATTGGATCCTCGATCTGCCATGGCACGAGACGACCGAAGACAACATGGACATTGCCGAGGTGCGCAAAGTCCTGGACGAAGATCACTACGGTCTCGAGAAGGTCAAGAAGCGCATCGTGGAGTACTTGGCGGTACGCAAACTGAAGAAGGACAAGCGGGGTCCAATCCTGTGTTTGCTGGGTCCGCCTGGCGTGGGAAAGACCTCGCTAGGCAAGAGCATTGCTCGCGCATTGGGTCGTAAGTTCGTGCGTGTCTCACTGGGCGGCGTGCATGACGAAGCGGCGATTCGGGGTCACCGGCGCACGTACGTCGGGGCGTTGCCGGGCCAAATCATTCAGGGCATGAAGAAGTCGGGTATGGTCAATCCCGTGTTCATGATGGATGAGGTCGACAAGATCGGGCACGACTTCCGTGGCGATCCGAGCGCAGCGCTGCTCGAGGTATTGGACCCCGAGCAGAACAACACGTTCGCAGACCACTACCTGGAGATCCCTTACGACTTGTCGAAGGTGATGTTCGTGGCGACGGCAAATATTGCGGACCCGATCCCCCCTCCGCTGCGTGACCGCATGGAAATCTTGGACATTCCCGGTTACACGCGGCGTGAGAAGCTCGCTATCGCCAAACAGCACCTTTTGCCCAAGCAGTTGGAGGAGCATGGGCTGTCATCCGAGCAAGTCGTGATCACGGACGAGGCGATCGAAGAGCTCATCGAGCATTACACCCGCGAGGCCGGCGTGCGTTCCCTAGAGCGCCAAGTTGCGAGTGTCATTCGTGGCGTTGCGGTGAAGGTTGCCGAGGGTGACACGACTCAACGCATCATCAAAACCGAGGACGACCTCCGGGAGTACTTGGGGCCGATCAAGTACACGAGTGAAGTTGCGGAGCGCACCGAAGAGACTGGGGTGGCCACCGGGTTGGCGTGGACGAGCGCCGGCGGTGAGATCCTATTCATCGAAGCCACGCGCATGTTCGGTTCCGGGAAACTGCAGCTTACGGGGCAGCTGGGCGACGTGATGAAGGAGAGTGCGCACGCAGCTTTGAGCTACGTTCGCACGAACGCAGAGAAGCACGGCATATCCAAGGACTTCTTGGAAAAGAGCGACGTGCACATTCACATACCGGCGGGAGCCATGCCCAAAGATGGGCCGAGTGCCGGTATCACCATGTTCACGGCGTTGGTCTCTCTGCTGACCGGTATCCGCGTCCGCCACGACGTCGCGATGACGGGTGAGATATCCTTACGCGGCCGCGTGCTCCCGATCGGTGGATTTAAAGAGAAAACGTTGGCGGCGCATCGAGCGGGAATACGTCGTATCATCTTCCCAGAGCGCAACAAGGCGGACCTTGAAGAGGTGCCCAAGGAGATCCGGGATGAGCTCGAGTTCGTGCCGGTGACACACCTGGAGGAGGTGCTGAAGGCCGCGTTGGAGAGCGTACCCCAGCCGTCGCAGGAGTACCTGGATCAGGTGGCGGCAAAGGAAGCGGCTCGCTCCCAACCCAACTAACGGCGCTGGGTAAGCGGGACGACCTGAGCACTACCGAGCCTGGGTCGGCCCGCTTCGACCGCTGTTGTGAGGGCTGCTCGCGTTGGAACCGCCGGCCGGCAGCGCTGCTAATTGGCGCACCCGCTGCTGCGGCGGCATGGTAATGCCGCGCAGCGTCGGTTTCGGTCAAAGTGGAGGACTGCGTGAGCGTCACTGGACAAAAGAAGAAGGTAAGGATTGCACTGCTCGGGTGCGGCACCGTCGGGGGTGGCGTGCTTCGTCTGCTTTCTGAGAACCGAGTGCACTTGGCTGCGCGCGTCGGGGCTGAACTCGAGGTCGCGCACGTATTGGTGCGGGACGTGGAGAAGGCGCGCGTCAACGAGTGCCGTTCCGAGTGGTTAACCTCCGACGCCGACGCGGTGCTCGCGGATCCTGAGCTCGACCTGGTGGCGGAGGTGATGGGTGGTCAGCAACCGGCGAAGGATCTATTGGAGCGAGCGATTGGCCGCGGCATCAGCGTGGTGTCGGCAAATAAGTCGCTATTAGCCCGCCATGGTGCCGAGCTGTTGTCCTCCGCGGCCGAAGCGGGAGTCGACCTGGCGTTCGAGGCGTCAGTTGGCGGCGGAGTTCCCATCATACGGACTTTGCGCGATTCGCTGACGAGCGATTGGGTGAGCAGCATCCGAGGATTGCTCAACGGCACGTGCAATTACATTCTCAGTCGCATGCGCGACGAAGGGGGGAGCTTCGAAGCCATGCTCGCGGACGCCCAGAGACTGGGTTACGCCGAGGCCGATCCCAGTTTGGACATCGATGGTCATGATGCCGCACAGAAGCTAGTCGTCCTCAGCATGTTGGCCTTTGGCGCTATCGTCAACGAAGCCGACGTTCATGTGGAAGGGATCAGGGACATTGATGAGCTCGACTTCCGCTTTGCTGAACGCTTCGGGTTCGTCATCAAGCACGTCGCCGTAGGACACGATCGAGGTGAACGCCTCGAACTGCGCGTGCACCCGGCACTGCTGCCGCATGACAATCCGCTTGCTGGAGTGCATGGCGTCCTCAATGGCGCATTCATCCAAGGGCGAGCGTTGGGCCCTTGCTTGCTCGTAGGCAGGGGAGCCGGGGAGATGCCGACGGCGGTGAGCGTGGTTGCGGACATCGTGGATGTGGCTCGCGCGCGCGTCGAAGGTGCGGGCGGTCTAGCTACTCGGGCTTTGCGACCCGTCCCCAGAGTGCTGGTGCCGATGGCAGAAGTGAACTGCCGTTACTACCTTCGCTTCGAAGTCAGCGACGAGCCCGGCGTGCTGGCGGCTATTGCTGGGGCGTTGGGGGAGCAGCGCATTAGTGTCGAGCACATGGTGCAAGAAAGCAGAACCTCGGCGAGTACCGGGCGGCAAGCTGTGGTGCCAATTCTAATGATCACCCACGAGTGCGAGGAGGGGCGCGTGCAGGCGGCCATCAAACGCATCAATCAGTTTAGCTTCATGAGTGCACGTGCTCGATTGATCCGCATCGAGGACGAGCAGGCGAGCACATGAGTTTGAGTCGCACGTCACTTAGCGCCCACCCATGAGCGATCTACCCATTGGTGTTTTCGACTCGGGCTTGGGAGGCCTCACGGTGGTACGCGCTCTGCAAGAGCGCTTGCCTGGGGAGTCGATCATCTACTTGGGTGATACAGCGCGCGTACCCTACGGCACCCGCTCTGCGTCGACCGTGTTACGCTACGCCCGGGGCTGCTCGCAGCTGCTCATTGAGCGCGGGATAAAGCTGCTGGTCATCGCGTGCAATACGGCGAGTGCCGTGGCGCTGGATGTGTTAACTCGTGAGTTACCAGTTCCGGTCGTCGGCGTGGTTGGACCTGGAGCGGACGCGGCTGTTCAGGCCGCGAACGGGCTGTTGGCTCGGGGGCTGCAGGAGGTTCGGATCGGCGTTCTCGGAACGCTGAGCACCATCGAGTCGGGTGCGTATCCGCGAGCGGTACGACAGCACTCCGCGCACATAGAGTTGTGCACGGTAGCGGCACCCCTGCTGGTGCCGCTGGTCGAGGAGGGCTGGCTAGAGGGGGACGTTCCGGAATTGGCGGTAGCGCGTTATCTGACACCACTACTCGACCAAAACGTCCGCGTGGTGGTTCTCGGCTGCACGCACTATCCGCTCTTGCTGCCCATCATCGAGCGTGCGGTGGCCGCAAGGTTCGGACCCGATGCGCAAGTGGTCGATAGCGCTCGCGCTACTGCCGAAGAGGTCGCCGGTCGCCTTCAACGACGAGCTGCGCTGACGCACGCAGGTTCGGCGCAGTTGAAGTTGCTAGTTACCGATCTGCCCAAGTCCTTTACGACGTCTGCGGCTCGTTTCTTGGGTTATCCTGCCCTCGGCGCGGAGCTCGTGGACATCGTTCCGGCTGATGGACGCTGAACGCTAATCGGCAAGTTGTCCGGCGCACTGATACAGCACGGCCATACGCACCGCTACGCCGGCTTCTACTTGATCCAACACGACGCTTTGCGGCCCATCCGCGATATCATCGGCAATTTCAACCCCGCGGTTCATCGGTCCCGGGTGCATGACGATGGCATCCGAGTTGGCGAGACCGAGGCGCTCTCGATTGAGCGAAAAGAAGCGGGCGTACTCCATCACTCCAGGAAAAAAAGCTCCCCCGAGGCGCTCGTTTTGGATGCGGAGCATCATCACCACGTCAGCGCCTTCGAGGGCTGGCTCGAGGCGGTGAAAGCAATGACAGCCGAGCTGTGCGAACTCGGGCGGGAGAAGTGTGCGAGGTCCAGCCAGTCGCACCTCGGCGCCCAACAGCTTGAGGAGCAGGATGTTCGAGCGGGCGACGCGGCTGTGCAGAATGTCTCCGCAGATGGTGACGCGCAGACGAGTGAAGTCGCTGCCCTTGTGCTGCTTGATGGTGAAAGCGTCCAAAAGTGCTTGAGTCGGGTGTTCGTGGGTTCCGTCGCCCGCGTTCACGACCGCAGCTCGGGTGTGCCTGGCTACGTACTCGGCAGCTCCCGACGAGCTGTGTCGCACGACGAGCACATCGGGATGCATGGCATTCAGCGTTGCCACGGTGTCCTTGAGGGTTTCGCCCTTTTTGACACTGGATGCCGAGGCGCTGATGTTCACCACGTCCGCGCTGAGACGTTTGCCCGCCAACTCGAAGGACGTGCGCGTTCGAGTGGAGTTCTCGAAGAAGAGATTGATGACAGTCTTTCCGCGCAAAGTGGGCGCTTTTTTCAGCGCGCGACGATTCAGTTCCGCGAAGGCTTGCGCCGACTCGAGCAGAGAGCCTGCACTTTCGGCTGACAATTGACGGATAGAGGTGAGTCCGCGCGGTGACATGAGTGCTTTATTGTCGAGACTCGTGGCTGCGTCCAGTGCCAACCAAAGCGGGCGCAAGGACGCTGTCAGGCAGCAGGGGGGCGAACGCTCGGCGCGCTCGAAGGACGAATGACGGCATAAAGACCCCGGGGATCATCAACCACGTCGATGTGCTCCTCGGTGTCGACCGTCTCCACCCGGAGGATCCAATAGTCCGGTTGTATCGGCAATTGGCGTCCGGCGCGGTCGATGACTACGGCCAGTTCGATGTTGGCAGGGCGCCCAAAGTCGAGGATGGCGTCGATGGCCGCGCGACACGTGCGGCGGGTGTGCAAGACATCGTCGACGAGCACGACGTGTTTACCATCCAGCGACACCGGTATGTGGCTCGGCCCGATGCGCGGGTTTGGCAATGCCGCAGCCGCGTCGTCGCGGTACAGGGTGATATCGACGGAGCCGAGGACAATCGGTTGCCCTGTCAGTTCATCTAGCTCTCGGGCCAGCGTTTCCGCCACGCGATCACCCCCGCGCCGCACACCGATGATGACCACGTCACCGCTCGGATGACGCGCGGCGATATCCGCGGCTATCCGCTTCAGACCGCCTGCAACTTCGGATGCATCGAGCAGCGTGCGCATATCCCCCCATAGCACGCGTTGCGGTCGGGGCCCAAGGTTCGGCCGCACGCGCGAGGTTCAGTTGAGCCAATCTCCGTTGGGACCTCGCTCCGGCTTCTTGCGAGAGTCGCTGCTGCGCCCGCCCGGTACGACCTTCAGATTTGACTTGTTTACCCGTTCACTGCGCGTGCGGCGGGTATCCCGCTCCAATCCTGCCAGCTTCCACTTCAGGTAAAGGCGACGCAATGGTGAGGGGGTGGAGCCACCCAGCAGCCAGCCCGCGGCCAGTCCGCCAAAAGGCGAGAGCAGACCTTCAGGGGCTTGAGACAAGGCGATCACACGCAGCACGCTGAACCCGATCACCAACCAGAGCAGGGTGGAGGCAGAAGCTGGAATGACGAACATGAGGCGCACTTGCTGTCCACGAAAATTCAGTGCCCAAGCCACGGCTATAGCTTCGATGACGGGGAACCCGCCAAACCAGTAATCTCCAGCGACGAGTCGAGCGCCGATCGAGGCCGGTAACAAGAGCAGCATCACCAGTTGAAAGGTGTAGGCAAGAACGGCGGAGCCGACGAGAAAGCGCAGCAGTCGGGCGCCACCGAAACGCTCCTCGAGCGAAGGGGTGAGGAAGTACAAGCCGAGTAGGACCCAGAGCACGTGTCCAATGTCACCTTGCGGCTGGTGCATCAACGCAGCGGTGAACAAGCGCCAGACTTGGCCGGAGAGAATGGCCTCCGTGTTGCCGCAGAACAAATAAAAGAGGCTGCGGCTGGCTCCGCCCCAGTTGATGGCTATGGCGAACATCAGCCAAACCAGAAACACAGTGAGGAGCACCGCGCGCAGCACCTTGCCCGGCTTCGGAAACACAAACTGCGGCGGACCGGCATCCCAAGGTCTCATACTCGAGACGCTACACGCGGGAACTGCTGCGTGCAACGGCGCCGGTGCTTGCAGCCGCCACGTTCACAGCGCCGCGCACTTACGCGGCGCTGCAACTGCTGAAGCCGAGCCGATTACCGGAAGCGGACACAACCACGCAGGCTCACCGTCGACCCTGCCTGAGGCACAGCGGGGCTGGGTAAGCCCGAAGGGAACTCGATGGACGGAGGCATGGGGGAGCCAGCATCGAACGCCGCGCCAGCATCAAACGCCGCGCCAGCATCAAACGCCGCGCCAGCATCGAACGCCGCGCCAGCATCGAACGCCGCGCCAGCATCGA
>CAZNZA010000104.1:0-19096 GCA_964577325.1 uncultured Polyangiaceae bacterium
GGGTGAGAGCAGCCGAGTAGGGCGGCGCCCGCATGGCACGTCACCCGGCATTGCTCCCGTCAGTTTACTTGATCGAGCTACGCGGCAGGTGGACAACACCGGACTCAGCGCGAGCACAACTCGGGGTACCTGAGGTGGGGTGGGCAATCGTGCCGCAGTGGAGTTAGCGACACCCGCACTCAACGGTACCTTCCGAGCTGCAACGGCATATGCAGCCATCGTCGTTCTCCCACTGGTCATCCACGTAGTACTCGCCGCACATCCGGCAGCGCTCCCCAAGATGTGCATCACAGTAACACTCCACCCCGTCCTGGCGCGTCCAGCGCTCTGAAAGTTCATACTCGCCACATCGTTTACTAGGAACGCACTGACCGTCCTGGCACTTGGGCGGGGGGTCATAAGGACATTCGCAGACACCAATCGACTGCTCCGGGCACCCCATGTCGTATGCGGCGCGTTCATAGGCGCCAATTACACGGATATCGAATCCAACGCTTGTGATCAAATTGCATGCACCGAAGCCAGTTAGGCAGTCGACGTCTGCCAACACACAGTCTTCGTCACGAGCGCAGCTTGCGGATTCTTCGGCTCTTGCGGCCAATTCCCCGAACAGTTCCCCGCAGGAGTCAGCGGTCACGACGACGCTCGCGTCCTGTTCGACGGCCCTTCTTCCTGGGTCCAAACCCGCTTCACTTAGAATCGAGGCTGAGTCCGACTGAGCTTCCGGAGCGGCATCAGCATACTCGGACTCCTCAGACGGAGTCGCACTGGGATTCGGAGACGCACTGGAATTGGGACTTGCGCAACCAATACAAGCTAGCAAAGCTGCGCTCATGAATAGTGAAGTCAGTGGGCTAAAAGACAACGGTTTCACCTCTTGTCAGCAGTTGCCACGGCGCATTCGCTGCTATCCACGGTAGTGAATCGAATACCTGCAGCGGCGCTCGCGTCAAAAGTAGTATTGCTGATCGGCCCAGCTAGTCAACCTTAAGCTCAGTACTTTGCGCACCGTGCACATACCAAACAAGGTGACGATGGCGACACAGTCAACCAAGAGAAAACGGTGAAACACTGAGCGATTGATTAATTATCTCCGCCAGTCCTCCTACTGCCGCCAAGCCACCGTCACGATGGATCGACCTGGCAGTGAGACGACGCGGTTCGATGGCAGTGCGCCGAGCACCACCGAACGCTCGGTGCCCTCGAATACGGTGCGGGTGACTTCCGTCCGGTCCAAGCTCTCGAGCACGATTGCAGGAAGCACGAGCGCGACGTTTCGAGGAGTGGGTTCAGGATTAATCAGCACCAACGTCAAGGCGTCACCGGCGGGCGCTCGCCACGCGGAAGCGAGCACTTCAGGGTCGGCCACGGTAGCTTCGACGCGCTGCCACCCGGCTTCCGTGTGGGCGGCATAGTGGCGCAGCGCGTGATACGGCTCTTGGACGACGAAGCCATCGTGAGTCAAGTCGAGGAGGGCGTTGGGGTCCTCTACCAGGCTGTTGGCGGATGAAGCGAAGTCGTTCTGGAGGTACATCGCGGCATCAGCCACGCTGAGCGAGTAGTGAGTCAGCACTGCGGTGTCGATGCCCCCGGCTCGCATCTCGGTCTGAAAGAGTGGGTGCCCGGACTGTTGTGCTAGCGCCTTTAGCTGTTCGTATGGCTGCCGGTCGACAGCCGATGGATCATCCACGTACAAGTGGTACGCCAGGACATCGTAATCTCCCGCAGCCAAAGGAGCCGTGTAGGTCGCGACCAAGTCAGGCGAGGTGACCTCCGGCCCCAACAGCTTGGGCACGGCTGGCAGATCCGCGATCGCTGCCTTTACCGCAGCCAGCGCCTGTGCGTAGCCCGGATACGAGAGGTCCATCATGGTTCCGTCGACCATCACGGGCGTGGTGCCTTCTTCCGGCAGGAAGTGACAGGCTTCGGCCGTCGTCGACGCGTCGGGAAGCCAGTTCGGGTTGTTCTGAAAGCTCAAGTAGTCTGGGCTGACGCCCGCCGCAGCACTCGCTTCCAACGACGCTCGCCAATGATTCGCTAACCCATCGTAGTCGAAGCCACTCGCTGTACGGGTCAGGGTGCACGTGTCGGCGTCGCCGCCGCAGGTGCGGGAGGCGTTGGCCTTGAGTGCAGCTGGTGGGCTGCCGGAGGTCATGATCAGGGTCGGAGTGCGTCCCAAACGCTCACTCGCAGCAGCAATGATCTCGCTCGCCGCGGCGAACTCCTCCGCGTTGTCCCCCTCGAAGCGGTTTCTGAAGCGCACGACTTCGAAACCGGAGTCGGCAAACATCGCGTCGTACAGCGACGCCTTCTGCGGATGAGACGCGATCTCATCATCCATGTACGCCAAGGACGCCCCAAAGCCGAGCAGCGTTTGATGGCGCATCTCCATGTCTACGGAGACTTCGGTGTCGGCACTTCGTTCAGGAACACAGACTCCAGCGACGCAACTGGTGCCTGTTTCACACACCGTATCGCCGCACAAGGGGAGGCACAGAGAGGCCTCGGGGGCGCGGCCACCGCAGACAGCGACCGTTTCGGCATCCGACCGACGCATGCACGAGGCCCCGCTCAGACCGGGGCACGTCGGATCGGTGTCACAAGCATTGGTGCAAACGCCGCACAGGCAAGAGAGCTCTCCACATTCGCTCTCATCCGTGCACTGCTTCAGCCAGTTGGTCTGGCTGCCGGTCTTCATGTGCTCGCTATCGCTAGGGCTACAAGCTAGAGCCGCCCCAACCGCCCATATGCCGAGCAGCAGGACTGCTTTCGGTAGACTCGTTCCTCGTCTTGGTGAGATGCGCCGCGCAATCACAGCGTATCCTCCTCGGTTACCACGTACTGACCGCAGTAGAAGTGCACTTGATAGGTTTCCTGCTCGGGCTGCTGACGGTTGTGCTCGGCCACTTCTTCCCAAAGACCGATGACCTGAGCGCGCGTTTTGGCCAGCAGCGCGCGCACCTCGGCCTCCCGCGGATGCCCCGGCCACAATTCGAAGGTCAACGTCGTTCCTCCGACCTCGTCATTGCTGGCAGAGACTCGCGTGCCGCCGGTAATTTTTGCCACCAATGCGTTGAGGACGGCGCGATGATGGTCGATGACCGCGGCCTCCCAACCCGCTGCCTCTCCTAAAGGGATCAAGCACTCGTCCGTCACGTAATGGGGCGTTCCGCCCGACTCGACCTCTCGAATGCGTGCACTATTCAACAAACGCTCGAGGGCAGCCGACAAGGCGTCCTGTGACAAAGGCGTCAGTTGCCCCAGTTGCTCGCCCGTGACCGGCCCCTCCCGATACACGTGGAGCCAAATGAGCGCTGCGTCGGCTTCCTGGGGTGAGACCCGGGCGAAGGCACCGACGTCGAGCAGCTCCTCTTCAGTGGCGACCCGGTAACGCGTGTCTACGCCGCGCCCGCTACGTATGACGAGACCGCTCTCGACCAGGTCGTTGAGAATGCCACGCACCGACATCTCTTCGTCGTTCTTGAAGCGGGCAACGAGCTCCGCTCGAGTCGCGAACTCTCTTTCGGACAGATACGAGTGCACGGCCGTCCATAACGTTACGCCCCGCGTCGTTGCCGATTCGCCCAGCCGCTGAACCTTCTGACGGTAAGAACGGAGTGCAAGACCAAACATGTCGGCAATCACCTTCTTGCCGAGCCCCTGGGCCTCCAACTCGCGCACGATGCCCACGAATACTTCGTTGGCGACGTGCGCTAACGGCGAGCGAGCACCCTCGACCGTCGATAGGCGGGCGATCAGTACGGTAGTTTGGCGGACGATGGCGTCTATCAATGTTTGAGGATTCATCGTCCGAGTGCTCTGGTAAAGAGCACATCGCCCTGCCCTTGGCAAGCGAGACACTGGTTGTCTCCAAGGCGCCGTGAAGCCCGCTCCGTGCCCTTGTTCAGGTTTGCACCAAAGGGAGGAGAACAATCTCCTCTGCAATGGGCGTCTTCGCCCCGAGAAAGAACAGCGGTCGACGATACCGGTACAAACCGACGAGGCGCTCCGCACATTTGATCCAGGGACGACAGCGTTTGCCGAATGTAGCGGTGATGAGCAGAGCTACGGCGCGAAATAATGCTCGCCCGCCGGCGTCCGGGCCGCGACGGGTGGTTCCCAGGATCACTGGCGAGTTCGTACGCCCCAATGCGGGTCGCGGCTCGGCAGAACTCACGCTTGGCGGACTGGGGGAAGCTGGCGTGACCCTGGCGCGCCTGTACGAGTCCCAACTCTTCGAACGTCTGCGACCGGCCGTGCGCCTGCGCTTCGTTCACGATGCCCTCGAGTCGTTAGCCATGTTGCAGCTCAATCCGCGACTGCAAGCAGCTCATCCAGATCTCGTGATCACTCCGCAAAGTGTCGTTCTGGGATTGGACGGCGCTGCGCGCGTTAATTTACGTCTGGCACGCCAGACTACGGCGGCCGGTGAAGGTGCACCCGATGTGGACCTCAAGAGCTCCCAAGAACTCAGGCAAGGGGCCAGTCGCGCGGGAGTGCGTCCCGACGTGTACAGCTTTGGTGTCCTCGCCTGGGAGGCGCTGCGGGGAGAAGCCCTTCTGCCGGGGAACAGGCATGACGCGGCAGCCTTGGCGCAGGACATGGCCTCGTTCAATCTCGAAGAAGCGTGGATGACGCACTTCCTAGAAGCCGCGCGTGCCTCTCTGGGTCTGGTGCGACACGACGCAGAGCTACTGCCGCGCGCGCTGATGACGATGTTGGCTCCCGCAGCGGAAGCTTTGACGCCCCGTCAACAGATTGCGGATTCGATTCAAGGCATCCAGAGCGTGAGCGAGTTGTGCGAACTGCGTCCCAAGCCTCCCGCACCGACCCACGCGTGTGCCGATGAACCCTCCCGCCGCCTGGCCGTGCAACCTGCGCAAGCGTGCGAGGTCAGAGAGGAAGAGACCTGCTCACCCAGCACCCAACGTCGTCCCGTACTGCCGCGGGTTGAGCTGGCGGTGTTGCCTCCTGTGCTCGCCTCCCCACCAAAGCAACAGCAAACTGCAGCCCCGCAGGTTGGTTCATCTTCCTCGCGCACGTCACCCCGTGCGGCAATCAACGGTGCCCATTGCGCTCTGCTTCTGGTACTGTTGTCCGTACTCGGTGTAGCCGCAGGCCTCTTGGTTCAACTCGTCGTCGGTCTACGCTAACTCTCGCTGCCCGAAACTTCTGCCGCTAGGGGTTGAACACCTGGCTCGAGGCATAGCGCCCCGATCGTGCTTGGAGCGTGGCGTCATCCTGCCCCACGCACCGATTCAGGGCGCTGTATCTCCTCGATAAGAATGGGCACAGTTGTTGCTTTTGTCCCGGCCCCATAAGGAGGTTCGAGATGAGAGTAACAACTTTGGGCTTATTGTCCGCGTCGATTCTTGCCGGATGCGCTGGCGAGAGGCGCCCTGCAGATTCACCTGAGAATTCACAGACCGGCTACGTCGAGGAGAGCACGACAGTGACGGAGACGTACTCGTTGACGCCTGGCGAGAGCGTTGCTGGAACGGACGAGAGTGCCAGGCAATCCTCGCTGAACCAGCCAAGTGACACCGCAGATGACAACGCCGTCGATACCAGGATCGGAAGTGCGAGGACCAACGCCCCTGATATGGACGATGCTACCGATGTCGAACAGACGAGCGGCAGCAACACCGACGCCGTTGATGCGCAGAGCGGAGAACTAACCGCGCCGGATCAACTCGAGAATCGTTCAGACCTCGACATCACCCAACAGATCCGACAGGCCGTGATGGATGATGGCTCGCTTTCGTTCGCGGCGAAGAACGCCCAGATCATCACGCGCAATGGACAGGTGACGCTGAAGGGAAACGTCGAGTCCGAAGCAGAACGTAGCGCCATCGTAGCGGCAGCTCGCAAGGTCGCCGGCGCGGGTCGGGTCGACAATCAGTTAACTGTAAACAAGTAGAAGGAGCGATCATGAAACGAGCAGTAATAGGAATCGTAGATTCACACGTACGAGCCGAAGAACTAGTTTCAGCACTACAGCAGGCTGGCTTCACAATGTCCGACGTCTCGGTGCTGTTTGCCGATAAACAAGGCACACGCGACTTCGCCCATGAGCACAACACCAAAGCCCCCGAAGGAGCTATCGCAGGTGTCGGCGCCGGCGGTGCCATCGGTGGCACGATCGGGCTGCTTGCCGGCATCGGCGCCATCGCGGTTCCCGGCCTAGGAGCGCTCATCGCCGCAGGCCCATTGATGGGAGCCTTGAGTGGGGCCGCCGCCGGTGCAGCGGTCGGCGGCGTTGCAGGCGCTCTCGTCGGCATGGGCATTCCGGAAATAGAAGCCAAGGTCTACGAAGGCAAGTTGCGAAGCGGCAATGCCTTGGTCGCGGTCCACACGGAATCGAACGACTGGAAGAAGAAAGCCACCGACATCATGAAGCGATTCGGAGCTCACGATGTCGATTCGATGAGCGAAACGAGCGTGCCGCGCGATCAACGCGCGACCGCGCACAAGTACTAGCGCGCCGATACGCTCGCCGGTGGGTCAACCTACCGTACGCAAGCAAGAGCCGCGCACTCGACGTTGCAATCGTCGGTGCGCGGCTTTTTTCGTTTTGTAAGCCGCCCTGCGTCGAAGTCTGGCCTGGCGGCGTTCGCTGACTAGGCGTCCCTGTCTCACGGTTGGACCACCCACCGCTTTCAACCGCCGGACAATGGCAAACAATGACCGTCAGTGACAGGCTCTGACAGCGCTCTACAGCGACGAAGCAACTTCACCGCGCGAAGTCGCTGCACCTCAGAAATGAGTGTAACGCCAGCTCACGTTTGCTAAACAGTGAGACACTCACACGGGGAGCGACGAGTGGGCAGGTCCAGCACACTTGCTCGCCCAAACAGGGAGCACGCACAGGATCCGGGTTACCACCAGAACCTTACGAGGTGCTCGGAATGTGGGTCGCCGTGAGCCGAGACAGGTGGCTCACGGCGCCAAGCTTTGGCAATCGTGCGCTGGCACGCATAAAAGAAGGAAGCAACTCATGAAGTCGTCAATAGGCAAATATCAATTCGTCCACTGGTTATCCGCAGCCGCTGTTGTGGCCTTGACCTCGTGCGCTGGAGCCGACACGGCGGGAGAGCCGGGCGAAGGCGAAAGCGGTGACGTTACTCTCGGCGAGATCACCCAGGACCTAGGTGTATTGGAAGCCCCGATCTGCGACCAGCGGCTCGCCACGAGCATGTATACCAGCGGCACAGTCACCAGCCATCCCGGCGGCACGATGCGCCTCCAAGTCCCGGGCTCGGCGCTGAGCTTTTGGCTGAATCCTCCCGTTCACGCTGGACAGTGGAAGTTCAAAGTGTCCGCCCGCGCCCATGGCGATGGAAGTGGCTATCCCACGCTGCGCGTTTGGGCGGGTACCCAGCTGGTTGGGTCGCAGCAGGTAACCAGCTGGCCCAATCTACAAACCTACACCTTCACCTATAATCACGGGACCACGGGAAGTAGTATACCCATCGCGCTGGAGTACACGGGTTCGTCCGCCAGTCGTGACCTCATCGTAGAAGGCGTCGACATCCTCTGTCCCGGGATCTCCTGCGGCGAGAACGTCTGCGCGGGTAGCACCATATGTTGCGACGGCTCCGAGCTGGACGAACCAGTGTGCACTACCAACACTTGTTACTCTGGAGGCATTTACGGCTTCACGGTACCGCGTTACTGCGATAGCCACCAAGAGTGTGGCACTGGGAACCTGTGCGGATTCATGCTACAAGGCAACGCCGGAGCCGGCTACAACTGCGCGCCGCAGCAGAACTTCTCCAACCCCAACACCTTCCCGTTCAAGCTGTGCGCTTCACCGGGCTGGACGAGCAGCTGCAGCGCTGGCCAAACCTGCGGAGCGCCCGATCACCTGGGCTACAGCTACTGCGTGCCCCAGTGACGACCTGACCAGTGACGACCTGACCAACAGGTAAGCGAGCCGCCCGTCGCCTCTCGGCGTCGCGGGCGGCCGCAGCCTATGCGCCCACGCCGTCAACGGTGTTCAGGGCACTCGTTTCGAATTCGAAAGCAAGAATCGGAGTGTTTCGCGTCCAGCGAGCGTGCATGCTGGGGACGATGTCGCGCAGTGCCCGTCGAGCGAAATCAGGAACGACCAACCAAGCGCGCGCGCGGCGCATCGAGACAGATCCGCGCTGGGCGGCTGTACGAACGCGCGATGCAAGCTGGGATGGGAAGTTCTACTATTCGGTAGCAACCACCGGCGTGTTTTGCAGGCCCTCGTGTGGGGCGCGCTCACCACGTCCGGAGAACGTCGCGTTTCACGCCACGGCTGCAAGTGCCGAAAGCGCCGGTTATCGGCCGTGCAAGCGCTGCAAGCCGGGGCAGCCTGCGCTGGCCGAACTGCACGCCGATATCGTCGCCCGGCTGTGTCGCCAGATCGAGACCGCCGAGCGCGACCCAACACTCACTGAGCTTGCGTCGGCTGCCGCACTCAGCCCGCACCACCTGCATCGCATCTTCAAGGCTATCACTGGTCTCACGCCCAAAGCGTACGCTCTAGCGCATCGCATCAAGCGCGTGCAGCACAACCTCGGCGCAGCCCGTAGCGTGACCGCAGCCATCTACGCTTCAGGATATGGCTCGAGCGGGCGCTTCTACGAACGCTCCACCCGAATACTCGGAACGACACCGCGCAACTACCGCGACGGTGGCGTCTCCATGCGTGTGCGCTTCGCCGTGGGCGAGTGCTCGCTCGGGGCAGTCTTAGTTGCGGCCAGTGACTACGGAGTATGCGCCATCTTCTTGGGCGAGGATGCCAACGAACTCGTGCAGCAGCTCGAGCATCGCTTTCCGCGCGCCGAGCTTTTGGGAGGAGATCGAGACTTCGAAGCCGTCATCGGCAAGGTAGTCGCCTTCGTGGATACGCCGAAGTTGGGCTTGGACCTACCGCTCGACGTGCGCGGTACCAGTTTCCAACAACGTGTGTGGCGGGCGCTTCAGGAAATCCCAGCGGGCACGACCCGCACCTACGCAGAAGTAGCGACTGAGCTCGGCGTGCCCCGCGCGGTGCGGGCCGTCGCCGGTGCTTGCGCCGCCAACCCGGTGGCGGTGGCTATTCCTTGTCATCGAGTGGTGCGTACGGACGGCAGCCTTTCAGGTTATCGGTGGGGAGTAGAACGCAAACGAGCGCTGCTCGAACGCGAACGTTCGAGCTAGCGCTCGTTTACTTGGAATAAACCGCTTTTGATCGAAGCGGCTCCTAACCCATGTGGACGTTAGTACGGATAGCCGTTCGTGAATACGCAGCTGACCCGCTGTTGGTCGACGTAGAGCTGCGCGTCACTGATCCGCGCGCCGCTATCTAGGTTATACCAAGTGCCCCCCGTCTGCACGCCTACACCGGGTTCGGAACGAAACGACAGCTGATTGGGGTCTTCCGTAGCCTCGACGCGCGGCAAGGGCTGCGAAGGGTCGAGCAACTGGCGAATGGCGTCACCTAGATTCATGTCGCCGATTTCGGTGCGGTAGTAGCCGTCCGCATGTCCCTCGACGCCCGACCTCGCGTAGCCGTACCGGTCGTGGACCAACGATAGGGGTGCTGTCGCCACCATGTGACTGCAGAAGTCGGGACGATAGTTGGGCAGGTAGTAACCCCAATTCCCGGCTGCGTCGTTCTCGATCCACGTCTTGAATTGATCGACCTCACTCTCCCACATGTCGAGCACGTCGTCGGCTATGCCGTCGCCTGGAGCTATGGGGCCGTCCGACACGAACGAGAAGATCGAGAAGTTGAGGTCTTGCTTGAACGTGGTGAAGAGGAATCGGTCGTTCGGGTAGGTACGCGCTAGCCCTGCGTTGACGTGGCCAAAGTGATCGTTCACCAAACGATTGGGTTCGTTGTCGAGCCGATCATCCAGCTGCTCGACGATTCCGCCAGGGGCACGCAAGTCCCAGGCGGCACCCACGAGGTCGAGCAGTCCGTCCTGGTTGGTCGTGGCAGCTCCGCTCGAGGGCGGAAAGATGGGGCCTGAATCGCTCAACATGGCACCGCACTTCGGCCCGACCGCGTCACGCAGCAAGGGGTAGTTGGTTGCCGCCCCTACGGCTCCCGCGCTACTGCCCACGACCAAGAGCTGTCCGGTGTAGTCGCTCGGGAAGGTCGCAGATAACCACTCAGCGGCCGCTTCGAGGTTTCGCCGACCGTGATGGTTCACGGTGATCGAATTTTCTCCATTCGTGTAGGTCTTGACTGTGTCGCCGGTAAATGCATCACCGGTGCAGTAAGGGAAGAAGACGTGATTGTACTTGTTCGTCGGCACGCTGTTGTCGATGCGTCCGAAGTGAGGGTACATCGCCGCCCACGGCTTGTAGTCGATGTTGATCATCAAGTCGTCGGGCACCGCTTCCAAACGCACGGGGTTGAGCACGCCCGCCTGATAGTTACAAGACTCGTAGTCCCAGCACGCTCCTCCTGGCTCGAGAGCAACCGTCAAGTCAGTGGCACCGGTATTGAACTGGACAAAAAACTTGTAAGGATCTCCGTTGCCGCAAGTGAACTGCTCGTCGCCAGGGATCACATCGTTGAGGACGACGAGCGTCCAGTTGCCCTCGTTTTCCCGCGGGATTGGGGTTGCCGAGCTCTGGCACACAGCGCTCGTGTAAGTGCCATCAGGGCTCGGCTTGCTACCGTCACCATTCAGCGTGAAGTTGAGGTTGCACGCCGTCGCCAGGGAAAACAGCGACAGCGCTCCCAGCAGCCGGCTGCATCGATGGATGGTCGTTCCTCTCCGGAAACCGTAAGTCGACGTGTTGATTGGTGCGGTTACTGGCCGCGCTTGGCTGTGTGTCATACTGCTCCTTCTTTCTTTTGGTGAGTCAATTGCCGCGGCTTGTCCGCGGAGCAGCGAGAGTCATAAACGACTCCGGACTCGGACGCCGTGTCAGCCGATGACAATTCGTGCATTTGGACTACACAGTCTCACCGCTGTGAAACAGCCATGGTGATTCCTGCACGAACGAGATCACCCGCACCCTCGTCGTGACCCGCGGCAACCAGAGCGACTGTCGCATCGTTTCCGTAGTCTCACCGTTATCCAGTCGTGGCATGACTGTTCTCACCAGGTCGCTGCCGATGGGTTCAGCCGCGCTGGCGTCACATTCACACTGTTCGCCGTTGCCAGCACCTGCCATCGACTGTCATGACCTGCCATTGCAATGTCAGCGGGCACACGCGCCACAAACGCACGAAGCCGTCACCAGAATCTGGTGACGGCTTCGTATCCGTTGGAATCGGCAGTCGTTACAGACTCACCACCATATGGGATTGGCTTCGATGAATGTCTGGAGAGCGTCAAACTTGGGAGCTTCGGCGCGCGGCTGGTCCAAGAATTCGAGGGAGCCCCAGCGGCCCCATTTGGTGAAGCGTCCGCAGTCGATGAAGTGCGCGAACAGCTGACCGCCACTTGCTTTCCAAGCATTCAAGTACTGCGCGTAGATGGTCTTCATGCGCGGATGTCGGTTGGCGGCATCGAACAACGCGTTCAGTTGCGCGTCCTCTTCGGCGCCGGCCACGCCAGCCAAGTGCTGACCTCCTTCGTAAGCGATGAGCGTCACACCGTGTGTGCTCGCCACTTGCGCCTGCTCATGCATCCACTCAATCGTCTCCGGCACAGCGTCCTGCTCGATGAGGTCGAGCAGTTGGTCCACGGTCATGTTGCGTAGCGAGCTCAGCTGATCGTTACCCCCGAAGTACCCGCCGAAGTAGGGCGCAATGGCGATCGCGTCGCTGTACTGCGCGGCGTTCTCGAACTCCAAGGCCGCCGAAGAGGTCCAAGAGTTGGCCGCTTGAGACGCCATCACGCGCACCAAACGCTCTAGACCGCCGAACTGGCGCTCGAAGATCTTGAAGATCTCGACGGAACGCTTCGAATGATAGCGCAGTTGCGCTTCGTAATCGCTGCTAGCTAGACCGAGCGCCATACCGCGGCTGCGAGCGTGTTCGGCTTGCGAGAACATAGCGTTCCAGACCTCGTTCGAGTGTTCGACGTAGGCCTTGAGGTCTGGCCGCAACGTGGCTGCCACGGTGTCGGCGTACTTCTCGACGTACTCGTCGTCTGCCAAGTGGGGGATCGTAAACCAAGCGTCGACCCCCAAGCGATTGGCGAGATCCGTCATGACTTCGACGGGAGCCCCCTTGACGCTATAACGAGCGTCGCTCGGCTTGGGACGATTCGCCCAGGTTTGCTGCGTCGAGTGGTTCGTCGCTCCCCAGTCCATGAAGCGCAGAACCCCATACGTCTCTAGTCGCTTCAGATACTGCGGGTGGAAAACCTGAGTTTCGTAGTTGTCTTCGAAGCTCGTGCATGTGGCGTCACCACCGCAAGCGTTGTCGGCATCGCAGTACCGCATGCTGTCGTCGGAGCACACGCCGCCAGGCATGATCACGCGCAAGTTCCGGAGCGGGTCGGCCACGTCGACAGCAGTGATGCTCAGGCCAATGCCGCCAGCTCCGACTTCGATCGCCTCACGCCCTGCCACCGAGGAGGTGCGCTTGGCTCCGCCGAAGTATTCCAGCGTGCCGACGCCGTCGTATAAGACCGTGTACTCGCCCTGCGGGTAGTGGCCATCGATATCCCAGAACATCAACGTCTTGGCGACCTGATTGGGCGCCAGGGAGCGGGGCCAACCGTCGGCATCGACGTCAATCGCGCGACCATCGTCCCAGGTACCATCGGTGTTGCCCGAGATCCATGAGCGCGACGTCTTCATCACGTCGACGAATGGCCACGAGGGGTCGTGATCGGTTATCCCACTCAAGTTGGTTCCGATGGGAGAGTCGACGTGGCCCGCGCGGAATGAGGATGGTTCTTCTTCAGCAGTGCCCGGCGCGTCCTCGCTGGGAGCCGTAGCGGGCGGTTCGGTAGCATCATCAATGCTCGTCGCCGGTACCTCAGCGGCGGCTTCATCGTCCGCCTCGCTGCCCGGGTCTTCACTCGTGGAGTCTCCGTTCGAAGCTCCGCTCGTCTCTCCGTCGTCAGGGGCGGAGCTTTCGTTGTCTACCGGGCTGTCAGCAGAAGCACTCGAAGGTCCCTCGTCGGCTTCGCTTGGTGCCGTGCCTGGGACGGGCGCAGGCACGCGCTCAGCTGCATTCTGTTCCGGCTCGGACTTCTCTTGGAGCTCTTCGTCGAGTGCAGGCTTGGGCACCTGCGCCTCCTGGCTGGAAGGAGCGGAAGCTTCGACTCCCACGCTGTTGGCATAGTCTGGGTTGTGAGGCACATTGCCGTGAACCGTGGCGTACGGATCATCGCTGCAGCCGACCGATAACCCACCACCAACCACACTCCATCCGGTAGCCAACACAATGGTGCGCGCAAGGGCGCTAGGTGTTCTGTTCATAGTACCGGTGATTCACGGTATCCACGAACACATCGATAAGTGCTGCAACGAGGGGCTACACCGCTCGACCTGTGGTCAAGTGTCTGTCGTCTCGCGAGGCGGTTTGCTCCTCGTTGCTGAGCGCTGCGGCGACTCACGGAGCAGTGGTAGGCGGCGTGGTTGCCCGGGTTTGGATGCCGTTCAGGCGGTGCGCCGTGGTCGCTGGTTGGCCGTGCAGAGAAGTCTGCTTTCGCCACGCACAGAGAATTAGCGCAAAACCTGCGTGCTCATCGGACACGCTCGGCAGAATTGACGACGACGATTTTTTTCTCAGGAACGTCGCATCGGCACACAGGACTCGAACGCAATCACTTGTAATCCGCCCGTCAAGGAAATTTTTTGGCGGCGTCGGTGCGCGTGAGGGGCTCGCGGTGAGCCTGGCGTCCAGCAAGTGCTCCACCAACTACAGGCGTGGTCGAATTGGAACCGGTTATCCTAGCCTGTCGCCACACCTGACTGCTCACTGCGCGGCAAATTACTATAGAGTGTCGCTCCCCTGGATTTCCGAGAGCACAGTCGGTGGCGCGTTGCGCCGGTGGTGCGATCGACGCCAGCCCTACCGGCCCACTCTCGGGTGTGCTTGGTTGGATGAAACCTACTGAAAGCTTCACACCGTATGCCCCGCAAGTTTCCTGTCGTCGCCGTCGCCGCCCTTACCATCCTCGTCCTCAATGCTTGTACCGACGACGGAGCAAACGCTCCTGGTGCCGTCGTCCCCACCGCAACGCAACCCACGCCTGTTTCACCAACGGGTACCGGTGTGGAGCCGCAGCCGCCTGGGTCTCACACCAGTCAGAATCCAGAGCCCCAGGCGACGCAGCCGCCCGGCCCAGGCTCCGCACAGCCAACGGCACCTACCCCTGTTCAGCCGACAGCGCCCGGCTCGACCCTGCCCGTCGAGCCTTCGCCGCCCGTGACGGGAACGGTACCTTCGGGCACGGACGTGCCCCCGAGCCCTGACCCTCCGGCAACGTTGACGACCATCACCATCGAACCGCCCGGCGCGACTTTCGAGGGGCAGCTCGAGGTGCAGTTGTCGGTCGAACCGGCCCAAGCCGCGATTCACTACACCACGGACGGCACTGCCCCGACGCTGGATTCTCCGCTCTACGCCGGCACACCCCTGACCCTCACTCAATCGACACAAGTGCGGGTGCAGGCCTTCATCGACGGCGCACCGTCTGGATTTGGCGCTGGAGGCGTTTACGTGGCGCGTACCTTCGACGTTTCCTCGGACATGCCGGTCATCGTCGTCGATGGATACGGCGCAGGTAAACCCGACACGAAGGCGGATGGATCGTGGGTCGATCAAGACGCTGCCGTGCTCGTGTTCGAACCGCAAGACGGCAATGCTTCCCTCTCCCACGTGCCGACGGTTGCTACCCGCGCGGGGTGGCATGTTCGTGGCCAGAGCTCGTCAAGCTTCGAAAAAGCGCCGTACAAGGTGGAGTTTTGGGACGAATTGAACGACGACAAAAAGCTCCCCCTGCTCGGTATGCCGGAGCAATCCGACTGGGCGTTGGTCGGACCCTTCTATGACCGCTCGATGATCCGCCACGCGTTCATTTACGACCTAGGGCGCGACATAGGATTGCAGGCGCCGCGCTTTTCGTTCGCCGAAGTGTACATCAATCACGACGGTGGCCCTCTCGCAGCATCACACTACGAAGGCATCTACATGGTCGTGGAGACGATCAAGAACGCCAAGGAGCGGCTCGATCTCAAGCAACTGCGGGAGGCGGACACCGCTGAAGCGGACATCTCTGGCGGCTACATCTTCAAGTTTGACTGGGCCGCAGCCAGTGAACCCATGTTGACGTGCGCGGGCGCACCAGCCGTGCAACACGCGTTCGGTCAGTGCCCGACTGAGATGTCGGGTATGTTCCCAGCTAGCACTTCCACGTGCCCCGTCGAAGGGGACGCCGGTGCACCTCCGGGCGGCGGTTTTGGCGGAGCCCCGCCGGGAGGGGGCTTCGGCGGCGCACCTCCAGGCGGCGGCTTTGGCGGCGCCCCTCCAGGCGGCACCGGGACGCCCGTCGACATGACGCCACCCACGTGTTGGGCGGATCTGGAAGTGACGGATCCTTCCCCGCTGAACCAGGTGCAGAAAGACTGGCTGACGGCGTACGTAACGCAGTTCAACGACACGCTACACAGCGATCCGATTGGGCCGTATGGTGACTACATCGACGTCGCTTCCTTCGTCGATGCGTTCATCATCAACGAGTTTTCGAAGAACGGCGACGCCTACGTGCGCAGCGTGTACTTCCACAAGGACCGTGACGGGAAAATCGTGGCCGGTCCGCTGTGGGATTACAACCTGACCATGGCCGTGGGAGGATCTTTGTTCTGCAACGACAACCCCACGGGATGGGCCTACGAATTCCGTAGCGGCAGCAACGATTGGTTTCAACGCTTGATTGCCGACCCACCGTTCCGTCAGCTCGTGGTGGAGCGTTGGAAAGAGCTGCGTCAAGGGCCCCTTTCCCAAGCTGCCCTGGACGAACGCATCACGAAGCTGACCGCCCCCCTGGTCAATGCCATTCCCCGCGAGTACGAGCGCTGGCCGCTGTGCAGTCTCACCGGTCAGATCTTCGCCATTCCCGAGGGTGACACCTTCGAAGCGCAGCTGGGCGTCATGAGCGCCTTCATGAGCGAACGCGGCGCTTGGCTGGACGCCCAACTGCAGTAACGGTTGCGGCGAGCCCGCCTCATAGGCGGGCTCCGTGTTCACTGCACGAGCACGCTCGCCCAGCCACTGCCCGGGATTTGGAACTGCACCGTCTTACCGCCCGCGCTGAGCGTCGTAGTACGCGCTTGGCCGCCGGAGTTGTGCACGACCGCTACGATGCTCCCGTCGGGGTTCTTGAACGCCAACGAATCGTCGATGCCAGTCGTGCCGACACGCACCGCTCCCGCATCGACGTAGTACGACAGATGCCGGAACACGTAGTACGTGGGCGTGAGAATGAGCTTGGCACTGGGTTGATCCACGACGAGCAGAGCGTTCTGGGGCCAGGGGCGCTCGGGATCTAGGTTGTGCCCCTTTTCGTCCAGGATCATGTTCCACGCCATGTACACGTGCACGCCCGCTTTTAGCCAATCACGGATCAAGCCCCAACTCTCAACACCGTAGGCGTGATCGTTGGGCGGGCGTTCCGGGTTGAACGGCGGTGGAGAACCGGGCTGATCGAAAGGATAGTTGCCGCACTTATGTTCGGTCTGCATGACAAGAAGACCGCTGTTCGCAAGTTGTCCTACTTGGTTCATGGTGTTCCACTGCAGTCCGACGCCGACTACGCGCTCTTCTACGGCACTGGTCAAGCCGTTGAGATAGGCGTTGACCGTGTTGTCGTTGGACAGGGTGCCGTACCAGATGTCGGTGCTCAGGCTGCGCTCTTCTAAGGTGGGGGCTAAGTGATCGGCCACAAAGGCGCCCAGATAGGTTTGGTCGCTCGGATTGGTATTCGTGGCCCCCCAACTGCAGCTGGGATAGCGCGTCTCGTAGCCCGGCTCGTTCTGAGGCTGGACGTGGTCAATCGTCAGCCCCTCCTTGGCGTACTCCTCGATGAAGCGCGCAAAGTACAGCGCATACGCCTGAAGGACCTGGGGGTCGTTCTTCATCGAGCCACCGTCCAAACGGTTGCTCGTCTTCATCCAGGCTGGTGGACTCCAGGGGCTGCCCCACAAGCGCACGTCTGGCTTGTACTTCAGTGCGGCCTTAATGTACGGGATGAGAAGCGCTCGGTCTTGCTCAATGGAGAAATCCACCATCTCCCAATCGTCAGGGGTGTCGCTGTAGGAATAGAATTTCATCGCGTAATCGCTCGATCCCATCGGGATGCGACCCCAATCGAAGCCCGCGCCTTCGCGCTCGTCGAACAGCAATCGGATGGCCCTATCGCGTTCGGCGGCGTCCAAAACCTCGAGCGCCTTCCAGCCTGTTTCATTAAAGGTGCCACCGAACCCCAACCAAGTTTGTTCGGCGTTATCATTGACGGTGATGTCGGCGTTACCCCCCGCCATCTCCGTCCACTCGCCTTCCTGCCAATAGGCATTGGGTCCGGAGGTGACGAGCCCAGGACGTACGACCGGCGTATCGTCAACGGGCAGAGGACCCGCGTCCCGAGATGGATCCGTTGGGCCGTCGGGGCCCGTCGGCGCAACCGTCGGGTCCGGATCGACCGGCACGGGATCCGGCGTCACCGGTGACACCGGTGAGACGGGGTTAGCTGTATTGCTCGGATTGGCGTCCGGGCTAACCGGTGCAAGGTCGACCGGGGTGACTTGCGGATTTACTGTCGTCGGAGAAACCTGCGGATTAACAGGCGTAGTCGGCGTCACGGGGCTATCGCTGGGTTTGACCGCCGGACCCCCTGTCGGATTGACACTCGGACTGACGGAGGTTGGGCCTACTGCCGCGACCGGGCTAACGCCATCCGTTGGTACAACCGGAACGACGGGGTTGTTCCCATCCCCCTCGTCCGTGCCACAGGCCGCGATGAAAACCACCAGCGAGAGGCTGGTCAAGCATGTGATTCTTGTATTCATAGAAAGGGTTCCGTCGTGTACAGCAGGTGCGGCGCGGCCCCACCACGACCACGCAACGGAATGTACTTCCCGGAGCGCTCCTGCGAAGCCTGCCACATCGGCACCAATCAGTATCCGCGTTCGGCATCGCTCATGAATGCCCGCTGACGAGGAACGTGACCGCTCAACGTGCGGTTCCGGCCACCTCCTCGAACGGGAGCACAAGTTTCCGCCGCAACTGCCCGTCGAGGGGCTCGCAACCCGTTTCGACGCAGTCACGACTTGAGCAGGCACCATCCCCGACTGTGCGCTTTCAACCCGGCTTGCGGCCCGATCTGGCCTGCCGGGGTTCGCTCAGGCGCGGAACGGTCTCACACCCGCCCGTTCAATCGTTACCCTGATACGTATAGTTACCCAGCTCACACGCCGGCCCCACCTGACCGCTGCTGCTCTGCGGCGCCCTTGAGCTTGTCGGCCCTTTCGCGACATTCCCAAAGGGAACGATCCTGTTCCATCGCTCTCCGTACTGTGAGGTACCCCGCGTTGAATCGACTAGACCAAATGTGCTATGCCGCCCGCATGACGAGATGGTTGGCACTCACCCTGTTTTGCACGGGCGCTGGCGGATGCGCTGGCGAGCGCCCGCAGTTCGGCACCATGCGCACCGATGACGCCACCGGCGATGCAGGAAGCGACCAGAAGAGCGCGAGCAGCAGCGAGACGCATCCGACGGCGAGCGGCTCGATCAACACCATCGACGCCTCCGCCTCCCCGACCAAAGACGACCAAGACTCGAGCACGGGCGACCACACGTCGAGCACGGGCGACCACACGTCGATCGCGGGCGACGACAGCAACGGCGCCCCGGACTCGAGCGCTCCCGCTGCAACGGAGTGCTCGAGCGATGAATTCGAGGCTTGCAACGACTGCGGGCAGCGCAGCTGTGACGAGGAGGCAGGTGTGTGGGGACCTTGCCTGCCGGCAGAGGAGCCTCGTTGCCACGAAGAAAAAACAGGCCTTGAAGTTTGCAATGGCTCCGGCAACTGGGAGACGCAGGAGTGTACGAATCCAGATCCCACCAATTGCACCGCCGCGTGTGCAGTGCCGGACGGCGTTGCCGCCTGCGTCGTTTCAGCCATTGATGCCGATGGGGACGGCTATCTATCTGCTGCCT
>CAZNZA010000105.1:0-3357 GCA_964577325.1 uncultured Polyangiaceae bacterium
CCAGCCACCGCTTCGGCCACGGCTGGCCCTTTGCCAACCACTGCCCTATCTCGGCGGGCACTTTCCGTCGTAGTGAAGCGCGCGCGTTTCCGAGTCAACCTTCGGAGTCGCGTGACCGCCCCGGCATATGTCCCCGTCGACTTCCCCTAGCTCCGTTGCAGCACCCGCGCTGTGGTCCATCACTTGGCCGCTGCTGGTAAACATGGCGTTGACGTTTTCGCTCAACGTGGTGGATTCGTTTTTTCTGAGTCGCCATTCCGACGAAGCGGCGGCGGCCGTGGGAGCTCTATTTCCCGCCCTAGCGCTCACCGCCGTGCTGTTTTCGGCGATCGGCCAAGCAGGCTGTTCAGTTGCCGGTCAACTCATCGGTGCTGGCCGTCACCAGTCGTTACCACTGACGTACTTCGCGCTGGTGGGGGTTAACGTACTGCTGGGCGTGCTGGCGAGTATCGGTTTTATTAGCATAGCCAATGCGCTACCCACTTGGTTGAACCTGCAGGGGGCCACCGCCGTTCACGCGCGTACCTACTTGCTCGTCGTCGGAGGCACGCAGGTATTCAAGGCCCTGCACATGGCGTATGCAAATATCCTCTACTCGAAAGCAAAGACGGCACCAGTAGCCCGTAGCGCTGTCGTCGCCAACCTTTCGAACGTCGGGTTGAACGCACTGTTTCTGTCGGGGTACTTCGACTTCTTGCCGTCCGGCGTGCTGGGCGTCGCGTGGGCCACGGTGGCCTCTACCGTATTGAGCGTGCTGTGGTTGATGCATGCGGTCCACCGCGGATTAGGCATTCGCTTCACCTGGGCGGCGTCCCTCGACGAACTGCGCGCTCGCCTGCGGCCGATCTTGGCCATCGGTGTTCCTTCCGCTCTGGAACCCGTGGCCTACCAAGCAACGCAAGTGGCCATCACCCTGATTGTGGCTGGTTTTGGAACCATAGAACTCGCAGCGCGGATCTACACCTTCAACCTCTACGTGATGTCCACCATTCTCTGGTCCATCGCACTCGGCACTGGCACTCAGATCCTTGTCGCGCGCTGCATCGGGGCGCGAGCCTTCGAGGCTGCCGACCAGCAACTGCGTCAGTCGATGCTGTGGGGAGCTTGCGGATCGCTGCTCATCGTCTTGGTCATGCTGTGGCTACAACCATTGCTGGTAGGCGTGCTTACCGACGACCCCCGCATCATTGCGGCCACGAGGCCCTTGTTCATCATCGGCATCTTCGTGGAGTTGGGACGCGCCTTCAACATCATCGCGGGCGGCGCCCTGCGCTCCAGTGGGGACGCCCGCTTCGTTTCCTTCGTCGGTATCGCCATGATGGTATCCATCGGGTTACCGATCTGCTACCTGCTGGGCGTGGGCTTGAAGCTCGGACTTACTGGCATCTGGATCGGGTTGGCGATCGACGAATGCACCCGGGGCGCCGTCAACTGGACCCGCTGGAAGTCAGGTCACTGGAGGCGCTTTGCCATCGTGGAGCCCGAGGCTGAGTATCGGGCAGAGCGACAAGCGGCGTAAGACGCGGCGACATTATCTGAGCGTTGAAGCTTTCCAGGCGCTCCGGTGCGGGGCGACTTTTGGGAGCGGTCCTAGCGTGCGCGCTGCTAAGCTGCTCGCGATGGGTCCAGGCGAAGTGCTGTTGCTGGCTGTAGGCCTGGCCGCGGACGCCATGGCGGTGGCCGCCGCCCGAGGCATGACCGTGCCGCGCGTGGCCCCTCACCACGTGCTGCGAGTGGCCTTGTTCTTCGGGGGCTTTCAGGCTCTCATGCCTCTCTTGGGATGGATGGCAGGAGCCCGCTTGGGACCCTTAGTAGCGAGCTTCGACCACTGGATCGCTTTCGTATTGCTCTCCGGGATAGGTGGAAAGATGATGTGGGACGCCCGCCAAGAGGCAGCCGGTGAGCCCGAGGCAGACGGCCCTTTCGAGACGGAACGATCTGGCGCCGTGTCGGCCCGGGTGGTTGTCGCTCAGATGCCGCGCCGTGACCCGTTCGGGATGTGGTTGATGCTGATCGCCGCAGTAGCTACCAGTATCGATGCGCTTGGTGCCGGCTTTGCGCTGCCGATGCTCGACGCGCCGAAGTTGGCATCGTTGCTGACGATTGGGATCACGACGGCCGTGTTGAGTGTGGCTGGCCTATATTTGGGACGCCGCTTCGGGTCGATGTTGGGGCGTCGCGTTGACCTGATTGGCGGTGCTGTGCTGATCGCGTTGGGTGCCAAGATCCTTTTCGACCACTGGACTGCCATTTAATTAAACTGCCGTTTGACTGAGCCTTGGTTTCTCGACGGGAACGCCCTTTGCATCCCCGGAGCCCATGACCAAACGCCATGACAAGACCGACAAGCCCAAGCCTAGCGAAACGCACACCCCGGGCAGGCCGCCGAACTCTCCTACGGATAAGCCAAAAGCCAGTCCCAGGAAAGAGGCGGAAGGTAAGGACAACGAGGGTCGAGATAAGGTAGACGAGGCGTCGTGGGAGTCGTTTCCAGCCAGCGATGCGCCCGCGTACTGACGTTGCAGCAGCTCCCCCCGTGCCGAAGTTTGGGTCATGGTAGGAGGTAAACACTCTAAGCCTCATGATCCCCCTCAAAGACGATAATCCCACGCTCCAGACTCCTTGGGTCACGTACGCCATCCTGATCGCTCTGGGGGTTGTATGGTTTACGGTTCAGGGGGCAGGCTTCGACTCGCGCATACTGGCTGCGAGTGTCTGCAACCTGGGTCTGGTGCCTGGAGAGGTCACGGGCCAGGCGGCGGTCGGCACTGGGGTGCCAATGGGAGATGGATTGGCTTGCGTGGTGGACACCGAGGCCATCAACATGTTGACCCCCTTCACCTCGATGTTCTTGCACGGCGGGTGGGGTCACTTGGCGGGCAACGGCATTTTCCTCTGGGTGTTTGGCAACAACATCGAGGACAGCATGGGGAAGGTGAGATTCATCATCTTCTACTTACTGTGTGGTCTTGCGGCGGCGGCGGCTCAAGTCGCCGTGGACCCTGCGTCGCCGATACCCATGGTCGGAGCCTCCGGGGCCATCTCTGGGGTGTTGGGCGGCTACTTGCTGCTTTATCCCAAAGTGCGTGTCAGCACGCTCTTCATCTGGATCATCTTCATTCAGGTCATACGTTTGCCAGCTTACGTCCTGCTCCTGTTCTGGATTGGCTACCAAGTACTCCTCGGCTTGCCCCAGCTTACCGAGGCGGGCGCTGAGGGGGCAGGCGTTGCCTTCTGGGCTCACATCGGCGGCTTCGTGGCAGGGATGGCTCTCATCAAGCTGATGGCGCGAAAGGAGCTCGTGGAAGCTCACCGCCGGCTACTGCAGCAGTCGACGTGGCGAGGCGCGCGCTGAGT
>CAZNZA010000105.1:3457-19028 GCA_964577325.1 uncultured Polyangiaceae bacterium
CATCCAGGGCGCGGTTCGGAATCTCCCGTTCCTGGGGCGCGCTGAGTGCGGTGGTATTGGGCTCATGGGGTCAGGCTTGCAAATTTGGGACCTTTCGCCGAGCCTAAGCAAGCCAAAGGTGCACCACTCGGCGCCCAAGAGGTAGATCCTCGTGGTACCCCTGGCTTAGGTTTCGATGGTGTCTTTCTCCGTAGCGCGCGCTGTCGCCCTGGCGTCGGCTCTGCCGATGATTTTTGCTGCGGCGGAGGCCCGGGCCTGCGGCGGTCCGTGCACGTCACCGTTGCTCTGGGACGTGCTGCAGGGCGAGGGGGGTCCCCTCGTGGTCACCAACTTCGGGTTACTGACGGAGGCGCAGGGAGCGTGGAACTTGGTGTGCGAGGAAACCATCGGCGGCCTCTTGCTGGAGGCCCGCACGAGCGGCCAGGGGGCGCTGGTGTCTACGGACTTGGGACTGTTCGCTCAGGGCAAAGACTCGTGTGAGTGGGAGCCGGGACCACGTAGCGACAGGTCGGACTGGCTCTTGACTTACACCACGGTAGCACCGCAAGCCGAAATGGCGGTCGAGCACTTGGCGCTGGTTTACGACGCGCAAGCTCAAGTCATCAATCTCGAAGCTTCTTCTGGCGCAGAGTTTTCGGTGCTGCGCTCTTTCGACGCCGACACCAGCTATCGGCAGCTTGCGGCAACGGCGGGACTTGGGTCGGTGTTTGTAGCAGGTTACACTGCGCAAGGGAGAGCTTGGCGCATCACCTACAGTTTGGACGGAGCGGACACTTGGCAAGAAGCCACTCCGGCGTTCGAGGACTCGACATTAGCCTTGTACCTACGCTACGTCGACCCTGAGTTCCCCGATGAGCCAATCGTGCTCGCGCAAAGCACCAGGGGAGACGCAGACCAAGTCTGGCGTTTCAGTTCCGAGACCGGTCAGTTGTCCCCGCTGCTGACCCTGACCGAAGACAGTATCGTGGTTGGTGTGACCGTGGTGGGGGAATGGCTGTGGGTTGCCGGCAGAAGTACTCAGACGGGCAGCTTGTATCGGGCGCGGCGCGGCAGCGGAACGTTTGAGCGTATGGGGGGCGAACACCCCGCTTATTCTTGTCTATCGTCGATAGGCACCACCTTGTTCGCGTGCGTGGACGACTTCACTGCGGATTCGCCCTTCGTGCTCGGGACGTCCGAGGACGAGGGCGCCACCTGGACACCTCGAATGAAGGTCGAAGATCTCGGGAAACTCACGAGCTGCGGTGCGGAGTGCACACCGACGCTGCAGTGGCTAGAGCAAGCATACGCGGCTCCCTCTGACGACGCGGCGGACGCCGGCGCGCCTTCCTCACCGGCAGGAGACGAAACTTCGCCATCGCGGAACGGTGGCTGCAACGTTACCGATGCCGGCGGTTACAGCCCTCGATTCGCAGGCTGGGCGTGGTGGTCGTTGATCGGCGCTGGCGTCCTCGTTAGCGTGGCGCGTTTCGGGCGCCAGCGTCATTGAAGCTGCTCCAACGCCAGCACGCCGGCGCAGGTGTCCAACACGTATACCCAGGGCAGATCAACAGCCACTGCCGTCGCCCCCTGCAACCAGTTGCGCTCGCTCTCTGGATGCGGCGACCACGTATGAAAATAGGCCTTCAGCGTGGGGGCCTCGAAGACAGCGTCGCTCGGCCCGACGTCGAAGATACGCAGTCCCAACTGGTGATGGGCAACGAAGCAAGTGTCGCCGCGACACGTGAGTTTGTGGGGCGCAGCCGCGGACAGGAACTTCACCGATCGCTGCGTCGGCAGACTGCGATCGATCCAGGACTGCGGGAGCGGCCGTGAATGAAGTTCCTTCGACGGTGCATCGATGGTGATTAGCTGCAGGTGACTATCAGGGTTCTCCTGAGTCAGTAAGTAACGCTCGTCCGGGCCACGATGTTCGAGTCGCGCAACGCTGTGAGCGAACGGGAGCGGATAGCGGCGCTGCCACTGCCCGGTGTGCGTATCCACCAGGTAGAGGCCACCTCGGAGACTGCTGACGTACGCGGTTCGCCCAGCGACGAAGACATCGTGGGCATCGTGTCCGTCCGCCAGTTGCGTGCGCCAGAGGAGACGCGGACTGCGCACATCAGCCACGTCGAAGGCGGCGAGGGCGCCTGTGCCCACAGGCGGCGCTTGTGCGAGAAACAAGCGGTCTTCGACGACCCATAGATTGTGACCGTCGCGGGGCGCCTGAAGAGGCCAGGAGTGACTCAGCACCGAGGGCAAGTGCGGCTGCGAGAGATCAACGATGACCAGCCCGTACTTTTGCGAGGCTACCGCCACAGTGACGTCATCGATGCTCTCGACGTCGTTGTAGTCGTCGCCGACAGCAGCCGGTAAGTGCCCTACCTCGCGGATGGTGCCCTCGCTCGTCTGGCTGATGTCCAACACCCGCAGGCCGTCCGGGCCGCGCGCCACGGCAAGCAGCGAGCCGACCAATGCCAGATCAGAGCTACGTGGGGGCCAGTCTAGCGCTGTGTGCTCGCCGCTAGCACACGCCTCGACGCTGCTTTTCGCAGGAGGGTAACGGGCAATCAGGTGCAGTCCCTCCGCTCGCGGGACCGTGGGAGCCAGCGGCAAGGCCGTGAACGGACGAGGAGCGACGGTACTCGAGTCAAGGTGACCGCACGTGATGAACTCTCCCTCGACGCGAGATGACGAAACGTCATCCAGACGTACGGCGAGACGGGTGAGAGGGAGTGAAAAGATGAACCACGCCTGGCCATCGGCTATGACCTGGCGCCCCAGGGTGCCGTTCGCACGCCCTTGAGCGAAATTGAACACGACAGGCTCTGCAAGCGGCTCCTTCGCTATCCATACCGCGGCGGCAGCTATGCTCGGTACGGCGCTAGCACCGTCCGGGGCACGTTCGAGCTCGTCGCAACTCCAGACGGTTTCAGAGATCGGAGGTCCGCTTGCGCGCTGGCTGCAACTCCAGGTCGTGAATGTTAGCCAAATGCACGTGGTTGCCAGCAACCGCGGCCCGACCTGCGTACGCCATCGGCCAGCGACCAGTGACCCGACGTCGCCTTGCGTTCGCTCGACCGAGCCGAACAGAAAGTGATTCATGGGATCACGGTGGCGGAATGTACGTGGGGTGCGCCAAGCACCGCGCCGGAGCGGCGCGGATGACCGTCTGGCGGAAGTTGCGGTTGTCAGCCGTGGCGTCGGCGCGGGTCCACACCAACGTATGGGCGTGTTCAGGAGATTTGGGGTCGCAATCCGTCCGCGCCCCCACCAGTATGTCCGGATACTGCTCGACCTCTGAGCGTGGATGACAGCGGGCCGGGATGAGTTCAAAGGTGGGCATGTTCAGCGCCAGGGTGCGCTCCAGATGTCCACTGCGCACGAGCTCCGCCAGGACCGCGAGTTTGATCGGGCGAAGCTTTACTGTTAGTTCAACCCGCTCGATGCTGTCGAACGCGGTTTGCTCGGTATCCATCTCCCACGTGCGCCGTTCCCGGTGGAACTCCGGGTGCTGCGGATCGCGAGTCACCACACCTGGTAGCGTCGTGGATCCGTTTACCCGAAAGACTTCCCAAAAGAAGTGCGCCTCGTTTCCCGCCTCGTCGACTACGTCATCCGTCAGGCTCAGGGTTGTGCCCAGCGTGGCATCGGGCTCCTCGCCTGAACCGGCGTCTGTCATCGCGTCGGAAGCGTTGTTCAAGTATGCTTTAGCCGTGAGCTCCGGCTCCGTCGTGCGGTAGACCAAGCTGTTTTGGTCATACGCTCGCACGTCCAACCAAGCGATGCGGTCGTGGCTCGCCCCGCTTGGCCAATGGTGGCCCGCGCCGGCGTTCTCGAGCGTGACGGCGACTACGCCATCTCGTGAGACGCAAATCTCACCGAGTAGGCTCGAGTCCAAGAATTGCTGGACCAGAAGTCGTTGGCGGGTCTTCCCCGGAAAGTCGTCGATGGCGACGTCGACGCCCTCGAAGTCGTGGCGGCGGGACCGTCGCTGCGGCTGATCATCGCCCACCGCCGAGCGGTCGCGGCTGGGCGATATCGGCATGTGGCACCCATTGCACGTCAAGCCGCCCTCATGTGCGGGAGCATTGAAAAGCGTGTCTTGCCATTCCAGGAACGTGCGCTCCACGGTTACGTCGGCGGGCGCGAAGGCATCATGCACCGCGACGTCGTGACAGGCGCCACACAGCGCAGCACTATCGGCGTGATCCTTGTCGAAGTGGGTCGAGTAGCTCGAGGCGTGGGCGCTGGTGGGATTCGGATCGCGAAACGGTCCGCGCATGACTTGGTCGTTCGCCAGCCGAAGTGGGTTGTTATGAGTGCCTTCCACGGCGTCCACCGCGTGGCAGAAGTAGCAGGTTACCCCCTGATACGCGTCGGGCAAGGACGCCAGGTTCAAGCCGTCCTTCGTCAGCCCCTCTCGAAGGGCCATTGGTGCGTGGCATTGCACGCAGAAGTCGCCCAAAGCACCCCCCGTTTCCTCCTGCCCGCGAGCATTCATGGCAACAAACACGGGGTCGCGGGACGCGTAAGCGTGCATGCTTCCGGACCACTCTTCGTAGTGCGCGGGATGACAGGCCTGACAGGCAACGGGATCGAGCAGAGTTTCGCGCGGCAGTGAATCAGTCGGTACTGGTGCAACAACCCCGGTGTCGGCGCGCGTGTCGAGCTGGTTCTTGCCACGCTGGCAAGCGGGCATGATGGAGGTGCAGACGCCTACCCCTAGGACGAGCAAGGCCGCCTGTGCTTGTGTCTTCACTCGACGCATAGGCCAAACACCACGTGCGCGTCGAGCTCCTCGTTCTCAATGGCGACGGTTAGCTCCCAGTATCCCGCCATTCTCAAATGCACGGGTTGCAACCGGTAGTGGCCGGCGCTCTCTTCGCTGATCTCGACCGGTGTCGGTGTGCCATGATCGTGATCCGGCATGAAAGGGATCACCGTGATGGCGTCGGCGTAACCGGTGAGTTGCTCGTCGTCCAGACTCAGCGAGAAGAGCCACGAGTTGTTGCCGACCGCGGCTGGCAGCGGTTCGGCCTCTCTCAAAACGAGTTCCAACGCGGGACCGCCGTCGAAGCTTTGCCTCACCACCAGATCCTCGAGCACTTGCCCACGACCGTTGCACGGCAGGTCGGCTCCGCTATCAGAGCCCGCCTCCCTAGAGTGCGTCGACATGGAGCCCCCGGTACAAGAGACGAACACTACCCACGCCACCAATCCGACGCCCGCGGTAATCTTTCGTCTGCTCTTGGCTGAAGCCGCGTTCCACACGCCCATCAGTCTCCCCCGACTGACCGACATTGTACAGCGCGCCCAGGCGGCCGCCCCCCGTTCCGACTAATCCTTGAGGCCGAAGAATTCCTGCACTGACGTCAAAATGCGATGTCGTTCACCTTCGACGCGCTTGGACGCGGCTTCGGCATCTAAGCCCTCCTTGATGGTGGCCAAAGCGACGCGACGTTCCGCCAAAACTGCGGCGGCGTCGCGGGCGATTTCCGGGCGGCTTTCGAGCAGCCGCTTGAAGTCTCCGCGGTCCACGCGCACGCACTCGACTTCGCTCACCGCCATGACGGTGGCTTCGCGGGGCGAGCCCGTCATGAGCGCCATCTCGCCGAAAAAGCTGGGCGCATGCAAGGTATTGACGCGACGGTCCCGATCACCACTACTGATGCGAACCTCGACTTCACCTTTGGTCAGCACGTACAGCCAATTGGCTTCCGCGCCCTGGCGGGTGATGAGTTCCCCACTCGAGAACGGCACCACCCGTACCGAGTCGGCGAGTTGGCGAAGTTCCTCTTTCGACAAGCGCTGGAACAGATCCACTCGCCCCAAGGCTTTGGCTACTCGGGTTATTTCGCGCTCCCGTTTGTGCAGTATCCGGTCGGGGTCGTCCTGACTCACGAACACCGCCGTGGCTGGCATGGCCAAAGGGATTTGTGCTCGCCGCAAGGCCGCGTAAACACGCTCGCGCACCATCGAGCTCGTCGGATCGTCGACCGCCATATCCGTCAGGAAGTAGCGAACCGCGTAGTAACCTACGCTCTCGCGCCGATCCTTGGCGAGGTCGAAACAAATCGTGTGCGCGGCTGGGCTGGCTGCCACATTCGGGATCGGAGCGCGTTGTAAAGCGTCGTCGACGACTCGTATCACCTGAGACGGCGAATAGCGAAAATCGACGTGGAAGTAGACCCACATCCGGTGTTGACGGGGTTGGCCTTGCCGCCTTCCCAGCACTTTGATGGTTTGGTTGAGCAGTTGGTTGTTGGGGATCAACAGAGTGTCCCAATCACGCGTTTCCACGACGGTATGACGCCAACGCACTTGTCGCACGATGCCCTGTACCTTGTCGGGCATCTCGATCCAGTCGCCTTCGGTTATCGAGTTGTCGACTTGCAGCGAGAGGCCACCAATCACATTTCCGAGCGTTGGTTGCAGAGAGAGACCAATGACGGCCGTAACTACCGCGCTCGTAGCGACGATGCTGGCCAAGTTTACGCCCATGCGATGCATGAGCCAGACGCAGGCAATGATGTAGGCTGTGCCCACCACCAAGTCGTGGACGATATCCGGGATACGCAGATTCAACTCGCGCAAGCCCACGTCGAAGACGAGCAGAGCGGCCAAATTGATGGCGAGCAACACCACCAACAGCTCGGTAGCTATCGTCAGCACCGTCAACCACAGGTTGGGACCGAAGGCGTTGCCAAAGTATGTCCCAGTGGCTAACACCAAGTATAGCCCGTACAATACGACACTGCGGCGCAGCCGAACGGAGCGGTTGGAACGCCGGAGGCGCAGCAGTCCCGCCACCAGCACGATAGCCAGGCCGAGAACGGGTGCAACAATCGCCAGGTTCATGCTACGTGTCTCATCAATCCACGCGTACGACTTCGTGGCTGAACGTCTGATCGTTCGGGTCGACCTCGATGACCACGAAGTGTCGCCCCAAGTCATCGAAGCGCTCGGGAATGGCGCCCCCTCCACCAGAAATCATGGCTGGGATGTTGGCGTTCTCAAAATCGTAAAACGAGTGCACGTGTCCGTACAACGTCAGGTCGACGTTGCCTCGCGTCAGGCGCGAAAACAACTTGTTGGCCTCCAGGCGAGAGGCAAACGAGCCGTTACGCACCCCGACGGGGTCCACCGGTGGCACGTGCATACCAATGATGTGGAACTGTTCCCGCCCTTGCCCCAGCCAATCATCGAGCCACTCATAGACTTTGGGATCCAAGGTAGCACTGGCGCTGTCGAGCAGCGTAAAGCGCACGCCACGATACTCGAAACTAAAGGAGCCTCGCCCGAACAGGCGCTGGTATGGGGGCGGTTCGACTCCTAACTCGTGATTGCCGAGCGTCGTGTAGTAAGGGATCTCGAGCTTGTCCAGCTGCTGCTCGAAGTGTGCGAGTTGCGCTTCGTGTCCTCTCTGGGTGAGATCGCCGGCGCCCAATAGGAACTCGAGGTCGGGCTGAGCGTTGATGACCTCGTATACCTGGTGCACGCGATCGATGGCTTCCTGAACATCACTCAACAGACCGAAGCGGAAGGAGCGGACGCTGTCATTCTCTGGACCTATCTCCAACCTGACGCTGCCCGCGCCGGACGGGGTTACGAGGAACTTGCGCGCCTTGGCCCGATCGGTGCTGACGGGCTCGAGCGTCACGTCGCCTTCGGCGATGCGCACATCGGCGCTAGGCATCATGTTGGCCAACTCCAGCTGTACGGCGGATGCTCGGACGAACTTCAGCTCCACGTTGATGACGGGTGCCGAAAGCCACAGCTCGAGCTCGTCGGGCGTGGCCGTGCGCACCGCGGCCAAGCCGTTTTGCACTTGGACCGAATAGGCGCTGGTCTCGGCGTTTCCAATCTTGGCGTCGCGTTCAGCCCGTTCAGCCGCCGGAGTCAGGCACTGAACCAGAAGCGGTGTAACGAGGAGGACGGCGCTGGCACGGGGAATGTATGAGGACATCACGGAACCTTGGGTATCGACGAAGACGGGTCGTCCGACGGCGAAGGGGACAGGGCACTGAGCAACGGGACTTCATCCCAAAACTGCGTGATCAAGTGGATGCCAAACACCCAGGCTGACCCCACCTCTGCACCAATTCGGAGCCCCCACCTGGGGCTAAAGAAGTGGCGACTGTCGAAGCCGACGCGGCCGGCCACGCCGCTGCCAATGCCAGTGGTGACCAATCCGCCCGCGTAACCGTCGTGGCGATGATTGTAGTAGAGACGGGTTGCGCCCCCGCCACGAGTGGCATCGCCATGGTAGGCGCCGAAGGCAACGCCAGCTATCAACAGTGAATCGTCATGATACCGTCTCGTGAGAGGAAAGCTCGTACGACGGGCGGCATAGCCGAGCTCCCACTCCACGAAGGCACCGCGCACGTAGGGAGCAAGGTGTTCGGAGTCGATGCGCGCTTCCAGGCGCACTTCACTGCCCGAGCTGCTAAACCCTTCCTCTCCGTAGCGTTCGCCGGTCAGCCCGAAGAAGAGGCTCGCGTGCCCGCCCCCAGCTGCTTCGTTCGGCTCATTTTCCGCGGCACCCAACAAGCGATAGCCGCTCTCGAGGCGCGCGGCGGCATGTAGCGACCACGGGGAATACGCCGTTTGAGCAGCAGTAATCCAGCGACCACTATGCAGCGTAGCAGACACGTTTACGACCGGACCTAGCTCGACGTGCGGCCCGCTTACCCACAGCAATCCTACTTCAGTGGTGCCCCAGGGGATGTGGCCCGGGTGTCTGCCCATCCCTTCGGGAAGGGCGGTTCGATACACATCGGCAAGGAAACTCACTCCCAAGGCACCCACTCCGAACACCGTGGTGGTGGCGAACAATCCAACCCAATCTCTCGCCGCTCCTGTAAGGGCCAGTGCCGCGAGTGAACCGCCTGTCACGCCGATGCCCGCACCTTGCAAGATGAGCAGGCGTTTGGAGGTGTCATCGTCGCCCGAAAGCCAACTGCCCGAGCCGTGCACGAGCAGACCTGGGATGATACTCCCCACGATCGCCCACGGCTGGCTGACCCTTCCTTCCGGCTCTAGCTTTAGGGGCAGCGACGAGACATCAGGCGGTGTCGCTTGGTTTGGCAGGGGCGCTTTCACCGCGGCACCAGGTTCGACTCCAGCAGGCGTCTCGCCCTCGTGCGTCCCACCCTCGTGCGCCTCCACCGGGGCTTTCGTCGGGTGCGCGTCCACAACGCCGCACGGATGCAACGTCACTCCGAACGCAATCGCTGAACTCAGCACTACCGGACGAGGCATCGACCACCGGCATAGCGGATCCATCTCCGCCGCGCGGAGGAAAACAATCAGGCGAGGCTCGACAGCTGCACCTCGGGGCGTTTCGACACGGACGGCTTGTCTTCCGCGAGGACATCGTCTATCCGGCGTTGATGAAAGGCACCGGCCGTGGCTACCGCTCCGCGCGTTGCGACGGGTGTGGGCTGCCGTGCTTCCTATGTGTATGCGCTGAGTTACCGAACGTCGTCGTTCGCACGCGCATCACTTTTCTCGTGCACTACCGCGAGTGGCGCAAGCCGACGAACACGGTACGCCTGGCCCAACGCATGCTGCCTCAGAGCCGAGTTCTGCTGCGGGGCGGGCCGACGCCGGGAGCGGGTCAGGATACCGCCCTGGCCCTCGACTTGCTCGAAGCCAATGACGCCGTCGTTCTTTATCCGAGCGCCGAAGCGATGCCACTCTCGGAGCTAGGAACCTCGCCGTACCGGCAACTCGTGGTGCCCGACGGCACATGGGCTCAAAGCCGCAGGCTCGTGCGCCGTCACTCGGTACTGCAGCGCCTCACCCACGTGCGCTTGGAAGATCGCGACACCCACTACTGCCTACGCCGCGGCACGGAGGCCGGCCTGCTCTGCACCCTCGAAGCCGTGGCTTGGGCCTTGGCGGCGCTCGAGCCCACCGCGCAAAGTGAACTGCTGCTGCGCGGCTTCGAAAGCTGGCAAGCCCGGGCGCTGGCTTACCGCGGCATCCCTCGAGCTGGTTGCGCCGGGTAATGGTCGCCGATGGGTGACAGCCGGCGATGACGGAACGAAGGCTGGACCAGTACTCACTTCACAGCGGCGTCGAGGCTCTTGCGCCCTGGCCCGTACAGTAAGAAGAAGAGCGCAACCAAGGCGAAGGCCAGGGCGAGCTCCTTCTTTTGGAACGGGTCATCGGCGTGAACCCAAAGCGCGGCTACGAGCATCGTGATCAAGAGGCAGAGCGCTGCTGGCCGGGTAAATAGGCCAATCGCGAGCAGCAAGCCGCCGACGAACTCGCTCAGGGCTGCCGCTGGACCGAATAGCGCGGGCAGCGGGATCCCCATCTTCGCAACATTCTGCGTGAATCCGCTCAAGTTCCCGACTTTGGCCAAGCCGTGGGCGAAGGCCATGCCCAGTCCGAAGCCCACGCGCAGCAGAGCTACGGCTAAATCTCCGTAGTAGGGTTTCGTGTCGACTAAACGTTTGATCAGGTTGTTCGCCATGGTTTTCTCCAGCCGGCGGTTCTAGCCGTATACTCCGCGTCGCGTCCCCATTGTCGCAACCTGGTGTGCTCTTCTGCGCTCAGTAATTTTAAGCCTCGGACTTTGTCTACCGCCCCCTTGCAGATTCGGCGGGTCCTGAACTAGGGTGCACGGCCCCCGACGCAAGCGCATGTCGAGTCGCGACTCCTGCGCGTCCCCAAGGAAATTCAGTTATGGCTCGTGTGACCGTCGAAGACTGTTTGGAAAAGGAAGAGAACCGATTTGCCCTGGTCGTGCTTGCGGCACGCCGCACCCGGCAGTTGATGAAAGGCAGCGACCAGCTCGTGAAGTCTTCCAACAAGCATTCGGTGACGAGCTTGCGCGAGATTGCGGCAGGCAAAGTCCACTTCCACCGAGATTCAACCGAAGTCGTGAAAGAGTGGTTGAAGGAGACTAACCCGCAAGGTTACTAACGGTCGTTCGCGCTGCGACACCGCGGATAGGAGACACCGCTGATCGAGCTGCCCCGTGGCGTCTGATGCCCCCAACATCGCGCTACAACGCGGTGCCTCGGAGCTTTACGCGCACGCCGCCTACTATGAGCAGGCGTACCGGCGACGCCAAACGGACGTGCGCTATTACGTCGAGTTGTTGAGCCAGGATCCTGGTCAGGTGCTCGAGCTGGGTGCCGGCAGCGGCCGGATCACGCTTCCTCTTGCCAGAGCTGGCTTGTCAGTGACGGCAGTAGACTCGAGTCCAAGCATGCTTGGTCTTTTGGGTGAACGGCTGGAAGGGGAGCCTGCGGCGGTGCGCCGACGCGTGCGACCGCTGTTGGGTGACATGCGCAGCTTGACGCTCGAGCGTCGCTTCCGGTGGGTCATTGCGCCCTTCAATACCATTCTACACCTGTACACCCAGCGCGACGTCAGCGCATTTCTCGCGGTTGCAGGTCGTCATTTGATGAAACGACGGGGAGAGCTCGTGTTCGACTACTCGACGCCGCGCGTGTCCGATCTCAGCCTCGACCCGGAGCGTTGGTTCAAAGGGCCGCGGCTGCGTGACCCGGCGTCGGGCAAGATGGTCCGCTATGCTGAGCGTTTTCATTACTCGCCCCTGCGCCAAGTGCTTTCGACGTGGATGCGCTTCGAGCCCAGTGATGGACAGCCGCCCTGGGAAATCTTGCTCACCCACCGCCAGTTCTTCCCGCTCGAGATGGAGGCGCTGCTGTGCTGCCACGGGTTCGACCGTCACACCATCAGCGCCGACTTCACGCCTGCGCCGCCGACTGCCCAGGCCGACATCTTGGTCGTGCGCTGCTCGGCGCCGAGGGGTCGCCACGCGTTTCGAGAAACGTCAACACCCGCGGTTCGGGACTTGAACCCGTGAACGCCCGCACTTAGGTTGCGGAAACGTAAGGGATCTCGAGATTATGGCAACGGACTACTACCGTGAGCTCGGTGTTGCGAAGGGGGCTTCGACAGACGAGATACGGCGGGCCTACAAGAAGCTCGCCGTGAAGTATCACCCCGATCGAAACCAAGGCAACGCCGAGGCAGAGGCGAAGTTCAAAGCTGTCAACCGCGCGCACGAGGTGCTCAGTGACGAGAAGAAGCGCGCGTTGTACGACGAGTTTGGCGAAGAGGGCTTGCGAGACAACTTCCGCCCCGACGTGGCTCGCGCTTATCGCGGCGGGCGCTCGCCGTTTGGGGGCGGCGGCGGCTTGGAGGACATCTTCGGCGGCAACGTCGGCGGTGGTGGCGGCTTTGGAGGATTTGGCGACCTGTTCGGAGACGTCTTCCGAGGGGGCGGCGCAGCTCAACGCGGGCCAGCCCGGGGCAAGGACGCCGTGGGCGATGTGTCGGTAGATTTCGTGTCCGCGGTGCGGGGTGCCAACGTCAAGGTGCGGGTGCAAGGGCTGGACGAAGAAGTCACGGTCCGCGTGCCGCCTGGCGCCGGAGACGGCGACAAGGTTCGGGTCGCGGGCAGAGGTGCCCCCGGTCGCGCGGGCGGACCAGCTGGAGACTTGCTGCTGACGATTCGCGTGCAGGAGCACCCATTTTTCAAGCGCGAGGGTCTGGACCTCACGTTCGACCTGCCGCTTTCCGTCTCGGAGGCGTATCTCGGGACAAAGGTGCGCGTACCCACGCCTCACGGCGACGTCTCGCTCAAAGTTCCCGCAGGCGCCCGCAGCGGACAGCAGGTGCGTTTGCGCGGCAAGGGCGTGAAGCGGCAGAACAAGATTGGCGATCTGTTCGTTCGCTTCTTGATCCAACTGCCCCCGCCGGGGGATCCCTCCGTCGAACGGGCAGCGGCCATCATCGGCGAGCTGACGGACATGAGCGAACGCGAGGCGCTGAAGTTCGAGTGATTCGCAGGGATCGGGAAAGCCCTTGCTTTCGCACTTTGCTTCGGTATCCTTGAACGACATGCCCTCCAACCGCTTTTGGTATTGGTTTAGCTATCCGTGCTTCATGCACGGCGAGAGGGCATATCCGCGCGCCCGAGGGACTCGAGAAGGAATCAGCTAAACCATTCCTCAAGCCCCCAGATAAGCGCTCCAAGGAAGCCCTACTCGCCAAGCGAGTGGGGCTTTTTTCATTTCTAGTGCGCTAGCGCCACGCTTCACCACCGCCATTTGCCTACTGCCCGCTTCTCCCAATCGCCTGTCTTTCCCCTGACGAGTTCATTTATGAGTCCTCCCTTATCTGCCCCGACGCCCTCGCTTCGCCCCGATTCCTGCACTACCCCCTTCTCGCAACGAGTTCAGCATCCCCGGTACACACCGTTGTGTTCGCCCGACAGCGTCAATGCTTTGCGCAGCACTGAGCACGATGCTTGGATCGAGCAATCCCGTCGCGACGTGAGCAACATCGTGGCCGGCGCCGATCCCCGCTTACTGGTCGTCGTGGGACCATGCTCGATGGACGACCCGGACACGGCGCTGTCGTACGCTCACGAGTTGCGGCGATTCCAGGACGAGTTCGCCGATGAACTACTGCTTTGCATGCGTACCTACTTCGAAAAGCCCCGCACCACGGTCGGATGGAAGGGATGGTTCAGCGATCCGTATGCGGACGGCTCACACGATGTCGAGCACGGGGTGCGTACGGGGATCGAGTTGCTGCGGCAACTGACGGAAATCGGACTAGCGACGGCAACTGAGCTTCTCGATCCGCTGTTCGTACCATTTGTCGCACCGTGGCTGAGTTGGGCTGCGGTGGGGGCTCGAACCGCGGAAAGCCAAGTACACCGTCAAACGGTCTCGACCTTGCCGTTCGCCGTGGGCTTCAAGAACGGCACGGACGGCAGCATCGACATCGCTTTGGCGGCCATGCAATCGGCAGCGGTTTCTCACACTTTTCCGTCGGTGTGTGGAGCGGGGCGTTTGCAGTTGGTGCACAGCACGGGCAATGCAGCGTGTCACGTGGTCCTACGCGGAGGGGCCAGCGGCCCCAACTTCGACGAGTTGTCGGTGGCCCGTGTGCATCAAAAGGCGCGCGAGATGAACGCTAACCACCTGCAGGTCATGATTGACTGTAGTCACGGCAACAGCAGCAAGGACTACCGCAATCAGCCCCGCGTGCTTCGCGAGGTGGCCCGGCAAATAGCTCTCGGCGGACCCGTCTCCGGGGTCATGCTGGAGAGCTACCTGATTGCCGGCAGCCAACCGGTGACTCCGCGCGGCGCGCGTCGTCTAGGGCAGAGCATGACGGACGGTTGCATCGATCTGCCGACCACGCGCGACGCGCTGACCGAATTGGCTCGTGCCGTACGTCGTCGTGCTCGCAGCGCCGCGTGATGGTTCACATCACTCGCAAACTGGGCCTGTCGTTGCCCGAGCCCATGGCTTCGCTCGTCAACGCATCGGGAACGGGAGCGTTCATGCGCTGACCGTTCTGGTCGTATTCGGCCAACTCGGCAGACACTCGCCGCATCAATGCTCGCTTTTCGTGAAACGGGAGGAAGGTGGACTTGAAGCCGGCCAGGATCATGTTGCGCAGGTCCGAAAACGAAACCCCCATCTTCGTGTGGACGAGCCACAACTCGCGGGAAACGGTAGTATCGGTGATTAAGCGGTTGTCCGTATTGATCGTCACCCGTAAGCCTAAGTCGTAATAGAGCTTGAGCGGGTGAGACTTGAGATCGCGCACGGCTCCCGTTTGAACGTTGCTGGATGGGCAGCATTCCAAGGGGATGCGGTGGTCGTTGACGTAGTGCAGCAAGTCACCGTTCTCAATGAGGCGGCAGCCGTGGCCGATGCGGTGGGCGCCGCAGTCGTGCAACGCTTGGGCTATCGACTCGGGCCCATAGGCTTCGCCGGCGTGGATGGTGCAGTTGATGTTGTTGGCACGAACGAGTTGAAAAGCCTCGAGGTGGCGCTTCGCCGGATAATCTTCTTCGGCTCCCGCCAGGTCGAACCCGACCACCCCACGACCCTTGTAAGCCACAGCCAGCTCCGCCATTTGGAGCGAACTTTCCGGCGAGATGTTGCGGATCCCGCACAGGATCACGTTCGACATGATGCCGTACGCTTCGCGCGCCTTGCTCAGTCCCTCGAGCACCGCCTCCACAACGCGTGACAGGGGCAATCCCCGTTGCGTATGCAGCATCGGAGCGTAACGAACCTCCATGTAGCGCACGTTCTCCAGGTGAGCGTCCTCCGCCAACTCGAACGCTATCCTGGCTAGGGCTTCGTCCGTTTGCATGACGCTCAACGTGATGGCGAAGCCGCGCAGATATTCGGTGAGAGAGCCGAAGTCGCGGCCACAGCCAATGGCCTCGTGCAGTTTTTCGAGACTACTGGCTGGAAGCACGACATTTTGTGCTTCCGCGAGGTCGAGGATGGTCTGCAAGCGCAGTGAACCATCCAAATGGACGTGAAGGTCGGTCTTCGGCAGGGATTCGAAAACGCTCAGGGGCACGCTCTGGCTGATCATGAAGTCGCCATCCTTTCAGGCTTGGTAAGTCGTAGGACGATCCATTAGCCTAGCACGCCGCTACCCGGTATGCATGGACCCCCTGGGGCTCACGCAGCTTTGATCGCCACTGCGTTTGAACACGTTCGCTCGACCGGTCCGGAAGGGGGATCGGGCAGGGATTCGGAGTCGGCATCGGGCTCGGGGAAAT
>CAZNZA010000106.1:0-3137 GCA_964577325.1 uncultured Polyangiaceae bacterium
ATGCCGGGTAAGTTCCGGCGCGCCTTCGCTACCAGATCGCAAACGCGCTGCGTCTGGGCGGCAAGGTCATCGCCCGTCACGACCTTGGGCAGTTGTAGTTGGCAGACGCCGAAGACGACGCCCGCAGGAGATTTATTCAAGCCACCGAGTCCACTCATGATGTCGAGGCTGCCCAGGGTTGAGGCTCTTCAAAGTAACCAGCATGTGTCGGCGTGGTAACTTGGTCAGCGAGAAAGCTCGTCTGAGGGAAACGCCGAACTGTGCGAGCAGCTTCAGACCGCGGGCGCTGGCCAGCGGGGAATTCCCCTGTCGGCTCTCGCTAGCGCTCGAGGACTGGACGGCGCAAGCGAGGTCGGCACCTGCGATTTCGACCCAGTATCGGCCAACGCACGTCCGGCTGCTGTTCAGCGGCCGCCAGCGGCATGCAAGTTCGCACAAACGGTCAAACCCAACACGCGCGGAGGTGCGAGGGTATCGAGCATGAACGAACCAACTGACGTGAAGGACCCGCGCACGACGTGGGAATGGTACGTGGCTTCCTGGAAGGCTGAACGCGCCGAAGAAAAGCTGGCTCTGTTTGAAAGAGCATTGAATCGTGGCTGCGTGTACAGGGATCCTCACATCGTAGCGGAAGGCTGGCAACCACTCCTCGCCTACATGACTGACTTCCACCGACAAGTCCCGGGTGGACACTTCGTCACCACCGAGTTCATCACCCACCACGGACGCAGCATCGCGCGATGGGAGATGCGCGACGGAGAAGCTAGGAAAATCGGTGTCGGTACGAGCTACGCCGAGTATGACGAGTGCGGCAAACTCATGGCAATGAACGGCTTCTTTGAGGTTGCGGCGCCAGACGGACCTACCGCTGCAGCCTGAAACACACAGACGATGAGCGCAGACTACTTGAAGCAGGTTCAGCGGGGCATCGACTTCATCGAAGATCATCTCACCGAAGATCTCGACCTTTGCTCTGTATCACGCAGCGCAGGCATGAGTCATTGGCACTTCCAGCGGATTTTCAAGGCGATTACCAACGAAACACTGAAGACGTACGTGCGTGCTAGACGCCTCGCCCATGCACGCATCGCCCTGGTGTCGACGGACAAGGGCATCCTGCAGATCGCGCAGGAGGCTGGTTTCGAAGCACAGGCCAGCTTCACGCGCGCCTTCAGAAGCGCCTTCGACGTTGCTCCCGGCCATTATCGTAGGTTCGGAGACAAGCACCTGTTTCTGGAAAAGCTTCGCATCGATGAGCATTATCTTCGTCACGTGAATACGAACGTTTCGCTGACTCCAGAACTCGAGCACACGTCGAATCGCCGCCTGATAGGATTGCAGACGCATTTCTACAGCGTGGACTCCGAGCGCAACAACATCGGCGCCAAGCTGCCCCCACTGTGGGTGAACTTCCTGGCACGCTTGGTCGAGGTCGAAGATCGCATTCCCGGCGTTTGCTACGGCGTCGTTCGACAAGCCCAACCGGATGACGAGGTGCTGGAGTACACGTCCGCGGTGGAGGTGAGCGCCGACTCTCAGGCCCCCCTTCCTTCCGGGATGGTAGAGGTCGAGGTTCCGGCGGCGTGCTACGCCTTCTTCACCCATCTTGGAGATCCAAAGGAGATCGACCGAACCGTGAGCTACGCCTATGGCACGTGGCTCAGCCAGTCCCGAAGGCGCCACACCTACGGTCCCGACCTGGAAATCTACGACCACCGTTATTCGCAAGAGCGACCTCGAGAATCACTCATGACCTATGGGATCCCGGTGCTGTAGCCAGCCAGTCTTTCTACGTCATGCATCGAATCGGAAGGGTGTGGCCATTGCGGATGGACGCGCGCCGAATTCGTCACGAAAAGCACGCAAGTGGCGGTACGGGTTCGTGGGCGTGACGTCACGAAACTCCAGATGTTCCACCAAGCAAAAGAGCGTTAACTCCAGGTAGCTCAGATCGCGGGGCGGGAGCTCCGCGAGGGCGTACCGAACGTTGTGCTCGAGCCAACCCAACGTGCCGTCAATGGCAGCTCGCAACTTGGCCGCATACGCCGTGTGTTCCCCACCGGTGGCCGCGGTCATGATCAGCGAAACCTCGCTCGACATGGCTTGCAGGGTAAGTTCCAGAGCGTTGGAAGCCAATATCGAGGATGTCTGCTCTGGCCAAACCATTCGCAGCGGTTCGTCGCGCAGGCGGGAGAGGTAGCGGCAGCCCGGCAGTGATCCAAAAATGGTTCCGTCGGCAGTGACTAGGTTCGGAAGACGAAGTGCGGGATTGCCACCGTACGCGGTGGGTTCTACAGCGAGAAGACTGCTCACCACCTGGAATATGTAAGCAACGCGGCATTCCTCGGCGAACATGCGCAACACCCGCGTAAAGTGGGAGCTCGACCTGCCGACAATTCGCGGATAATCTGGACGAAGCAAAGAAGGCGTTTCAGTCATGAAGACGTGGGGTTGGGATCAGTCGGGTCGGAGTGAATGGCAACGCCGTGAACGGTGAGACAAGTCCAGCGCGCCGCCCACTGCTTTTCGCGCAGTCGGGCCGTGTAGACACTCGGGGAGGTCAAGCCGGGACTGGGTCGAACCTGCATACTGAAGAGATCGCGACAGCCGTAGGGAGCGACGATCGCTAGGCGCTCCGAACGACGAAGCCGGACCGCTATAGCCGTTGCGGTTTCCGGCCAGCTCGCCACAGCGGCCTCGAGCGAAGCGTATGGGGCAATCGGGCGTCCCAATTGACGACTTTGCCAACCATGAACCAGAGCTTGGTTGGTGATGTCCCAACGGTGCTGGGGCAGCGCAGCATGAAGCCGCTGCATCCACTGCTCGGAGTCCGGCGCCCCGGGCTGGAAATAGACGACGTCGACGTCTCTCGTCGCGGTGTGCGACTCAGAACGCCGCACTCCGGTGAGACCATCCCAGACCGTGTCGCGGATTGCGCCGGCACCCACGTGCGCGAGGCGAGGCCCCCGGTCGCGCACTACGCGCAGCACCTCGAGCAGCCAAGGCGTGCCGAGGATGAAGTGCTCGAGCCTCGCGACGTCAGTGACTGGAAGGACATTCTTCATGCTTCGCCACTGACTTCCATGAGAGTACGCTCGACCATCTGCCTCAGGTGGCTAGCGAGAAGCCAGGCTTCC
>CAZNZA010000106.1:3237-5421 GCA_964577325.1 uncultured Polyangiaceae bacterium
CTTGGCCGTGATGGCGTCGTCACTCATTGGTCACGCTCGCGAAACAACGGGCTGAACACCTCGCCAGCAGTCCGTTATCCTACATGCATCACGGACCACGCGAGCCTCGTGCCAAGCGAAGGATTTGCCTACGACGCGGCTCTCGCAACGAGAGACTTATGGTGAGGGAGTAATCAAGCAACTTCTGCGATACCCTCTTAAGTTGCTCTGGTCATGGCGTGCAGACGGTGGCAGGATACTCCCTCTCGCGCGAACGAAGCGTGGTCGGTGCGCGACGGTTCGGATATCGTCACTCCGGATGCCACCGTCAGATAAGTCGCAACAAATTAACGCGCTAGAGTCAGCTGAAGTCACGACGGTTACCCATCATTGCAGAAACGAACACCGGGGGATGAACATGCACTACTTCGATCGCAAGATCTGGACGAGAATGGAAAGTCCGGTATTTGCCGTACGTATGCTGGCAGCACTGCGCTGGCAGCACTCGGCCCAGCGCTACTCGAAAGCATTGATGATGATGCGGCGTTCGGCGCCAGAGCAGCTCGAACAAGCAAGCCGCATCCCGCTCGGAGATTCCATCATTCTCGGCGTGAATCAAAGCGCGGACACCGTGTGCGTGGAGCTTCATAGTTCGACGCGTACGGGTTTGAGCGGGCGCGCGCAGCTCATCTTCCATGAAGCGCGTTTGGTCAATCGCGCGCCGCGGGGTTCATGGATCGTACAGGAAGAGTGGGCGCAGTCGGCAGCCGCTGATGCTGCCGCCCCTCGAGACGTTTCGTCGTCCGCTTCTCTCGGCTCGGGAGCAAGCCGCAGCCAAAACCGTTATCGCTTCACCGCCCTGTGCACACGTGGGTGGTTGTGCGTGGAATGCTCGGATGCTTCCCTCAACATCCACGAGCAGGTACCCCAAAGCGAAGTCCAGCTCCGCTCCCCATTTGCCGGCTCTGCGACTTCCGTGAACGCCACGAATGCGCTGACGCAAACGCTCTGACGTTACCCGCTCGCTTTCTCGCTCTGCTCACCTGCCGTCGGCTTGGAAAATCAGACAGGCGTAGGCACGATCTAAGACCCATAATGACTCGGCCGCTCGTCGTATGTCGAGCCGAGCAGACACGGGGAGGCGACGGCCCGGGCCTAAGGCTGGCCAAAGCCGCGCATCTGTGACAAAGACGCGGTTGAGGCAATGATGTCAGCCCAACCTTCTGAGCGTTCCCGATCGTGGCTACGTCCACTCTGGTATCTGTGTTGTGCGAGTGTCGGGCTCGCCGGTTGCGCAGAGCCTGATCTGCCCCTCGCGCCCCGGACGGTGCTGAGCGCCCACGATACCGGAAGACCCGATGATGGGACGCTAGCGCCGGGTCATGCGCCCACGCTGGACGAGCCCGACCACAACGAGCCGGCGCCGGACGGTGCCCTGGGCGCGCCCGCGGTGGCTCATGTCATAGTCGTGTCCATCGACGGGTTGGCGACGCGGTACCTAGATCAACTTCTAGACTCGGGCACCCTGCCCGCCTTCGCCCAGTTGCAGACGCTCGCTGCATGGACGCACAACGCGCGCACCGACAAAACCCACACCAATACGTTGCCGAACCACACGTGTATGCTCACGGGTTTGCCGGTCTCACCAGTCCTTGGCTATCGTGCAGACAGGGCTCACGGCTACATCTACAACGGCGAGCCGGGCCCGAGCGATACTTTGCACAACATGGGCAATCCTGCCCGGACGTACACACCCAGCATCTTCGATGTCGCGCATGACGCTGGCATGAGGACGGGCCTGTACGCCAGCAAGACAAAGTTCGTCATCTACGAACAATCGTACAACGGCTGGGGCGCGCCGGATATTACCGGACGGGACGACGGCAAGAACAAGATCGACGAGTACGTGCACAACAGCGACACCGCTCTGCTCGTGGATGCATTCATCGAGTCATTCGTAAACAGTCCACCGCGCCTGTCGTTCGTTCACATGAATCATCCAGACGTGACTGGCCATACCTATGGCTGGGGTTCTGAGCCCTACTTGAGCTCGCTCGTTCTGATGGACCAACAGGTGCGCAAACTCGTGGATGTCGTGCAGTCGCCGGCGTTTTCCGGTCGTACCGCACTCATCCTGACGACAGACCATGGGGGCGTGGACAACAGCCACTTGGACCCTGAAGACGCCCGCAACTACACGATCCC
>CAZNZA010000106.1:5521-18936 GCA_964577325.1 uncultured Polyangiaceae bacterium
AGCCCCTACCTGCTCGCCCACGCTTCCAATCCCGTCGACTGGTATCCCTGGGGCCCGGAGGCATTGGAGCGCGCTGAGCGGGAGGACAAGCCCATCCTTTTGTCCATCGGCTATTCCGCGTGTCACTGGTGTCACGTCATGGAGCGCGAATCGTTCGAGAACGAGAGCATTGCCCGCGCCATGAACCAAGCTTTCGTGTGCATCAAAGTCGATCGCGAGGAACGGCCCGATCTGGATGATGTTTACATGGCGGCTACCATCGCAATTTCTGGTAGCGGCGGCTGGCCGATGACCGTCTTCTGCACTCCTGAGCAAGTGCCGTTTTTCGCAGGCACCTATTTTCCCCCCGAGGACCGTCACGGACGGCCGGGCTTCCTGACGTTGCTCACTCGCATAGCCCAGCTCTGGGAACAGGACCGCGACAAACTCTTCCGTCAAGCGGGCGAAGTGCGAGATCACTTGATGAAGGGCTCGAACTTGAGTCCCCCGCAGACGGTGTCCGCCGCAAGTTGGGAGTTAGCCACCGGCCAACTCGCGCGCGCATTCGATGAAACGTGGGGGGGGTTTGGTCCAGCCCCCAAGTTCCCGCCCAGTCAAGCGCTCCATCACCTTCTACGTCAGTACCATCGTACCGGCAACGCAGACTTGCTAGAGATGGTGACCAAGACCTTGGACGCCATGCATCAGGGCGGCCTGTATGATCACATCGGAGGAGGGTTTGCCCGCTATTCGGTCGATGACCGATGGCTCGTGCCTCACTTCGAAAAGATGCTGTACGACAACGCGCAGCTGCCGAGGGTTTACCTCGAAGCATACTGTGTTACGCGCCAGGAAGCTTACCGCTCGGTGGTGGTCGAGACGCTCGACTACATCATCCGCGACATGCAGGACGAAAGTGGCGGTTACTACTCCGCGACCGATGCCGATAGCGAAGGGACTGAAGGCAAGTTCTACGTATTCACGCCCAAGCAGGTACGTAAGCTGCTCGAACCAGAGGAAACCCGGGCCTTCTGCGCGTATTATGACGTTACGGAAGCCGGCAACTGGGAAGGCGTGAGTATCCCCAACACCCCGCGCTCACTCGACGAGGTCGCGAGAGAACTGCGGTTGGGTAAAGATGAACTGACTCAGCTTTTGGCTTCGTCTAAAGCCAAGGTGTTCGAGGGTCGCCGACGACGCGTCGCTCCGCAAACGGACGATAAGATCCTCGTTGGGTGGAACGGCCTGATGCTGGCAACCATGGCCGAGGCTGGTCGGGTACTGGGTGAAGCACGCTACGTGGATAGCGCTCGCCGAGCCGCGGGTTTCTTGGTCCAAACGCTGCTTCGGCCCGATGGAAGATTATTTCGAACGGCGAGAAGTGGTCGTGCCCATCTAAACGGTGTGCTCGAAGATTACGCGTACTTGGCAGATGGACTCATCGACCTGTACGAGGCGAGCGGCGAGCGTAGTTGGCTGAAGCACGCCCGGGGCTTGGCGGATGTGCTGCTCGAAGAGTTCTTGGACACCGCGACCGGCACTTTCTTCCAGACGGCTCACTCCCACGAACCACTCATCGTACGCCGACGGGAAGGCAATGACGGGGCGCTGCCGAATGCCGGGGCGATTGCTGCTCGGGCGCTGGTGCGCTTGGGACACCACTACGATGAGCCGCGCCTGCACACGATTGCTACCGCGAGCATTCGCGCCTATGGCAATGCCATCGAGCGCCAGCCACGCGCGTTCCTGACGACGCTCAACGTGGCGGAGTGGCTGCTGACGGGACCAACCCAGTTGTTCTTTTCGGGGCCGTTCGAAGCGACGCGGGCACTTCGTGATGCGGCGGCCCAGGTATTTCTCCCGCAACGGGTCGTAGCCTACTCCGACGAGCCTTCCACCGCTGCTCCCGAGCGCGCCGGCGCCGCAGTTGGGGTGCGTTCACCATGGTCTGGTGAATCCGTTGCCTCCAAACCCACACCGTGGGCCGAGAACCTGCCGACCGATGGGACCCCCTGCTTGTACATCTGCCGCGACTACTCCTGTCGTCGTCCGGTCTTACGGGCCGAAGACGTTCAAAATGAGCTCACCGACGAAGCGCTGCAAGCACGGAAGCAAAGGGCGCGCACGTTGGCTCTACCCCGCGTGCCAGGCTGGGCGACACCTGAGGGAACGCACCGCTACTTCGAGCGGCAATTGCTCGACCCGTCGGCGACGCGACGGCTGGGTCGTCAGCAGCCGGTGCTGATAAGTCGCGTGGGTTTCGGTACCCATCGCGTTCATGAAAGCATACCGAGCCATCAAGAAGCACTGCTATTGGCGCTCCGCCAGGGCTGCAACGTCATCGACACGGCACCGGTCTATGGCGATGGCGCCAGTGAGCGGGCGGTTGGCAACGCGCTTTCGGAGTTGCAGCGAACGGGCGAGGTACGTCGCGATGAGGTCGTGCTCGTCACCAAACTTGGCTTAGCGGTCCCGAACTCCTCAGCGTCGGAAGATACGTCTGCGGTCAAGGCTGAAGCCGTCGCCGACGCCATGCCTCGCATCGACCCGGCGTATCTCGAACGGCAGCTAGATGGCAGCTTGGACCGCCTCAACGTCGACTGTATCGACGTCTGCTTGCTCCACAATCCTGAACAGTGGTTCGACGAGCCGAACAGTGACCATGGCTTTGCTCAACTGCGAATCGGCTTGCAGTGGCTCGAAAGCCAAGCACGGCTTGGAAGGGTGCAGCGGTATGGTGTGGCGAGCAACGCCTTGGGACAGGTAAACTCTCCCTTCTCGCTCGAACAACTGGTCGAGGCGGCGGCGGCCGTTGGCGCGGAGCGCTTCGAGGTCGTCGAGCTGCCGCTGAATTTGGTTGAGCTTCAAGTTCGAGAGAGCGGGCTGCTGAGCACCGCCGAACGGCTCGGATTAGCCGTTCTCACCACTCGCCCACTGAATGCTCTAGCGGGCAGTCACCTCGTTCGCTTGTGGGATGCTCCTGAAATCCCGGATGCTCCCGAACTCGATGTATCCCGTCAGGCCGTCGCTGCCCTCGAACACGAATTTCGCGCTCAGCTTGGAGCAGTTTTGCGCGCCGTGCCCGACATCGAACTGGCGTCCGACAGATTGTTTACCTGGAGCGAGCGCATCGGCAGCAGCGAGCTCATCAGCCGCGAGATGTGGAACGAATTCGAGCGTGGTGTATTGGGCAAAGAACTGCCTTACGTCATTGCTGCGCTCAATCAAGCCATGGCAGGCAAGCACATCGGTCAGCTGTGGGAGTCCTGGCGTGAGCGCTATGTCCACGCCCTAGAGCAGTTGGTGCTGGCGGCGCAAAGCTGCGCCTCGCGCGCTACCAATCAGCGCAATGCCCGCTTGCGGGATGCGCTCTTGGCGACGGCGCCAGAAGGCATGGATCGCCCTACCCTGTCTCAGTTGGCTGTCCACCGCATTGGTTCAGAGCCGGGAGTAACGGCGGTACTGGTGGGAATGCGGCAGCCCAAGTACGCAAGCGAAGTGACTGCCACGTTGCGCTTTCCGGAATGGGAGGCTCTGGAAGCGCCGCCAAGCTTCGAGACGCCGACCACGAGTACCCCCTGAGGAGACGGAACTCAGCGCTTTTCAAATCCACCGTCTCAGCACCTCTTCGGGAGCAACGCTGCGTATCTGCCCCGACTCGACGTCGCGCACTCGCACTTGACGCAGCAGACATTTGCGACGAAACGGCCCGCGTTCCAGAACCAGGTGCCGTTCCTCCGTACGGTGGCGAGCGTCCTCCGCGACAACCCGCCAATTACCAAGCTCGGGAGGAAGCTTTGGTGCAGCAAAGCGCTTGGGGTCGTACAAGGCGAACGCAGTTACCCCCAAGGAAAACACCACCAGGATTGCAATGCCCAGCACGACGGTGCCAGCTTACCCCCGGTGCACGCTGGACGCTAGGTCGCGATTGCTTCGCGCCGCGTAGGAGCTGTAGCATCGGTCCGCCATGAGCACCTCACCGCGCAAAGCCCACCCCATCCTTTGGGTGCCCACGAGTTACTTCTCGATGGGCGCCATCTACATGACGATCACTCTCGTCACGACCATCATGTACCGCAACCTGGGCATGCCGGACGAACAAGCCGCCTTTTGGGCGAGCGCCCTCGGCTTTCCCTATACGGTGAAGTTTTTGTGGGCCCCGCTGCTCGAGATGTTCAAGACGAAGAAGTTCTTCGTCGTAGCCATGCAGTGGGGGATCGCGGCGGCCTTTGTCGCTGTTGGATTTGCACTGAAGTTACCGGCGTTCGTGCCCATCACGCTCGGGCTGTTGTTCCTGGCAGCGTTTTTCGGTGCCACCCAGGACGTTGCTGCCGATGGCGTTTACGTCACGGGCTTGAACCGGACGGAGCAGGCCCGCTTCACCGGCTTTCAAAGCTTGTGCTGGAGCATCGGTCCAATCTTCGCTTCTGGCGTGTTGGTGCGCTTCTCCGGAGAGTTTCACGAGGGCGGCATGGATTGGGCGAGCTCGTGGCAGCTCATCTGTTTCATCATCGCGGGTACGGCGGGTATCCTGGGCGTCTACCACCTGAAGTTTCTGCCGCCGGGCGCCAAGGCGGAGCATGCGCCGGAGTCGGTGGCGGAAGGCTTGAGCACGATGGGCGACGCCTTCAAGACTCTGTTCCGCAAGCGCGGTGTCTGGATGATGTTGAGTTTTGCGTTCTTCTATCGTTTCGGCCAAGGGCTGCTGGACAAGATAGGACCGTTGTTCATGCTCAACGACCGCCAAGACGGCGGGCTGGGTCTGTCCAATCAACTGCTCGGCGACATAAACGGAGTGTACGGCACCATCGGTTTCCTCGTCGGAGGTTTACTCGGAGGCTGGTTTGTGTCGCGCCGCGGCCTGAGTACCGGGGTCCTCTTCTTTCTTTGCTGCATGATGAACGTGCCCAACCTCACGTACGTTTACCTGGGAATGACGCAACCTTCAGACGTTTGGATCATCAGTGCCACCATCACGCTGGAGAAATTCGGCTTCGGCTTCGGCGCGGTGGGCCACATGATTTACATGATGCAGCAACTAGCTCCAGGCAAGTACGCAACCGCCCACTACGCCTTCGGTACGGCACTCATGGGCTTCTGCATGATGACCACAGGCATGGTCAGCGGGTACATCCAGAAGTTGCTTGGAGGTTACGTCGAGTACTTTTGGTTCGTCATGCTAGCAACCATCCCTAGCTTCGTCGTGACTTGGCTGGCTCCTTTCCATGTCACAGGCGAACAGCCCTTGGCTGAGCGAACCTGAGTGCGGCGCTGCGTCACGGCGTGGCAAGTCTGCGCATCCGCTTCAGCCACCCCGAAAGGCAGTATCGCGTATCGCGCGCGCGATTCGATGGAGCTAGCGTGCGCGCATGAGCGAGATAGGGGCGTCCGCGCAGCAGGCCGATCATCACACCGCTGGGTCGAGGGACAATTGGAGGCACTGGGCCCAGAATGAGGAGGAAGCTCCAGCCTGGCACGCCATGCCAGCGGACGAGGCTTTGGCCTGGTTCGAGACGGACGCAGCTCAGGGCCTTAGCGCGGACGCCGTGCAAGAACGGCTCGAAGCATTCGGTGACAACAAGTTAGATACGGCGCGCGAAGAGTCGGCCATCGTTCGCTTCCTGCGACAGTTTCACCAGCCATTGATCTACGTTTTGCTGGCTGCCACGCTCGTAACGTTGGTCATGGGTGAATACGTGGATGCCGCGGTCATAGCTGCCGTCGTTCTCGCCAACGCCATCATCGGTTCGGTGCAGGAATGGAAAGCGGTCAATGCCATCGCGGCTTTGGGCCGGACGCTGCAAGCGGAAGCGTCAGTGTTGCGCGAAGGACAGTGGCAGGAAGCTCCGTCGTCGATGCTCGTGCCCGGGGACATCGTGGATCTGAGCGCCGGCGATAGGGTGCCTGCTGACGTGCGACTGTTGGAGGTAAAGGAGCTGCAGACGGAGGAGGCTGCGCTGACCGGCGAGTCCGTGCCCGCTACCAAGGACAGCATTCCGGTCGAAGCCGGCGCATCACTGGGGGACCGAGGGTCCCTTGCCTATGCGTCAACGGTCGTAACGCGAGGGCGTGGTCGCGGCGTGGTCGTAGCGACAGGCGGTCGCAGCGAGGTGGGGCGGATCTCTGATTTGATGAGTAATGCGGACGTGCTCCAAACGCCCCTTACCAAGCGCATTGCTGCCTTCAGCCGCGTTTTGACGATCGTGATTGTCGCACTGGCCGCGGCGACCTTTGGTCTCGGTATTCTGCGTGGCCAGACCATGTTCGACAGCTTCATGGCCGCCGTCGCCCTCATGGTGGGCGCTATCCCTGAGGGCTTACCTGCAGCCATCACCATCATGCTGGCCATGGGTGTGTCGGTGATGGCGAAACGCAAAGCCATCATTCGGAAGCTTCCAGCCGTAGAAACGCTCGGAAGCACGACCGTCATCTGCTCCGACAAGACTGGCACTCTCACCCAAAACCAGATGACGGTCGTTTCGGTGCTTGCCGGCGGCGCGATGTTTCGGGTCTCAGGCACAGGCTACGCGCCTAGCGGAGAGATAGTAAGCATAGAGTCGGAGCAACCTGCTACTCACGGGTCACACGCGGCGCTCGAGCTCGCGCTGCAGGCGGGGCTTCTATGCAACGACAGCCGAGTACGCGAGGTCGACGGCCAATACCACGTGCAAGGGGATCCGACTGAAGCCGCCCTCATCGTAGCCGCTCAGAAGTTCGGTTTGGTGCGCGAAGAACAAGAGCAGCAAGCGCGACGCATGGATAGTATTCCGTTCGAATCAGAGCGCCAATACATGGCAACTTTGCACGAAACCTCTGATCGGAAATGCGTGGCCTATGTGAAGGGTTCACTGGAAGCGGTGCTGCAACGCAGTGCACATGGCATGGGACCTTCCGCCGAGACGGTTGCCCTCGATGCCGAAGCACTTTCGGCTGCGGCCGAACAGCTTGCGGCCGAAGGCCTACGCGTACTCGCGGTCGCCGCGAAAACCTTTGAGGACGGCAAAGCGAGTTTGAGCCATGACGACGTCGCCAGTGGGCTTACGATCATTGGCCTACAAGGCCTCATCGACCCTCCGCGGGAAGAGGCGAAAGAAGCCATCAGCATGTGTCTCGCAGCTGGTATTCAGGTCAAAATGATCACCGGCGATCATGCTGTCACTGCGGCCGCCATTGCCGATCAGCTTGGGCTTCAAGGACGGCGCGAGGCGGACCGTTTGGTCACACTCAACGGCAAGCAGTTGAGCCAACTCGACGGTGAAGAATTGGCTCAAGCGGCCGGCGACGTCGCCGTTTTTGCGCGAGTCTCACCCGAACAGAAACTCACGTTGGTCAAGGCGCTTCAAGGGCGCGGGCACATCGTGGCCATGACGGGTGACGGAGTCAATGACGCACCCGCCCTGCGACAAGCCAACATCGGCATCGCCATGGGCATGAATGGGACGGACGTGGCCAAAGACGCTTCTGATATGGTGCTCACGGACGACAATTTCGCGTCTATCGAGGCTGCCGTCGAGGAGGGACGCGGCGTCTTCGAGAACCTCACCAAGTTCATCATCTGGACGTTGCCAACCAACCTGGGGGAGGGACTCATCATATTGGTAGCCAGCGTGCTGTCGTTGACGCTGCCGATTACGCCCGTGCAGATCCTCTGGATCAACATGACGACCGCTATCCTGTTGGGGCTGACGCTAGCTTTCGAGCCCAAAGATCCGACCATCATGGACCGGCCACCGCGAGACGTGGATGCTCCGTTGCTCAGCCGCGACGTCATCCTGCGAACGTTGCTCGTCGGGACGCTGCTGTGCGTTGCAGCGGTGGGCCTCTTCGAGCTCATGATCCAGCGCGGTATGGAAGAAGCGGCTGCTCGCACGGTGGCAGTCAACGCCATCGTGTTCGGTGAGCTCTTCTACCTCTTCAACTGCCGGTCCGTCAGCGAACCGCTTGGCAGGGCTCGCTTCTTCTCCAACCCCTGGGTTTTCGCTGGGTCGGCAGCCATGATAGGTCTTCAGCTCGTGATGACGTACGCGCCTTTCATGAACGACCTATTCGGGACGCAACCCATCGATGCGCTCGCGTGGGCATCCGTCGTGGGCTGCGGCGTACTCGTATCGTTGGCCGTGGGGATAGAAAAGCGAGTGCGCCAGATGGCGCGCTAGCCAACGTCTTTTCATGGCCCCCTCGATCTCGCGTCGACCTCGCCCGCCTACACGAAACGGGTGCTGTAGATCGGCGGCAGGTTGTTGCTCACGGTCACCCAGCTTTCGCCACGATCCTCGCTCACGTACAGGTTGCCCGTGGTGCTACCAAAGGCGAGACGATCGCCACTGATCGTCAGCGCATGCCGATAGACGACGTCGTAGGCGTTGTCCTGAGGCAATCCGTGCCGAAGCTGCTCCCACGTTTCCCCTCCGTCTTGTGTACGACCGACGAACAGGCTGCCGTCTACGGTGGTGCGCTGCTGGTCCGACTTACCGGGTACGACCCAAGCCGTGCGTCCGTCTTTCTCGTCCACCGCAATCGGGAAGCCGAAGTGGATACCGCTCTCCGGCTGGCTTACCTTCTTCCAAGTTTGCGCGCCGTCGCTGCTATAGAAGACCCCGCAGTGGTTTTGCTGCCAAACGTGGTCAGGCTGAGCAGGGCAGCACGCGATGAAGTGGGGGTCGTGCCCCCAGTCTGCCTCCGGTTGCGGCAAGTAGTCCATGGCCATGCCGCGATTGCGGCCCTGCCACGTCTTGCCACCATCAGCGCTTTCGAGCACGCCGGCAGTAGACACCGCCACTAAGATGCGGTCGGGGTCGCGGGGGTCGACGCAGATCGAGTGGATCCCTGGGGCGAACTCGCCCCCTTCCGAAGCGGGGGTGCCAAACCAGTGGTTGATGCCGGTGCCGTCGCTCTCAAACAAGTCGCCGCCGCGCGACTCGTGGTTCCACAACGGACGGTTGAGTTCGAAGCTCTGCCCGTCATTGCCGCTCACGAACAGACCGCCCGGAATCGTGCCGACATAGATTTGGCCTGGTGAACCAAAGGCGACGTACCAAAGCTTCAGCACCGTTGCCGGCTTGAACTTCAGCTTCTTCGGTGCGGGACCCCCTTCCGAGCCGGTCTCCTCACCCGGCTCCGCGCTTTCGAGATAGCGGGCTCCTTCGGGGTAAACGATCTGCGTCGCGTCTTGCCAAGTGTGGCCGTCGTCACGTGAGACGGAAAGTTTAGCGCCCCAATGGCCGTGGCCGAGCGCGGCCCATAGCGCCCCCGAGTGCGGATCGCGAGTCACGAAGTTGACGCCGGCCCCAGGGTGTCCCAGCAGGTTGGCTCTCCATGCGCCCCCGTTCTTGGTGACTTCAAACGTGCCTTTGCGAGTACCTACCAGAATGCGCTCCAACATCGTCGCCTAGCCTTTCCACTTGTGTCCCTGCTACCCACCACTGAGCGCCTGCATGATGAACACTCGGGCGCCGTCGGAAATTCGGTCCGTCAAACGCTCTCTATCGCAGATGCGCTCGTCTCCGATGAAGAAGTTTACGTGCGTGCGAAGCCGGCCGCGTTCATCACAAACATAGAACGCAAAGCCTGGCGCCATTTTCTCCAGTTCCCTCACGACGTCAGCAGCCGTAGCGGCCACAACGCGCAGGTCTCGGCCTTTGAGTTCGGGGAAGAACTCGAACAGGTGTGACGTCACCTCGACCTTCACCATCGTGCCCATCTTTACCCGGATCCTTTTCGGAGCACCATACACAATCGCGAGCCGGGGGTGGCGTAGCTTGACCTAGCTTGGCGGGGGCCTCCCCGCGCCTGGCCGGGGGTGAGCCGCATGCGACTGGTCAAGGTGATGTTAGCCTGACATGCTCGGGCCATGACTTTCCTCGATTGGCGGCGCGCGGCGCTCGGCGTCTCCTTGGCTCCGCTCCTGCTCACCGGCTGTCCACGCTCGATGATGAGCGAAGACCGTTCACTGGAAGACCGATTGACGAATCGAAGCTTCGTGCTCCATTCGGCCGAGGGTTTCGACGTGCGCGGCGACGAGCAGGTCGAACTGCAGTTCGGGGAACGCACCCTCACCTTCGATGCGGGATGCAACCTCCACCAGGTGGATTACGGCATCTGCGACGGGAGGCTCTGTGCAACGGTGGGGTTGTCCACGCTCGTCGCATGTGAGGAGGAGATGTTGCGACAGGACGAATGGCTTTCGACTTTCCTCGAGAGTCGTCCGCTCGCGGAACTGGATGAACCTCGGCTGACGCTGATCGGTAAGGAAGCGACGTTGACGTTCTTGGACCGCGAGATCGAAAGTCCTGCTCTCCCGTTGACCGGCACGGTGTGGTTCATCGACGGCCTCATAGACGGCGACACCGTCTCACATCCAGACCACGACGGGAGCGTGCAATTCAACGACGATGGCACACTTCAGATATTCACGCCCTGCAGCGGGGCGTTTGGGATGTTTACGTCAAGCGATCAGGAGCTACTGTTCGAGAACCTCGTCTATAGTGACAGCGCGTGTGATTCCGATGACTCGCAACGCATGCATGCGTACATCGAAGCAACGCTGCAAAACGGACGCTCGAGGTTCACCATCGACGGGGCCAAGCTCACCCTCACGCGCGGGACCCGAGGGATCGTGGCAAGCGCTCGATGACGACCGAAAACAAAGCCCCGCCCGTCGAGCCACCTGCTCGCATTCGCACCGACGCCAGCAATGCGTTCGCTCATCACACGATGTGCGAGCGGGTACCAAAGATGATCGATGCGGTGCTGGCACGCAACGGCGCATTGACCGAGCCGATGCGAGAGCGCTTGCTTCAACTGCGTGCCGCCATTCGAGCTAATCACGCCTTGCCCGCCGTGGATGCTCGGCTCCCTGGTGCTGATGTGTGGCAGCACGCTCTCGCCGAGCGCGAGGGGCACTCGTGGTTGAACACGGACTGGTTCTTCGCCGAGCACTACCTGTACCGGCAGATGGTCGACATCACAGATTACTGGCTGACCGGACACGACTTGTTCGCTCCCCACAAGCGAGTTGAGTACGACACGCCCGGCCACCATGCGTCGGTACGGCGGGCATTGGCTAGCGCCATCAGTGATTCACCGCTGCAGCGCTTGCTGGCCGATAGCGTGTTCGCCAACCGCAGCGATCTCAGTCATGCCCAAGCCCACGGGCAGGGAACTGAACTGGCTCGCGAGCTGCTGCTCGATGATCGGGTGCAGGGCGTGGAACGCTTGTCGAGTAGCGTTGGACCCGTACATCTCGTCTTGGACAACGCGGGTACGGAGCTAAATGTAGACTTGGTATTGGTGGACGCGATGCTCAGCATCTGCCAGGCACCGGTCGTGCTCCACATGAAGCGTCACCCGGCTTTCGTCAGCGACGTCATAGCCCCGGACGTTCACTGGCTCGTGGGTACTCAGCTCCCTTCCTCCGCTGATGAAAGATGGAACGCTTACGGTCCAGAAGGCACAGCCTGCTTGACTCGACTACGCGCAGCGTTTCGGCAACAGCGCCTACGCATGCTGGTGGATGAGTTTTGGAACGGCCCAGCCGCACTTCACGAGCTGCCCGAGCGCTTGAAGGTTTCGTTCAGCGGTGCACGGCTAGTGATCTTCAAAGGGGACGCCCACTACCGGCGGATCGTCAACGATGCCATCTGGCCCCCAGAGGTTCCCCTTGCCGCGGTGACCGGGACTTTTCCGGCACCTTTGCTGACTCTACGCACGCTCAAGAGCGATCCCATCCTCGGTCTTTCGGCGGCCGCCATGGCGCAGCTCGACGACGTCGATCCGAGCTGGCGCACCAACGGGCGGCGAGGGGTGATAAGCTTGGGCGGAACTGTTTAACCCTAGAGTTCGGTTCAGCGAACTCTGCAAGTGTAGCAGTCCCACCGGCTGATGGTTTGCCGTACAAGTAGCGATTCGAACGCCCTCGCCCAGTTGGGGGCGGCTCGAATCGCGGTAGGGTCAACACAGCCGAATCGTGGGGTTAAGACGTCGCAGGCAAGGGCGTGGCAAGTTTGCAGGTTTCCCCAGCGCGGTGCATCGAATACAAGGGTGACGCGTGCCGCCGTCTTCACCAAACGACTCCACGGACCCACGATCGCTGCGCATCGAAGTTGCCGTGCTCACGGTCGGAGCATGGACGGGCGCACAACAGGCGTTGCTTTCACGCGCCCTGACCCATCTGCAGGAGGAACTCACCTCCGCTTTTCCAGAGTTCGAGTGGCGCCTGACGACAGCAAGCCTTGCCGCCACGACGTCCGCCGAGGCGGCGACAAGGGGCGGCTTGGCCATGGATTTGTTGGAAGCGGGTGCCAGACACCTCGAGCAGCAACACGTGGACTTTGCAGTCGTCGTTACGACTCAAAGCGTGCTCGACGATCGCAACAGGCCCGCGGTCATCGTGTCGTCTCAGCTTCTGGGCTGCGGTTTGGTGGCCCTGGGCGAAGGGGCCGGGGAAGCGGCCAATTCGGCATCCGGCGCGGTCGAAGCCGAGTTGGCTCAGCGTCTCTTGGAGACGCTTGCCAGCTTGAATAACTTGTCTATCGATGCTCGGTCCACACCGACGGCGGCGCTGCCACCAGAAACCATCGAAGACTGGCGCGCTGCACTTGTAGACGTTGCAGATGAACGGCTCGAGGAGAGCGCCGTCAAACGGAGCGGAACCGCATTCTATGCGGCGTCGGCGTTCGTCAATCTGCGCGAGATGTTCACGGCCGTCTTGCGCACCCGACCGTGGCTGTTTCCATTTCGTCTGAGCAAAGTCACCGCGGGTGCCGTTTCCACGGCTCTCATCGTCCTGCTGACGGCCGAGTCCTGGGAGCTAGCGTACGCCCAGCCCAGCTTGCGTGGAACTGTGGCGGCAGTGCTGGTCGTGCTGTCGACGATCGTCTACCTGTTGAGGCAACAAGATCTCCTTGCTCGGGTACATCGCTTTCGCCTGAGCGAGCGCCGCGTAACCGCTGAGCTAGCCACGGTCCTTGCAGTAACATTGGGCATGCTCAGCACCTTCGTGATGCTGTACGCGAGCAGCGCTGTCGTGGCGTGGCTGCTATTTCCTCCGGAGGTCGCTGCCAACTGGTCAGGAGGCCCGGACTCCGTTCGCTCCTACCTGAAGGTCGCCCTGCTAGCTGCCACCATCAGCGTAACAGTCGGCGCCCTAGGCGCCTCCTTGGAGGCGCCTGGTTACCTTCGTTTCGTCATCAACGTCGATCGAGTCGTGCCCGATCCCCGTAAACGATGACGGTAACAACTGCCGAGGGCTGGCTACACGTGAAGGGCTGGTCGAACGCTTTGAGGATCCCCCTCGAGCTCGTTTGCTTCGTCGCGCCCACCACAGCCACACGCCGGTTACGCTGAGACCGGCGACGACCAAGCCCATCCCCGCCACGAAGCCACGATACCACGTACCACCCGCGGCTATCGTTCCCCAATGCAGATGATACAACCAG
>CAZNZA010000107.1:0-18418 GCA_964577325.1 uncultured Polyangiaceae bacterium
GCGGACCCGCAGCGAAACCGCCTCACCCACGGCGACCTGAGCGCGCGAAAGCTCGTGAACGACCACCTGGAAACCCTGCCCTTGAACCTCATACGCCGTGTAGGCACCCTGGTACTCGCGCTTCACGACGCGCCCCGCCACGGCGCCTTCGGCGTCGACAAGCTCGATGACCTCCGGCCGCAGGCACACCCACACTTTGCCGTTCGCCGGCGCTTGCAGGTCGAGCGGGCCAAGCGGCGTATCGGCGACGCTACCACGCGCGTGGGCCTCGATGACGTTGGCCGCCCCCATGAACTTCGCCACGAAGGCGTTCCGCGGCGACTCGTACACTTGTACAGGCGAGCCCTCCTGTTCGATGCGCCCGCCGCGCAGCACTATCAGCCGTTCAGCAAACGCCATGGCTTCGGCCTGATCGTGAGTCACGAGGATCGCCGTGACGCCAGCTTTTGCCAACACTTGTTCGGTGTGGCGACGAGTAACCACCCGCTGTCCACTATCCAAACTGGAAAACGGTTCATCCAGCAACAACAAGCGAGGCTGTGGTGCCAGAGCACGTGCCAGCGCCACTCTTTGTTGCTGTCCTCCAGACAACTCGCCAGGTTTACGACTACTGAATCCCGCCAAACCAACGAGTTCCAAAAGCTCGGCAACACGGCGCGTGTGCTCGAGCTTATCGACATGAGCGATACCAAATCCGATGTTGTCGTGCACAGACAAGTGAGGAAATAAGGCGTAATCCTGAAACATGAGCCCGGTCGAGCGCCGGTGGGGAGGGACGTGAATCGTCGCACCTGTCAACGTGGCGCCGTCGAGCTCGATATCGCCACCATCTGGACGTTCAAAACCGGCTATGGTGCGCAAGAGGGTCGACTTGCCGCACCCAGAAGGACCTAGCACCGCAACCCGCTGCCCGCGATGCACGCTCAACGATACGTCCGTCAAAGCGCGGTGACGGGTGCGCCCCACGCTAACGCACAGCTGGCGGACCAGCAGAAGCGGGGATTGTCCCGCGCCGCGTGTCATCCCGACTCCAGTCGGTTGGCGCGTTCCTGGCGCAGCGCCCACGCGACCGACAGCGAGGAGGCGCCGATCAAGAGGAGCGAGGGCGGGGCTCCCAACGCGAACTGGCCCTCGGCAGTCGCGGACCAGATACGCGTAGACAACGTCTGAAAACCGATTGGCGCCAGCAACAACGTCGCCGGCAGTTCCTTCATGGTGGTCAGAAACACCAACGTCCCGCCCGCCATCAAACCTGGACGCACCAGCGGAAAAACCACCCGCTGCGCGACGCGTAGCGGCGATTGTCCCGCGTTGACTCCGGCTTCGAAGCAACGCGGAGACAGGTCGACGAAAGCCCCCTGTACCGGCCCCAACGCCTGAGGCAAGAAGCGAACGACGTGGGCGAATACCAACATCGTCAGCGTGCCGTAAACCATCGGGACGACATTAGCTCCAAACGAGACGAGCGACAATGCCACGACGATCGGGGGCAAGCAATACGCGGCATACGAAGCACGGACCAGTAAGCGTGCGGGCCAGCTTGCCACGCGAGCCCCGAGCACTCCCAACGGCAATACAGCGACCAGGGTGGCGCCAGCGGCTAGCGACGCAGTGAGCAACGAGTTCCACGTAGGCTCGAGCAAACGCTCCCACGGCTCTGCGGAGCTACCTTGGAAAAACCAGATCCCAATCACTGCCAGCGGCAACCCGACGCCCAGACTCGCCACCACCGTGCACGCCGCCAACGCTGGCAGCTTCCAGCGCCCCAAGCGAAGCCGCTGCGCATGTTCACGAGAGGCACGACCGCTACGTACGACGACCGCTTCACCGGCCCCGTACTCGGCGAACATGAGTACGCCCGCTGCCAGCACCATCAGCGCCACCGACCAAAGCGCGGCCAACGAGCGGTCGAAGGCCCCTTCGAGTTGCATGAAGATAGCGCGCGAGAACGTGTCGTACTGCAACAGACTCACCGCTCCGAAGTCGGACAAGCAGTAAAAGGCAACGAGCAATCCACTCGACCGCGACGCGTGCACCAAGCGAGGCAACGATATGCGAAGAAAAGCTCGCGCAGGGGAAACCCCAAGTGTGGCCGCCGCCTCCGATAAGCTCGGATCTTCACGCAGAAGCGCCGCCCGAAACGACAAGAAAGGAAACGGAAACGTCGCAAGCCCGAGCGCGGCAGCGGCTCCCCAGAAGCCGTAGATGGACGGCGTCGACATCCCCCAGCTCTGCACGAGACCCCCTGTGCCGAACGCCGCCAACAGGACGTAGCCGAAGATGAAAGACGGCACCGCCAGCGGCAAAGTCAACATCACCGTCCAGAAACGCCGTGCCGCCAGGTCTGAACGCACCGTAAGCCACGCAAGCGGTAGGGCGGTGCATGCCGTCAAAAGGGTCACCGTAACAGCCAGAAGCAAAGTGTTGGCGAGCAACGCCAGCGTGCGTGGCGTGAGCAGCATTAGCCACGCGCCTTCACTCGCCTCCCGAGCGCGCACCAGAAGGTAAACCGCTGGAATACAAGCCGCGGCGACGACCACGAACGACGAGGTCCATAAGACTGGGTGCCGAACGTGCTGCCTGCGCCTGCCGTACCAAGCGGAGACGGAGGAAAGCGATAGTCTGCCGACTGGCACGACGCTAAAGAACGCCCTTCTCTTGCAGCAGCTGCACCGTCGCCTGCAACGCGTCGAGCTCCGACAAGTCGAGCGTCGGCGACCCAACCTCGCCAATCGGTCTCAAACGGGGATCGACGCTCACATTGGCGTCGTCCGCCAGCGGATACTCGAACGTCTCGCGAGCAAAGTGAGCTTGAGCCTCCGGACCCAACAGGAACTCGATCAGAGCGGCGGCTTTCTCCTGTTGCTCAGAGCCCTCGACGATACCGACGCCCGCCACGTTGATGAGCGCCCCGGGATCATTCTTGGCGAAGTAGTGGTTCTTCACCGGCAGTGGGTCTTTGCGGCCCTTCTCGACGGCAAAGACGTAGTAGTGGTTGACTAGCCCAACGGCTACCTCACCTCGCGCCAAGGCTTCGATGATGGCGGTGTTGTTCTTGTACTTGCGCGGTTCGTTGGACTGCATGGCTGTAAGCCAACGCGCGGCCGCTTCTTCCCCCTCTATTACTCGCAGGGCCGTCACGAACGCCTGAAAGGAAGCGTTGGTTGGAGCCCAACCCACACGACCCTTCCACTTTGGCTGCGTCAACTCCTGCACGCTTTGCGGCAAGTCACCTTCCTGCACCGCGTCGGTGTTGTACGCCAGCACTCGCGCTCGACCAGATAGGCCCACCCACTGAGCGCGCGGTGACTTGAAGCGCTCATCGGACACTCGCGCCATGATGGACGCTGGCAAAGCCTTCAAGCGGCCGGCCTTAGCCAGCGCGCCCAACGCTCCAGCATCCTGTGCTAAGTAAACATCGGCAGGGGTACGATCACCTTCCTCTAGCAACAATGCCGCCAATTGAGGCGTTTCGCCGTAGCGCACACGCACTTCGATGCCGGTGCGCTTCTCGAAATCCGAGAAGAGCGCGCCCACCAGTTGTTCGTTGCGACCGGAGTACACGGTCAGCGGCGCACTCGGCGCGGGAGCGTCGGAGCCGAGCGCAGGAGCCTCAGCGGTGGGCTTTTTGTCCGACGACCATCGCCACACCAAAACCAACACGAGCGCGGCGAGGCCTGCGAGGGCGGCGATACGGACGTTTTTCGACATGCTGCTTCCTTTTGAGGGGGCCACACCCGCGGATGGGTCGCGGCGCGATGCGGCGAGGTGTACTCGCGCAGCCAGCTTTAACAAGCGCTGTGCTCAACCACCAGCAGGCCCCGCGGTGGACGGTGCGGAATGCGGACGATGAGTCGGCTAACCACTCAATGGCGACCTAGGGGTTTCGAGCACCCCCGGGGACTTCCCTGCGAAAACGCCTCCGCGGCCGCAAGCGGTGGGCGTGCAGGGGTAGGCGTTGCGTCAGCTTGGTCTTACGCTGTCGAGCTTGCGCGTAGGACCGGCATCGAGTCCGGCGCGGCATCAAGGAGTCCATGAGCGTACCGTCGACCATCGAACGTCAGCGTCGGTTCTTCCAAACCGGCGCCACGAGGGACGTGGCCTTTCGCGCGCGTCAACTGCAGACGCTGCAACGCGCCCTGAAGGAGCACGAAGCAGCTTTGCTGGCCGCCATCTACGAAGACTTCAGGAAGTCGTCATTCGATACACAGACGACAGAACTGGCGCTGGTTCACCAGGAGCTTCGCGAAGCTCAACTCGAGCTGCCGCGTTGGGCGAAGGCGCAGCGGGTGCCAACCAATTGGATCAATCTGCCCGGCAAGAGCTACGTAATACCCGAGCCACTGGGTACGTCACTGATCATCGGCGCGTGGAACTATCCTTATCAACTGTCGCTACTCCCCGTCGTTTCTGCGCTGGCCGCGGGCAACACCGTCATCCTCAAGCCGAGCGAGCTTCCTGCTCAAACGGGCAAAGCCCTGGCGGAGCTGGTCGCGACTCATTTCGATCCCGCGTGCTTCACTGTCGTGGAGGGTGGCGCCGAGCAGGCCCAGCAGTTACTCGAGCACCGCTTCGACAAGGTGTTCTTTACCGGCAGCGCTGAGGTGGGCAAGCTCGTGTACCAGGCCGCCGCCAAGCATCTCACGCCTGTCACGCTCGAACTGGGTGGTAAGAGTCCGGCTATCGTCGCGCGCGATTGTGACCTTCGCGTGACGGCGCGCCGACTGATGTGGGCGAAATACTTGAACGCCGGTCAGACGTGCGTTGCACCAGACTATCTGCTCGTCGACGCTGCCGTCGAGTCAGCCTTGCTGCAAGCGTGCCGCGACGAGATTTGTAGCGCAAAATATTCGTTCGAAAATGGCAACTACGTGCAGATCATCAATGACCGCCACTTCGACCGCTTGGCTGCATTGATCGACCACGACAAGGTCTACTTTGGGGGTCACTGCGACAGACCAACACGCTACATCGAACCCACGATTCTCACAGACGTAGGCGTGGAGCACCCGTCGATGCAGGAAGAGATATTCGGACCACTACTTCCCGTCGTGCGCTACACGGATGTCGACGCGGCGCTTGCCGTCATTCGAGAGCGGCCGCGACCGCTGGCGTGCTATGTCTTCTCCAACGACCGGCGCCTGCAAGAACGGGTGGTGCGCGAGGTGCCGTTCGGCGGAGGAGCCATCAACGACGCCATGATGCACTTGTCCAACTCTCGACTTCCCTTTGGAGGGGTGGGCCAAAGCGGGTTCGGCAGCTATCATGGAGAAGCCGGCTTTCGTACGTTTTCTCACTACAAGAGTGTCTTGAAGAAGTCGGTATGGCCCGATCCTTCGCTGCGCTACTCTCCGCATACGGAAACGAAACTGCGCTGGGTGAAGAAGCTACTGCGCGCCGACTAGTACCTCGGCAACCAAGTTTTGACCGAAGGTCTTCTGTTTGCCTGGCTTTTCCTGTTTTTCTTATGCTGCGACAAGCACGACGATTTCACACATAACTCAATAAGTTGCCCTCGGTGGGCTCAGAACTAGTTGTCGCAGCACTAGCAGCGATGAAGCTAGACGAGCGCTCGTTTGGGGCGTGTAGATCCTCCAGCACTAGCCGTAGCTTCCGGCTCCGCCGGTACATCGGGCTCGAAACCGGGGGCGGGGGCCGGAGCGACGCTGAGAGGTGCCCTTGGCCTGAGCGATGGGACTGCGCGCTGCCCTTCTGCTCCGGATCCCAGGTCGAGCTCGAACAAATCCATGACCAGGGCGACGCTGGTTTCCAGGTCGTAGGCGCGCTCTTCCTCGAGTGCGAGGCCGCGCAGGTGACGCGTCGGTGCGTGCAGCAGCTTGTTCACCGCGGCCTCCATCATTCTTGCCAGCGCTTCTCTGTCGCTCTCGCTCAAGTGCTTGAGCCGCGTTCGCAAACTCCGCTCGAGTTCCCCTTGTAGGGTGTCCTCGAAGCGGCGGCGTAGGCATACCACTGCGGGCGTGACCTGCTGAGCGTTCATCCCGCGGAAAAAGCGTTTAGCTTCTTCCGCAACGATGGATTCGGCTCGGGTGGCTTCGCGCTGACGCGACGACATCGTTTCAGCCACCAGGTTGGAAAAATCATCGACGTTGTAGAGAAACACGCCGTCGAGGGTGTCCACACGAGGTTCCACGTCACGCGGAACGGCCAAGTCGATGATGAATAGGGGACGACCCCGACGCTTGCGTCGCACGGCGTGGACTGCCTCGTAGGTCACGACGTATCCACTGGCACTCGTGGTGGTGACCAAAACGTCGATCTCGCTCAAGACTAGTGCCAATTGCTCGATCCCCGCCCCAGAGGCCCCGAGCTGAGTCGCGAGTTCTCGAACCCGACTCTCGTTGCGTCCCACCACGCGCAAGTCGGCGCCCTCACCCACGAGCAATTTCGCAACGGCCTCCCCCATTTGACCGGAACCCAACAGGGCTGCCTTGTGCTGCTTCAGATCGCCGAAAATCTGCCTCGCGAGATCTACCGCGACACTCGGGACGCTAACTTGACCCACGCCCACTAGCGTCTCCGTGCGCACTCGTTTGGCTACCCGCATCGCATGGCTCATGGCCCGGTGCAGGTGCCCGCCGATGGCGTTGCGCTTCCGCGCTAGATCGAAGGCCACCTTCACTTGGCCCAAAATCTGCGGCTCGCCCAGTACCAACGAGTCCAATGATGCCGCCACGCGGAACACGTGATTGACGGCAGCCAACCCGGTGTGGCGATACAGGTGGTTACGGACGTCGGGCGCGCGACTGAGCAAGGCGGCTTCCACCGTGCGCAGCGCTTGCTCCAAGGCTTCGTCGAGATCGGTACCACCGCGAGGTGCGGCGACAATCTCCACTCGATTGCACGTCGAGACGATGAACGCCTCTCCGATCTCCGGTTGCTCGCGCAAAGCATCGAGCATCTCCGTCACCGTCTCCGGCGAAAGAGCAGCGCGCTCGCGCACTTGAATGGGCGCGGTATGGTGCGATACGCCGACGACGACGATCATAGGCCCCCGCTTCCCGCGGCGCGTACGATGTAACCTGCGAGGACCAGCAGAACGCAACCCAGTCCCGCCAAAGTGCCGAGCGCCAGGCGGCGTCCACGCCAACCTGCAGCTGCTCGCATCACGAGCACCCACGCCACCAGCAACCAACTCACGAAAGCCAACGCCATGCGAAATAGATTGTCGGCTCCGTTGGCTTGAAAGCGGCTGAGAAAGATCACCCCCGTCACAACACCAAAGGTCAACAAGGGGAAACCCGCAAGCAGCAATCGATGTTCGGTGTTGTCCAACAAGTCGAGCGCTGGTAAACGCCCACCTGTCAGCAGGTGGCGCTTGGACTTCAGCCGCCTTTCCTGCACGAGGTAAAGCGCACCCGCGGCACCAGCCAATGCAAACAAACCGAATCCAAGCAGGTTTGCCGCCACATGAGAGGCGATTAGGAAAGTTGGCAGTTCCGGTGAAACACTACCTTGCCCAACGAATTGCGATCCCACCCAAAGCATGAGGGACAAGGGCGCGACGATGACACCGAGCGCGCCCAGGGCGCCTCGTCGGCGAACCACCAAAAATGCGGCGCTCACCACGAGCGCCCCCAAGCTCAAGGCAAAAGGCAACGAGGTCACCGGGCAGACTTGGAGTAGAAAGCTCGTTAGAACGATGTGGGCGGCGTGCAGACCGACGCCCAGACTCAACGTCCGTTGGGCCCAGGCAGCAGCGGTGCCGGTGCTCTCTCTCCGGGCCAAATCCACGAAAAACAGGGTCGCCGCTACGGAATACGCCACCACCCCCGCGAGAAACGCGATCGTACCAAGAGTTTCCATGGGTTACTGAGCTGTCTCCATCGGGCGTCGCCGCCGGCGGCGCGGAAGCAATGCCCGCATCAGGCGCTGGCTTGGTGTTGTACCGCGCCACGGACAGATGCAAGCGGCACGTCGGACGAAGCCGCGGTTTGTGCCGCCTCGGCTCAGGCGCTAGAATCCCGCCCGGGCGACCGCTCGGTCGCCCGGTTCGAGTTCCACGCGACCTTCGACGACGACGGCCAACGCGCTGTAGCGGTGGGTTTTCACAACACGCAGTTCGGCCACCACCTCTTCGGGAAAGTGCTGCTCGTTGCCGCGCAGCGGCGTCGGTTCCACGTCGACGCGCTCATCTGAGTTCATGTTGATGGTGCTACGCGCCATCTCTTTGGTGGTCGTCAACGTGCGCCGCCACGTGTCACCGCGCCGGATCACGAACAGGCGGTTGCCTTCGACGAGCCCGTCACTACTGCCGCGGTCGATGAACACGACGTCGTGCTGCGCCAGCATCTCCTGGGGATACATGCTCGTGAGCACCCGCGCTGAGACATTTTTGGTCGCGGGCCGAGGAGAGACGACCACGTGGTGGCGCCCGAGCGAACCAACCTTCGCGCCGCGTTCCACGACGTCGATCGTCTCGACCACCTGCGCCCGAGCCACCCGTGTCTTCGGGTTCCAGTACTCGACTTTCGCAGAACCGAGAATAGAAACCAGCTGCCCTGGCGGCCTGCGCGCGCCGCGGACACGAGGCGGCTCCCGGACGGCTTCGAAGATGGTGAGCACTTGACCCTCCCGCACTTCCACATTGGGACGCAGCTCCAGATACACGTGCTGGTTCTGAGTTATCAGTTGCACCGCTTCATGAGCCCCAACGACTTCACCGAGCACGCCCTGCGTCGGGTCGTCGATGTAGCCGAGGCGACGCAGGAAAATGGCATCTTTGGACACGAGCTGCGGCTTCGACAAGCCGGTGCCACCGCCCAGCGTCACCGCCCGCGCCGTACCGTTGCCTCCCGAGGATAATAAGATTTGATCACCCGGATAAATCCAGTGCGGGTTCTGAATCTGAGGATTCATGCTCCAGAGCTTTGGCCACATCAGCCTTTGGCCAAACACCTGCCCCGATATTTTGGACAAGGTGTCACCTGGCTTCACCAGGTAAACGCCTCCGGTTGGCTCGCTGGGAGTGAGCACCCCAAGTGCGTTGGGATCGCCGTGCAGCGTCTGACTCGGTTGATCGGGGGCTCCCAAGTCGAAGCTGTCGCCTTGGTTGATGTCCGTACGCGCGCGCGAACTCGACGGCAGGTGCGCATCCGGATCGTAGCCGGGACTCGGCAACCCATAGGGATAAACCGTGGTTTGCGTCGTTTGAGTGGTGGTCTGCGTTTCTTGCGCCCCCGCCGACTGGGTTTCGACGGGCTCGGACATCTCATTGGGCGCAGCTTCTCCGGCTGGCTCTCCCAAAGACGCTCCCGTGCCCTCTTGCGCCAAAGCCGGGGCGACGAAAAGCAACAACCACGTGACGCATAGGCTCGCTCGGCTGAAAGACCTGCTGCTCGGCTTCCTGCTCAACTTCTGATGACGGGTCACGGCTCTTCTCCTGCAGCTACCGCGCGTACGCCTGAGGCTGGGCCCTCGCCGTACAGCACGACCCGCGGTTCGTTGGCGGGCGCCGTCGCTGGCAACGGGGACGCTCCATCGTCGGCCTTCGAAGATAACTCGTCGGCCGCCGTCCCCGCGACGGCGGGCGGCAACTCGTCCGCTTCACCCGACGGATGTAGCTTGATGACCTTCAGCGGTGGCCTACTCGCAACCCCTGGCCCTGCGGGTTCGGGTGCCGCTGCCCGCTCAGTCGCGCGTGCCTCCAATGCGTCGACGCGCTCCACGAGTCGGTCGCGGTCATTCTGCAAAATGAGCAGCCGCTCGTTCATCAGTTCTAACTGGCGAGCCGTCTCGGCACGTTGGTGGGAGCAGGCCGTCGAACAGCCAAGCACGAAAGTCAGCAGGAGCGCCGGACGCCAACGGAAAAACGCGTCTAGGCACTTGTGGCACCGTGGCAAGCAGCAGCGATACATGGCCAGCCCATCGTAGGCCCGATTGCGGAGCCCGGGCCAACATCTCCGCCAGCCACACGGCAACCTACCGGCGTGTTCGCCACCCGGAAGGTACGGCCCGCTGGACTCGGCATCCATGGGCGACTAGGTTGTCCGCCGTGGGTAACCGCAGCCGACGCCGCGCACGACGAATCAGACAGGTAGACCTGCGCAAGACGCTGTTCGTGCTGCCCAACCTCGTCACGCTGGCGAGCATCTTTTGTGGCTTCAGCGCCATGCGAGTGGTGGCTACCGACAACCCATCCACAGAGGACTTCTACCGCGCCGCCATCCTGCTCACGTTCGCCATGCTCTTCGACCTACTGGACGGTCGGATAGCGCGCATGACCCGCACCCAAAGCGCCTTCGGGCTACAGCTGGATTCACTTGCCGACATCATCAGCTTCGGAGCTGCACCCTCTCTGCTGATGTACAAGTGGATGTTGTGGCGGCTGCCGGGCGGCGCTTTCATCGCCTTCGTCTTCACGGCCTGCGGCGCCATCCGCTTGGCGCGTTTCAACGTGCTGAGTTCCGGGGCGAGCGGCGCTCCGGTCAAGCCCAGCAAGTACACGATGGGCTTACCCATTCCGCCGGCTTCAGGGATCCTGATTTCGCTTTTGCTAGCTAACCACGCCGTCGGCGGCGCTTTGGGCGATGAGAAGTACACGGTGGCAGTGGCCGTCGTCACCTTGACCCTCTCCGCTTTCATGGTGTCGAACATCAGGTTCCGTTCCTTCAAAGATCTGCGCCTGAATCTCGGCACATTGCTCCTGGTGCTGTTCGCTGTCGGCTCCAGTGCGGTGATTTGGCAATCGTTGAAACCCCAGTTCGTGCTCGTTTGGCTGCTGAGCATCTACATCATGATTGGCTTGTTCGAGACCATGCGCGCACTCATGCTTCGCTTGCGCCGTAGGCATCAGGAGGATACGGATAGTTCCAATCCCACAGCCCCTGATCCCCCGGTAGCATAAGCTGGCGCCCCCTTGCCGGCCGCGGCCGAGGCGGCCAATCCTGGCGACACCCCTGACTCTCATGCTCTCCCTTCCCTTCTGGCACTCGATGACGTTCCGCCGCGTCGCGCGTGACGGGCTGACTCTCTGCTGCGCTGCCGGCGTTTGGCTAGCCGTCGGGTGCTCGAAAAAACCAGATGCCCAAGAGGCTACTGAATCCGCCGGCGCCTTCGCCCATCCCACCACGCGCTCGCTCGCCGCTTTGGAGCTGCGCGACGACACGCCCGACCTGCTCTTGACGTGGATCGACGAAGCGGGAGACTTCCACGTGGTTTCTTCGATAGCTGAGGTACCCGAGCCGGCGCGTGAGCGAGTGCGCGTCGTGGTCGCCACGCGAGAGGAGGGCACAGGGCAACTAGTATACGTTGCAGATTTACGCACGAAACAGCCGGATGGGACGTATCCCGTCACGTCGATATCGCGCGCGGAGTGGAACGAAATCGGCGCCGATCGACGCAAGGTGCGCATGGAAAGCCTTTCCCCCTCCGTGGCGAGCGCCGCCGCTACTGAAGCCGTGAGCGAAGCAACCCCAGGCAGCACAGCGGTCAGCGCGATCATCTATGGGGCGCCGTGGTGCAAACCCTGCCATGACGCAGAAGCACTGCTTCAGAAGCTCGGAGTGAACGTCACCAAGAAAGACGTCGAAGAAAGCCGGGCCGCTCAAGCCGAGATGCAGCAAAAGTTGGCAAAGGCTGGACGTATGGGCGCATCTATCCCTGTCATCGATCTGGCGGGTCAGCTGTTCGTCGGCTTTGACCCGCGCCAACTGACGGATGCCGTTGGGCGCGCTCGCAAGCGTGAGGCACTGTAGCGGCACATGAATGACGGTGACTCGACAAGCCTCGTCGAGGTGAACTTTGACGGTCTTGTCGGCCCAACCCACAACTACGCAGGGTTGGCATTGGGTAACCTGGCGAGCACTTCCCACCATGGCATGGTGTCCAATCCGCGTGCCGCGGCGTTGGAAGGCCTGAGCAAGATGCAACTTCTCGTGGACATGGGGGTGCCGCAAGCGCTGCTTCCGCCGCATCCCCGGCCAAATCTCCGCTGGTTGCATGCTTTGGGGTTCAAAGGCAAACCTGCCGATGTCCTGCGGCGCGTTCAGCGCACGCAGCCACGGCTTTTGGCTGCTGCATACAGCGCGTCGGCAATGTGGACCGCCAACGCCGCAACCGTGTGTCCGTCGACCGATGCTCAAGATGGCCGCGTTCACCTTACACCCGCAAATTTGGCGAGCCTGTTGCACCGCCATCAAGAAGCGTGGACCACGACGAAAGTGCTGCGCGCCATCTTCTCCGACGCCCGATACTTCGTCGTGCACGACCCGTTGCCCGGAGCGCATTTTGCGGACGAAGGCGCGGCCAATCACACTCGCTTGCAAGTACCCAGTCGGTCGGCGCCGGGCATACACCTGTTTGCTTGGGGTCGTTCTGAGCAACGGGCGGTGGCAGAACCGCGGCGCTACCCGGCGCGTCAAACGCTGGAAGCCAGTCAAGCAGTGGCGCGTTTACACGAGCTTCGAGCTGCGCCGCTTTTTTGGCAGCAAGAAGCGGCGGGTATCGACGCGGGAGCATTCCACACGGATGTATTGGCTGTGGGCAGCGCAAACGTTCTGCTGCTTCACGAGTCGGCGTTCGTCGATCCGCGCGCTCGCCTCGCCGAACTCGCGGCACGCATGGATGGATCGCTTTCGGTGTGTCTCGCCCAAGAAGCGGAGTTGCCAGTCGCGGAGGCGATCCGCGGCTACGCCTTCAACTCTCAGCTGGTGGAGCTGCCGACCGGGCGCTTGCATGTAGTGGCCCCGACTGAGGCGCAGGAGAACGCGGCCTGCAACCGCTTCCTGCAGCGGGCCGTGAGCGAAGTCAGCGAAATCGACGGCGTCACCTTCATCGACGTGCGGCAGTCGATGGCCAACGGTGGCGGGCCGGCTTGCCTCAGGCTGAGAGTTCCGTTGACTCCCGCCGAAATGATGAGCATGCGACAAACTGTCTTGCTCGGTGCGGCAAAGATCGAACAGCTCCAGGCGTGGGTGATACGTCACTACCGAGACCGCTTGAGCCCGGAGGACTTGGTAGATCCAGCCCTGGTTGAAGAGTGCCAACAGGCGTACGACAGCTTGTCGGCAATGTTGCAGCTGCCGTCTGCCGACCAGCTGTGAGTGCGCTCGCCGACCCGTTGGCCGCACCACGGCGCCGGCTCGCCACCTGGACCGGACATCTGCTGCCCGCCTGAACGCGGCTGGGACAATAGTATCTCTCGACGCCCCCCGCCGAACAACTAAACTCGCGCCAGCATGCAACGGGGAGACCATCGACCCATCGAGGCGGCGGCCTCACCACCTACCAAACCCGACGTCCGTCGCTCGGTGGACGAGGCTGTGGTTTCAGCGGCAGGCGTGGAGCCGAACGCCAATGCTTCAAACGCCGTAGAATCAAACGCCGTGGATGCGAACGCTATCGGTTCGAACATGGGGCCCAAGCCCGAGCTCCGTCCCCGCACGACGAAAAGCGCGAAGCGGAAGTCGATGCTTCCGGAAGCTCCTGTCGGTAAAGTGATCGCCGACCGTTACCGTGTCATTTCCGTCTTGGGCGAAGGTGGCATGGGTGTCGTGTACCGTTGCCGCGACCTGCAAGGCGGCACCGACGTCGCCCTCAAGCAAGTCATTCCGCCCGAAGGTCGTTTGGCAGGCGACTACATCAATTGGTTTTACAAAGAGGCACGGGCGTTGGCGTCACTGCACCATCCCAACATCGTCGACGCCCGCGACTTCGGTCAGCTGGAAGACGGCACCCCGTTCTTGGCGATGGAACTCGTCAACGGCCTGTCGCTCCACGATTACTCCAATGCCCGCCTGAGCTTTCCCATCATTTGGTCGTTGGTCGACCAGGCGCTGAGTGCCTTGGCCCATGCTCACTCACGGCGCGTCATCCACGGGGACCTGAAGCCGAGCAACATCATCGTGGAAGCGGGGGACGCGGGCCCACCGAAGGCTCACATTCTAGACTTCGGGCTCGCGTGGCTGAAAGAGGATCCCCACGACGAACGCTTGGACGGTGAGAAAGCCATGGAGTTCGAGCCCCACGCAGGGGCAGGTACTCCCGGCTACATGGCGCCCGAACAGATCATGCACGAAATGCACCACGTGTGTGGAGCGACCGATCTGTATTCGCTCGCGTGCATTGCATACAAACTGCTCAGCGGTTGCGCGCCGTTCACCGGCGATCCGAAGGAACTGCTCAAAGCTCACGCCTACGAGGCGCCCCCGGAGATGAAGCCAGCGGTGCGGGTACCGGAGGGCGTTGTCACCTTCATCATGCGTTGCTTGAACAAGAAGCCGTGGGACCGCTACGAGTTCGCGGCCGAGGCCCGACGGGTGTGGGCGCAGTTTCAACCGCACGAACCCGTAGATGTTCGCCTGTGGCGCTTTCCCCGCATTACCCGCCGCACCCAAGACGGCGGGACGTCGATGATGGACGTCACGACGCCGCGCCTGAACACTCAGCCCGAAGGGGAGCGCAGCGATTGGGCAGCTCCAGAAGCCGGGCGCGGATTGCTCAGCATTCGTCCGACACCCATGGTTGGACGTCATTCCGTGCGTGAACAGCTGCTCGCAGCATGCAACGGCGTCATTACGTCACCCAACACGTCTCACCGCTTGGTCATGTTGGTGGGGCCTGCTGGCGTGGGCAAGAGCCGAGTCGTAGAATGGCTGACAGCAGCAGTGCACGAAGAGGGGCGCATGGTTCCGCTCACCGTGCGCTACCGGCGCATTCGTGGGGCATCGGACGGTATGCTGGGCGCCGTCACCCAGTACTTCAACTTCGAGCGCGCGGATCGAGCCACCATCGAGCGCTCGCTCATGCAGCGCTGGAACGTGTCGAGCAGCGATCAACGGATGTTGTCATGGGTGGCTGGCGCCGCCGAGTGGTTACGCCCTAGCCCACCCGGAAGCGATTTCGTCGGTCCTACGGGCGTTCGGTTTACCCTCGATACGCTCGACATCCGGCGCCAGGTAGTGCGCTTCACCCTGCGCCGGATCGCTGCTGGTCGCCCCTTGCTGTTCTTTTTGGACGACCTGCACAACGCCGCCCAAACGACGTTGGACGGTCTGCTTCGCATCCACACCACGGAACCCGACCAACGCATCTTGATGGTCGCCACGGTGCGTGCCGAAGACGTGCAGTTGGGGACGTCGACGGCAGAACGACTGCGCCGCCTGCGCGAACGAATGGACGGTGAGGTCATCGAGATCGAACCGATGGACCGCGACAGCACGTGCGAGCTACTGCGGGCATCGTTACCTTTGGACGATGAGGCCACCCAGGAGGCCGCGCGGCGCAGCCGTGGTTTCCCGCTGTTCGCCCTGCAGCAATTGCACGCGTGGGCCTTGGCTGGCGACTTCACGTTGCAGGACGGGCAGTATCGTCTGCCCGCTGAGGCGTTGGCACTACGTCCGAAGACGACCTCGGATTTGTGGGACAGCCGACTGGTCACCCTTACTCCAGAGCATCAACAGGCCGCATATGCCGCAGCCACCCTGGGTCTGGACCTACGTCGAACCGTACTCAAGGCGGTGCTGCGCGAGTTGGGTCTGGCCATCGATGAAACGATAGTTTCGCTGCAGAACGCTGAGATAATTCTGCCTCGAGGGCCAGGGCGCTATAACTGGGCGCACGCGCTCTTGCAGGAGCACCTGTTTCGCCAGCTCAGCGAGCGCCCCGACTCAAAACGTCTCTTTCTCGCTGCGGCCAACGCCTTGACGGCGCATCCTTTGGCCAACACGCGACGGGTCGTGCGTCAGCGCTGCGTCAACTTGATGTATGCAGGCGAAGCCGAACAGGCAGCGGGCATCTTTTTCACCTTCCTGCGACAGTCCTGGAATGGCTCACGCCAGCCCTTGGCTACGATCGCGGATCTCGATCTCTTCAAGAGCCAGCTCACCGGTCGCAGCGCCGCTATCGCGCTGCGTTGGCGCGCCGAAGCGCTGCGTCACCTCGGCCGCACCGAAGAGGCACTGCGCCTAGCCACGCAAGCGCTGCAGGCGTTGCGGCAAGGCGCCGTAAGCGAGCCGGATCACGAGGTCGCTCACTGCCAACGTTTGCTCGGTTGGGTTCAAAGCGAACGAGGGGACACAGAGGCCGGTCTACCCCTCGTGCACCAAGCCTTGACGGCGTTCCATCAACTGGGATTGCCGCTAGGCATGGCTCAATGTGAGTACGTCATCGCCAAAGCGGAACTGCAGTTGGGCCGCTACGCGTCGGCACGTCGATACGCGGAACAAGGCGCGACCCATTTCGCTGAGCTCAAGGACGCGCTCGGGCGGGGCCAATGCCTGTTGCTGCTGGGCGCGATCGAGAACGCCGACGGCGCGATCCAACGGGCCTTGCAGCTAAGTCACGAAGCACGGCAAGAGTTCGAGCGCATCGGCTATCAGCTCGGACAAGCGGAAACGACCGCCAAGTTGGCGCTGCTGGAGCATCGCTTGGGCAACTTCTACAATGCCGAGCGCGGAGCCCGCGAAGCTTTGACCATGTTCGAGTCGCTACAGATCTCACCAGGGCAGTCGCGGTGTGAGCGGCTCCTGGCCATGGTGGCGATCGACACCGATCACCCGCGGCGCGGCGCCGAACATGCCGAGCGCGCCGAACGTCTATTCGCGGACATGCGTGATCCGGCGGGGGTCGTCGAGGCACGCCTGCTGCGCGCACAAGCCGCCCTCGCGATGCGTGAGTTCGAGCAGGCGCGTCAAGCATTGATGGGCGCACGGGAAGTGAGCGTGCGCGCGCCCGAGCCTCGCCAGCACTACTTGTTGACGCGAGCCTGGTTTCAACTCGAAAGCGGTGACTTCGATGGCGCACAAGAGGCGCTCAACGCTGCACCGAGTATCTTCGAACAGCCCTGGCAGGTGGGAGAGCACACGCCACATTTGCTTGCTCGCCTGGCACGTCTCGAGTGGCCGCGCTCCGACACCTTCGAGGACATCGAGGAATGGCGCCGTGTGATCGACGATCACGCTCGCGGCGAATCCTAGCCGTCGCCGGGTGCACCCACACATAACGTCAAGACGATCATGAACCGTACCAACCACACCATCCTAGACCAAGCCACATCCCTATTACCAGGTGGAGTGAACAGCCCAGTTCGGGCTTTTCGCGCCGTCGGCGGTTCCCCTCCGTTCATCGCGCGCGCAAAAGGCTCTCTTCTGTATGATATCGAGGGCAACGAATACCTCGACTATGTCGGATCTTGGGGTCCCGCCATCTTAGGACACGCCGAAGAAGAAGTGGTAGCTGCCGTGGGTGAAGTAGCCAAGAATGGGTTGTCCTTTGGCGCGCCCACCGCTCTGGAGGTGGAGTTTGCTCAGGCCGTGGTAGAGCGCGTGCCGAGCATCGAGATGCTGCGTTGTGTCTCGAGTGGAACTGAAGCCACGATGAGCGCTTTGCGCGCAGCGCGCGGGTACACGGGCCGTGACATCATCGTCAAGTTCAACGGCGGTTACCACGGACATAGCGACTCGCTTTTGGTCAAAGCGGGGAGCGGTGCGGCCACCTTCGGCCATCCCGACTCAGCGGGTGTGCCCGAAGCTATGGTCGCATCTACGGTCGTTGCTCGCTACAACGACGCTTCTGCACTGGCCCAGCTCTTCGCCGAGCAGGGCTCAAAGATCGCCGCGGTGATCGTCGAGCCGGTCGCGGGCAACATGGGCTGCGTCCCGCCGATGGAGGGCTTCCTGCAGACGATCGTCGCTCTGTGTGAGCAGTACGGTGCTGTGAGCATTTTCGACGAAGTCATGACCGGCTTCAGGGTCGCTCGCGGAGGGGCACAGGAGCGCTACGGTGTAACGCCGCACATGACGTGCCTGGGAAAAATTGTCGGCGGCGGATTACCGTTGGCGATCTACGGCGGTAAACGGGAAATCATGCAGAAGATCGCGCCCTTGGGTCCGGTCTACCAAGCCGGCACCCTGAGCGGAAATCCGCTCGCCGTGACGGCTGGGCTCGTGACTCTGAGAAAGCTGAACCAAGGGGTGTACGAAAAGCTCGAGCGGCTCGGACAGCGATTGGAGTCAGGGCTTCGCCAGCAGCTCAGCGAGACAAATACGCCGGCTTGCGTCCAGCGCGTCGGCTCGATGATAACCTTGTTCTTCGGCCCTTCTAGCGTCAGCTCCTGGGACGACGCCAGCACCTGCGACACGGCCCGTTTCGGTCGCTGGCACCAAGCCATGCTCAAACAAGGGATCTATTGGCCACCTGCGCAGTTCGAAGCGGCGTTTATCTCCAACGCACACAGCGAGGCCGACATCGACCGCACCTTGAAGGCCGCGAAAAACGCCCTCGCCGCGTGACCGCTCCCCCCACCTTATCCCCACGGTTCGGCTGTGTTGACCCTATACCGCGATTCGAGCCGCCCCACTGGGATGACCATTGGTCTCATCTCACGTATCCCGCCGCTACCGGCAGGGCATCACTGCCAACCCGCCCGTCAAGCTCGGTCGATGCGGGCGTTTTCGCGAGA
>CAZNZA010000108.1:0-18144 GCA_964577325.1 uncultured Polyangiaceae bacterium
CGCCGCTGCTAGCGTTTGCGGCGGCCGTATCCTGCGCACCGAGTGACGTCGAGGATGAGGGGCCACTCGGTCCCTTCGCCTCGATGTCCCCGAGCGCATCCAATCCAACGGCCGCCACCGCTGGTGCTCCTTCGAACTCCTCCACGGGCCCCGCCGACACCGCCCTCGGTCTCAGTCCGACCAATGGGGGGACGACGACACTCGCCTCGGAGGCTGCCCCTGCCTCGTCCGCGCCCTTCGTAGGCTCAGGCGGTTCATCGGAAAGCGGACCGACGAGTCCATCACCCGCGTCTGCCGACGGTGACGCCAGCACGGGGGACGTTCTCACGGAGGGTGATGGCTTAGGCGCGGTCACACCGACCGCTCCCGATGACGACGCTGGCCTGACCGTCGTTCACGGAGCCGACGCCAGCGATGGTATTCCTTCATCGGAACAGGGATCCGACGGTGAGACTGTGGACTCGGGTGGTGGGGACGATGTCGCCCCTCGTCCGCTCGCTGTAACCGCGCCAAAGCAACGCCACGAGCACCGCTTCAGGGCAATCGCGGCAGATCCCGAGGTCGCTTACAACGACAATGACCAGATCGCGGTGTTCGACAACCGAGCAGCCACGCTGATGGGCAAGCTGGTGTTGACGTTCGGTGGGGCGGGGGAGACCAAAGGCAATTTGACTGGGGGTGGTGAGTTCTGCGCACGGCGAGGGTTCCATGTGCTCGCCGTGGCGGCGTTTCAGTCTTACAATATCGTCATTCACGGACCCGACTTCTACGGGGATGCGCGGCGCACCGTATTCGAGGGGGTCATGCACACGCGGCAGGATGCGTTCGCAAGCATCGAGCTGACGGAGGCGGATGGGGTTGCGCGCCGCACGCAGAAGGCGCTTCAGTACCTGCACGCGACGTATCCCGAGGAAGACTGGGGTTACTACCTGCAAGCCGATGGCTCGGTACGTTGGTCCGACGTCATCTTTACCGGCGTCTCCCATGGCGCGAGTAACTCGGCGCGCTTTGCCTCCCTGGTGCGCGCTTCGCGCGTGGTGTCGATCGCCGGTCCCCGCGACAACCTATGTGAGCGGATAGACGTGGCCGATTGCGGAGGTGAAGTCGCAACCTGGCTGAGCGAAGTCCCGAAGACGCCCATTGACCGGTTTTATGCCATTACCGGCGTTCAAGATGAGCAGCACACCCAGCATCTGTTCGCGATGGAGAAGCTCGGCTACGTCGGAGAGCCGACACGGATAGACGGGGCTGCTCCGCCATACGCAAACTCCCGCCGCTTGGTGTCCGCTGCCGGTCACGACGACTTCTGTGGACAACCGGCGTACCAGAACGCCTGCAACTACGTCTTCGGGGTGCCGCCTGAGAATCACGCGGGCACCAGTCTCTGAAGCCAATGCGAGGTGCTTCGATGGCCAAGCAGCGGGCTCGAAAACGTTCGAAGCCAGATAAGCAGAAAGCCGCACGCCGCGCACAAGGCGAGAAGAACGCGCTCGAGTCGCTAGCGAAGAAGCGGCGGCCGTTCGAACCGCTGCTCAGGGAGATCGTAGGCGCGGTGCTTCATGCCGAGGCGCCGGAGCCTGCCGCGTTACCTCCATCCGACACATCTACGAGTCGTGTGCGAGGAAAAGCAACGTGGGTAGAAGTGGGCAGTGGCTTGGGGCAACTCCGGGCTCTACTCCCTGACGACATCGCGGAGTCGGTGGTCCACACCGAGCTGTCCGAGTGGCTGGTGCGCGGCTTGCTCGAGAAGTATCCCGCGGCTCGGGCATTGGCCGCGAGTGTGAACCAGCTGCCGTTCGAGGCCGAAAGCGTCGACGCGGTGCTCGGGTTGTGCGTCTTTGATGCCTTTCCGGAACCCGAGCGAGCGTGCCGTGAGATCGCTCGCGTGTTGCGTCCCGGCGGTCGCTTCGTTCACTTCTTGGATGCGGCGACCAACATCGAGCCAGTGCTGAGCCACCTCATAGCCGACGGGCAGCTGCCGCTGCCTCATTTTTTGGCGGACGTTTCGCTCAGCCGTCCCGACCTGTTGGATATGGGTCGCGCGCGCGCGTTGATCTTGCCGTACCACGACGTATTGAGCGTCCCGCTGACCCAGTTCACGGCAATCACCCAGATGTTGCAACGGGCGGGACATCCCATGGCCGCCATGCTCCACCGCTACATGGCGGTGTTCTTGAAGCAACCGTTCGAATCCCTGCCCGCCGCGCGTGCCTTCGTCCAGCTAACGAGCGATCCCGTCGTCGGCCGCCCGATGAACCAGGCACTGATGAGCTTGTTCACGACGCTTGCCCAACCTCCGTACGCTACGCACCTGCCGTTCGACTTGCGCGCCCACTCATCGCTCGCGTACTTCAAGGCGACCCTCGAGCGCCACTTCGGTCCCGAGTTTGGGTTCGCGCAGCGGCTCTCGGCTATCGTGTATGCCCGCGCCTACGAAGCGAACGAATCTGATCCCCTCCGTGCACGGGTGCGCCGCGTCGGCATTGGCCAAAACAGCGTCGATTGGCCGGCACCTCAGGGGGTGCCGACATGTCGGCTCAAGCCGGATCTTCCAGAGCCCGAGCCAACCGACGTGAGCGTCGCTACTCACGTCCTGCGCGAAGCTGCCATCTACTGCCTGGTGGCAGAAAAATTCACCTGAGTGTCCGCCGGTAGAGATCCTGCGGTCATGGGGGCCGCGCTCTGGGATGACGGTAAGGTGAAGAAGAAGGTCGAGCCTTTTGCAACCTGGCTTTCGACCCATATGCAGCCGCCGTGGGCCTCGACGATGCCCCTGACGATGGGTAAGCCTAAGCCTACGCCATGCCTGCCGGCCTTGCGTGCTTGCCAGAAGCGGTCGAAGAGGTGGGCCACATCGTCGCTGGGGATCCCCGCGCCTGTATCCGCTACCCAAAAAAGCACTTGGTTGTCTCTCGGGCGGGCACCAACTGTTAATCTTCCCCCAGCCGGTGTGAACTTGACCGCGTTGCCCAAAAGATTCTCCAGTACCTGAAGGAGCCTGTCCCGGTCTGCGAAGACCTCTCCGAGATCGTCAGCAACATCGACCTGAAGCTCGAGTGAGTGCGACACAGCCAATGGCCTCTGCGCCTCCGCGAACTCGACTAAACTCTTGCGCGCGTCGATGACGATTTGCTCCACGCTGAGGTTACCTGCCTCCATCTGAGAAACGTCCAGAAGATCTTCGATCATCCGTTTCATCCGCGTAACAGATCGTGAAATCAATTCTACTGAGGTTTGCGACCGCCGCTCCGGTTCCTGCTGCGGTCGTGTGAATAGTCGCAGTGCCAGTAGGATGCCGTTGAGTGGATTGCGCAGGTCGTGAGCAACGATGCCCAGTAAGTCGTCGCGTGCCTGGATCGCTCGCTCAGCAGTCCGGTATAGGCGCGCGTTGTCGATGGCAAGAGCCGCTCGGTAAGCGACCTCTTCCATCAGTTGCACGTCGTTGCGAGTGAAAGCTCCGGCTCTCCCCGAATTGATGATTTTTAGTACTCCCATGACTCTTCCGCGTGCCAGCAATGGAACGGCGATGATGGAGGTGGGATCCATCCCAGCAAGCACGTGATGGTGTTCCTCGTTCTGCGCCCAGCAGGATATATCCGTGGGAGTAACGTCCGTGACGAGAATTGGATCCCGAGTTTCCAACGCACCCCAGCACGATTGTGTGCGGCTCTCATCGATGGTGAAATCCATCAGGGCATCGCAGATCCACTGCTTAGAGGGGTCTCGGGTAACCACACCAAGGCGACGGTACCTGCCATCCTCTTCCATCACGTCGACGATGCAAAAGTGGCAGATTTCTCGAACTACCAGCTCAGTTAGCCTCGTCAACGTATCCTCGTAGTTGAGGGTATCGGAGAGCAGGGGGCCGATGTCGGCCAAGACCTTCTGGTCCCTCTCGACTCGTTTGGCGTCCGTCACGTCGCGGAGCGCCACAGTGAGTATCCTCTCACCACCCACCTCGAGTTTGGAAATAGCTGCTTCTGCGGGAAACTCGTGGCCGCCTTTTCGCACTCCGAGGATGGCTGCGCCGCGTTCGCCCATTTCGCGGGCGCCCATATCGCCCTCTGCGAAGCGCTGGATGTGGCGACGATGGATGGTGCGAAAACGCTCTGGGATCAGGATGTCGAAAGGACCTCCGACCACCTCTTGCTTCGTGTAGCCAAAGATCCTTTCGGCACCTTTGTTGAACAAGGCGATCCGATGGTCGCCATCGATGGTGATGATAGCGTCTGCCGCAATGGACACGATGCCAGATGCCTTGGCCTCGGCCAGGCGCAGAGCGGTGTTGGCTCGCTGAGTGTCATCATAGAGGCGGGCGTTGTCCAGGGCCACCGCCACGCGATCCGACAGTGCTTGAACGACCTGAAGATCCGTCGATGTGTAGCGCCTGTCGGACTCGACAGCAGCCAACGTGAGCGCGCCGAAGGTCCGACCTCGAGCGGTGAGAGGCACCACCATCAGCGAACGGACGTCCGCCAATCGAAAGGGGTCCCCGTCTTCGGCGTCGCTGAGTCGCGCGGGCAGCTGCGCCGAAACCTCCGAAAGGAGCATGGGCTGACCCGATGCGATGACACGACTCTGGGGTGTCTGCCACCCGGGTTGGGGGTTGGCTTGCATCAGTTTCTGCGCCAACGCTTCCTGCTTCTGCGGGCAAGCGAAACGCACGACCAGACGTTCTAGGTTTCCGCCAGCTCCAAGCATGTCGAGCAAGCAGAGATCGCCAAGCGCAGGGACCACGATGTCCGCCGCCTCCTCGATTGTGCGGGTGTATTCGACGGACAGCGCAAGTCTCTCGCCAGCCGTGGAGAGTAGTCGAAGGCGATCCTCCAAGGCCTTGAGACCAGATATATCTACTAGAATGGTACGGAAGGCCGCCTCTCCGCCACTGTCGCCGGGAACCGGATCGCTGATGAGCTGCACAGTGCGCACGCTATGCTCCCCCGCCGACCACGCCAGCTCGCTGGTAACCCGTACCTTCTCCGTAAGGCATCGTTTCATGTGCGCTAGAAAGAGCCGCTTATCTTTCAGGGGCGCTACGGACACGAAAGACTGGTCCAGTAGACTGTCCCGTGGAGCTCCCAAGAGTGCGGCTGCCGTCAGGTTGAGCTCTTGGATGCGCCCGTCTGGATAAAGTGTACAGTAACCTACCGGAGCAAAATCGTACAAGTCCAAGTATCGCGCGGTGGCCTCTTCTAACCGTACTTGCGCCTCTCGCAGCTCACGATTCTGCATCTCGAGCTCCACTTGATGGACGTGAAGATCGTGGATCAATTGCTCGCGCTGTTCGTCGCCAGTTGCTTCGCTCAACCAGCGCTTTTCGGTCTCGAGCTTCTCGAACTCCCGGATGAGCGCACCCTTGGACAGCTCCTCGAGATTGCGTCGGGTCATGGTTGCTCCTGTGCTGGCACTGCTTCGATGGACAGGAGCGCCAATGGCACCTCCCCAATGGTTGGTATTAGACTAATGCCTATGCGCATAGGATTCGCCGTCGCGCCATCATCTGCGGTTCTCACGCGCAGTTCGTAGTTGCGGATCGGCGCACCGCTGGCGAACACGCCCTCCACACATTGGCGCAAGCCTCGGTCTCCGCGCTTCTCCTCACCCAGGGTGGCGAGACCGCTGCCCACCGTCTCTTCCGGGCTCACCTGCAACATTGTGAGGAAAGCATCGTTGGCCCATACAACACGCAGCTTACGATCAACCATCACGAGGGGATGACCAATAGCGACGAGGAATCGCGCAGCGTAGGCACCCGCGTCACGCGTCATATCCAAAATACGCTTGCGTACATCGATGTCTACGAGAGTGACGAGAGCACCGCGTATCGCATGGTCGAGTGTTTTGTACGGGCTTACCTTGAGCAGGTACCAGCGCTGGTTGGATGCCAGGACTTCCTCTTCCAAGGTCGAAAGACTGTGCACAACCCGGGACACCTTCGACTCCACGGTGCCGGTTCCGAGGAAGGCATCGAGGAAGGCGACGGAGCGTCCCACGTCGGCGGGAACGAGATTGAGTAACTTCTCCGCTGAGTTTGTATACCTCCGGATCCGAAGATCCATTCCGACTATCACGACCGCGTTGTCTACACCGGCTAAGACGTTGTAGAGATCATCGTTCGTCACGGTCAGCTCAGTCATCCGATTCTGAAGCTCTTGGTTGACCGTGGTAAGCTCTTCATTGGTCGATTGCATCTCTTCCTTGGAAGTCTCGAGCTCCTCGTTCGTGCTCTGAAGCTCCTCGTTCGAAGATTGGAGCTCCTCATTCGCGCTCTTGAGCTCATCAAGGGTGCTTTCGCGCTCCTCGATCGTCGCTTGGAGGTATTCTCTCGTAACGTATAGCTCCTGCTCGAGTTCCTGATTCCTCTGGGCGAGGGGCAGCGAAAGGGCGTCTCGCTTCTCGGGCTGCGGTGAGACGACAACGGCTGGCGACGCGGGCATGCGTTGAAACAAAACGAGAAGACTGCGTACCCCCGTACCTACGTCGTGGAGGGGAACGACATCAACCTTGACGAGACCCGGCTTTCCATCCTCCTGGCAGGTGAGGTCGGTCGTCACGCGTACCCGTGTGTCACGAGCTTGATGTAAGGCTCGCTTGAGCCCCACGTGGAGATCGAAGCGGGCGACCTTCAGAATGTTCAAGCTAGCGTTTCCGGGTGCCGGATCCAGAAATGGACCTGTACGTCCTCGGAACTGAAGGATATCCAGCTCCTCGCTCACTATCACGCCGGCTGGTGCATACAGCTCGAGCACCTTGCGATCAGCCAGCTCCTGCAAGCTGGTTGAGGGACGCGAGGGCGGCGGACGGTTCGGCTCGGCCACCTCCGGTGCTCCGACAGCCAGCTCGAGTCTGTGTTGTGGTGCAACCGGTCTTCGAGCGTAGATCTTGTTCTTCCGATCGATGGGCGAAAAGAGTTCTGGAGCATCGCCTACGGTTTCGGATGTGCCAAGGACCAGGTGCCCCGTCGGCGTAAGGGCGTAGTGAAAGATACGGAGCACACTTTTCTGTACGTTCGGTTGCAGGTAAATCAGGAGGTTTCGACAGCTGACGAGGTCGAGATGAGAGAACGGAGCGTCCCGAAGGACGTTCTGCCGAGAGAAGACGAGCATGTCGCGTATCCGGCGAGCGATCGAAAACCCGTCCTCTTTCTTCACGAAGTAGCGGTGCAATCTTTCCGGTGAGACGTCGGCGGCGATAGCGAGCGGGTAAACGCCCCGCCGCGCATGTTGAATCGAAGTTTCGTCGACGTCGGTTCCGAAAATCTGGACTCGCTGTTCGCGCAGCTTGTCCTCGCAGAACTCGAGCAAGCAGATCGCAATTGAGTATGCCTCCTCACCGGTAGCGCACGCCGGGACCCAGATGCGGATCGGTTGATTCGGAGTCTGCCGTTCCAGGAGCTCTGGGAAGACCAAGGACTTGAGCGCCTCGAACGTCTCGGGCTCGCGGAAAAACCTCGTTACTGAGATGAGAACGTCCTTGTAGAGCGCTTCGAGCTCTTCACGATGGCTTCGGACGTAGGTGACGTAGTCGGCGAGGCGCTCCACCTTGTGAAACATCATTCTTCGCTCGACGCGGCGTTCGATGGTCGACGGCTTGTAACGGCTCAGGTCGTTGCCGAACTCCGAGTGGATGAGAACGAAGAGTTTGGCTAGTTCTGGTTCCACGTTGGCGGGCTCGGCGATCCGCCGCGCCCCCCGCCGCTGATGACCCCGCCTCGCGATGCGTACGAGCTCGTCGGCTATGCCCTTCAGCGGTAAGCAGTAGTCGACGGCTCCGCTTCCGTACGCGCTGCGTGGCATCCCATCGTATTTGGCCGTCGAGGGTTCCTGGCAGAGCGTAAATCCGCCAGCCGCCTTGATCGCTTGAATGCCGAGCGTGCCGTCCGACCCGGTTCCCGACAGCACCACACCGATGGAGAGAGGTCCCTTATCTTTGGCCAGTGATCGGAATAGGTGATCGACGGGCAAGTGCGGGCGTTGGCCGGGAGCGGGGGCGGCCAAGCGCACCACGCCCCGCTCGACGCTCATGTCGGCGTTGGGCGGGATGACGTAAACGTGGCTGGATTCGACGGCCATACCGTCAGTGGCCGTCACGACTGGCATCCTCGAGCTCCGAGCCAACAATGGCGTTAGGAGGCTTTCATGGTCGGGCGCGAGGTGTTGGACAACGACGTACGCCATTCCCTTCGTCGGAACGTCTCGTATCAGCTCGCTGATGGCCTCCAGTCCTCCCGCCGACGCGCCGATACCGACGATGAGCAGCTGATGACGGGGGGGCTCCTTCGGTGTCGGTTCGTTCCTGGGATCTATCCGCTCGTCTGTGGAGTCGCTGCCTGTCGTGGCCGCATGCTCAGTCGTCGGTTTCAGTTCTGAGGGCGGCGCAAGCGTGTTCATGTTTCGTCCTCTAATGAAGCGACCTGTCATTCATTGTGACCGACGAGCTTACTCTGACCGATCCAGCGCGGCTACGCTTAGGGTCCAGCGCAGCTCGTAGGCGCGGCTCGCGGACGAACCGGCTTCGGTCGTTGTTACAGGAGAACGCGCCATTGAGCGCCTGCCAATCAGCAGCCGTTGCCAACGACTGCTTCCCCTCGAGGAAACGCAAGTTGGCTAGCGCATGTGCGCGGACGGCGCGGAGCGCTCTCCTGAAACGTCGCCATTGCTCGAAATCGTCGCACGGACGAATTTAAGTCTTCCCCGTGACGTCGGCGGGAACATTGTTTACGCCTGAAACGGCCGATGAGCAAGCAGGATCGTGGCTTGCTGACAATGGGTTTTCCTCAGCGCGACCCAACGCGCTGGTGTTTGGGCCTGGGAGCAGCCAAAAAGTGCCGCGGCGTCGTGACGCGCCTTCACCGTGCGCACCGCGTTGTGTAGCAGTCGTTCGGAGCAATGATTAACAGCTCTGCAACCACGCTTGCTAACGCAAACGCCCCACCCCAGTTGAAGCGCGCGGTCGGGATCCCAGGCGCCGTTTTGATGGGGCTCGGATCAATCCTGGGTACGGGCATATTCGTCAGCATCGGTATCGCGGCGGAAGTGACGGGACCATCGGTCGTGTTGGCCGTGATGGCGGCGGCCCTGGTAGCCACGTTCAATGGTCTGTCGAGTGCACAGCTAGCTGCCAGTCATCCCGTAAGCGGCGGCACCTACGAGTACGGGTACCGCTACTTGAATCCAACTCTTGGATTCACTGCTGGTTGGATGTTCTTATGCGCCAAGTCTGCATCGGCGGCTACCGCAGCGCTAGGTTTCGCGGGTTATGCACTCGCTGTGGCGGGACAGTCGGCGTTCACTTATGGCACCGTGCCAGCACTAGCGGCCGTCGTCGTGCTGACCCTCGTCGCGGCGGGTGGTATCCAACGCTCTAACCGAGCCAATGTGGTGATCGTAGCCATCACCTTGCTCGCCCTTGCAGCGTTCGTGGCATTCGGCATGCCCTCGGCCGTCGCCGGTGCATCGACACATCTCGAAACATTCTTTACGGTCGACGCAAGTCGTGCTTCGAGTTTTCTGCACGCCACCGCTTTGATGTTCGTCGCGTACACGGGCTACGGGCGCATCGCTACGCTTGGCGAAGAGGTGCGCGACCCGCAGCGCAGCATTCCTCGAGCGATGATAGTGACTTTGGTGACCACCGCCGCTATTTACACGCTCGTCGCATTCGTAGCCGTGGGGGCGGCCGGTGCCGATGGCCTGGCGCAAGTTACCGATCGAGCGGCGGCTCCGCTCGAGGTCATCGCTCGGAGATTCACTATGCCCGCCGTTGCCTGGGTTGTCGCAGCAGGTGCCGTCACGGCGATGCTCGGCGTCTTACTGAACTTGCTCTTGGGCTTGTCGAGGGTCGTTCTCGCCATGGCCCGCCGCGGGGACATGCCCGCGTGGTGCGCGCGAATAGAAGACAAGCGTTCCTCGCCGGTCACGGCGGTCTTGCTCGTGGGCGCCATCGTCGCGCTTCTGACCGCCATGGGCAGCATTAGAACGACGTGGTCCTTCAGTGCATTCACCGTGCTCGTGTACTACGCGCTCACCAACCTCGCGGCGCTGCGCCTGCCACCCCAGGCACGGCTCTACCCGCGTTGGACACCCGCCGCTGGCCTGGTGGGTTGCTTGGGACTGGCGTTCTGGGTCGAGCCGGCGATTTGGGCCGCCGGGCTCGGCGTCATAGCCGCAGGACTCGTCTGGCAGCGGATGGTTCGCCGCACCGCCGGCCGAGCAGCGGCCGAGGGGCGTTAAGGAGGCGCTTGACGTCGTGATGTGATGCCGTTAAGTGTGCCCTTTACAGGCCCTGGTTTTTCGCCGCCCCCGGCAGCGCTTGGTGAAAAGGACATCCGATGCCTCATCTGGAGTTTAGCGCTCTCACCCTATTGCTCCTGCAAATCGCGGCGATCCTTGCTGTCTCACGAGGCCTCGGCGTCGTGACGAGATGGCTCGGGCAACCGCTGGTCATCGCAGAAGTGCTGGCAGGCATCGTACTCGGCCCTTCGCTATTGGGCTGGCTCTGGCCCGAGGCGATGGCCGGACTGTTTCCGGACACGTCGCTGCCGATCCTGAAGATGCTCAGCCAGGTAGGTCTTGTGCTGTTCATGTTCCTCATCGGCCTCGAGCTCGATCCGAAACTGTTACGCGGGAGAACGCATTCATCGATTGCAATCAGCCACACCAGCATCGTCGTGCCCTTCGTGCTCGGAGCGGGAGCAGCGTGGTGGCTTTACGATTCGTACTCGTCTCCCGCGGTGCCGTTCATCTCCTTCGTGTTGTTTCTTGGAGCCGCCATGAGCGTGACAGCCTTTCCCGTGCTGGCTCGTATCCTTTCTGAACGGCATCTGCTTACATCGAGGGTCGGCGCCATTACGATAGCTTGCGCCGCCGTCGACGACGTAACTGCCTGGTGCATCCTCGCCTTCGTCGTAGCGACGGCACGCGCGCAAGGCCTAGTGCCGGCGATCTGGACGACCGGGTTTGCCCTCGTTTTCATCCTCAGTATGCTGTTTGTCGCCCGCCCTTTCCTCGGTCGACTCGCGGCCAGAGTTGCCAATCGTGAGGGGCTCACGCCGACAGTAGTCGCGACGACGCTTCTCCTCTTGCTGCTTTCCAGCACGGTTACTGAGCTCATCGGGATCCACGCCCTCTTTGGAGCGTTCATGTTTGGCGCCATTCTGCCCAAGGAAGGCAAGCTCGCGGAAACGCTTGCGGACAAAATCGAAACCGTCGCGGTAGTACTGCTGCTGCCGCTTTTCTTCGCGTACAGCGGGCTGCGCACCGAGATCGGTCTCGTCAGTCAGCCACGAGAGTGGCTCGTAACGGGCGCCATAGTGTTGTTGGCCACTGCCGGTAAGTTCGGCGGGAGCGCGCTGGCCGCGCGTTTTACGGGGCTCAGGTGGCGGGAGGCGAGCGCCATCGGGATCCTCATGAACACCCGAGGCCTGATGGAGCTCATCGTGCTCAATCTCGGAATGGACCTTGGGGTCATCTCCCCGACGGTGTTCACGATGTTGGTGATTATGGCACTCGTAACGACGTTCGCTACCGCGCCGGTGCTGCGGTGGGTTTACCCCGATCATGAGCTTGCCCGCGACCGCTTGGTGGGGCCCGCCGGGGCGACGGTGGAGCATAACCCGCCGTTCACCGTGATGATGTGTGTATCGGATGCGATAGCCGGCCGAAGTCTCGGTACGGTGGCTGCAGCGTTGATGGGCAAACGCGATGAGCCAGCAAGTTTGCTAGCGCTTCACCTGTGGAATTCAACGGATCGACCCTCGGTGGAGCGGCGGCGGACCAAGGGCGAAGGCAGCATTGGACCGTTAGCGCCGCTGTTGGCGCACGCCAAGGACCTGATGCTAGAGGTACGCCCGTTAGCGTTCGTCTCGGCAGAGCCCGCGGCGGACATCTGTCGAACGGCTGAGGCAAAGCAGGCTTCGCTCGTTCTTCTGGGGTCACACAAGCCGCTGCTGCTCGAGGGACGCCTGAGTGGCATCGTGGGCGACGTCGTCAGCTCATCACCATGCCCCGTTGGAGTGCTCTTCGACCGAGGACTGAAGAAGATCTCGCGCGTGCTCGTTGCTTACGCGGGCGGGCCCGAAGACTTAGCCGCGCTCACGCTTGCACGCCGCATCGCGCGCACTCCCGGAACGAAGCTGACACTGCTTCATGTCGTACCCTCGCCCAATTCCGAGCGTCCCGGTGGGGGTCGTCTTCCGATCGTCGATTCCGCGGAACGCTTTGACGACCACCACCACCATAGCGCACAGCCTTTAGACATCGATAACCCCGTCCAACAAGCTTTAGTCTCCGATCTGATTGAGGACGGGCTCTTCGTGAAGACGGTCGAACACGTTTTGCCGTCTGATGCCGTGCTCGAAGAGTGTCAGCGAGACTACGACCTGGTGGTGCTCGGTATGCATCCTCGGTGGGGACTTGGATTAGGGGGGATGCGCCTGCGAAGACGAAGTCTGCTGACGGAGGTACCCGCGTCAATCCTGGCCCTGCACCCAGCATGTGGCTCCGAGGGGACCGTGTTCGGTTCCGAGCCGCTCACTTCGCAACGGTTGAACTCGATCCAGGCCTAACGCCATGCACTTCGGCGCAACGCTCCGCCTGCTGCGGCTCGAGTCCGGGCTCAGTCTTCGAGACTTGGCTCGCCGCCTGAGCGTGTCGGGTACCTACTTGAGTAGAGTCGAGAACGGTCTTGATCCCGTACCTACGCCGGCACGACTGGAGGCAATCGCGCGAGAGCTAGAGGTTCCGCCTCCGCTGCTGATGGGGCTGGCCCATCGCGTCAGTCCGTTAGTGGTCGACTACGTTCAACAAGAGCCCGAAGCAGGAGCACTCTTTCTAGAGATTGCCCACCGACGGTTAGACGAGCAACAGCTGGCCGAAGTGCGCACCTTCCTGGATAGGCGCTTTCCAACGACGGTCACCGATCATCCGGCGCCGCGCGGCATCTCAGACATCTTGTCGCTGGATCGCATCGTCGTCGGCTTAACCTGCTCTAGCATCGACGATGTGTTCGATGTCGCCGCTAGCCGACTCGCAACCTGGGCGGGGCAGGGCGCGCCGGCGTTAAGCGGCCCTCTCAAAGCACGAGAGCGCGAAGTGTCGAGCGCAATCGGGGGCGGCATCGCGGTGCCGTGCGCCTATGTGGCGGGAACCGGACTAGCTGCCGTGCTGGTCAGCCTCGCGCACCCGTTGCGGCACGAGACGCCGGATGGGCGACCGCTTCGCGCTGTAATCATTTTGGCCGGCCCGCGCGATTCGAGGCAGCGCCGTTTGAGATTGGCTCAAGTTGCTAGGCTAACAGCGCGCGGACTTGCCGACCATCTCGGGGATGCCCACTCACCCCAGGATGTCCTGGCGCGGCTGGTCTTGATGGACGCCCTTTGAAGAAACCTTCGCCTCTGAGGCTGACGAACGGTTCTCAGCTAGTGGCTGGGGTGGAGCCTTGCAAATATATGTTGCATGTTATATAGCATATTAGTTATATGTTAGACGTGCGGGCTGAACCCAATCTGGACGTGACTCTGGCGGCCCTTTCCGACCCCACCCGGCGCAGCATGCTCGCTCGTCTGGCGCAGGGAGAGGCGACGGTCAATGAATTGGCGGCGCCGTTCGCCATCTCGCAGCCGGCGATCTCGCGGCACATCAAAGTACTCGCCCAAGCGGGGCTCATCGTTCAGCGCGTGGAGGGGACGACGCGTCCCTGCCGTCTGGCGCCGGGCGCCCTGTCCGAGCTCGAAGCATACCTAGGCATGCTGCGAAAAGCTTTGGAACAGAACTACCAACGTCTCGACCGCCTCTTGGCGAAACAACAAGCAAGGAAACACCAGCATGAGTAAGTTAATCTTAGAGACCGAAGGGGAAACATTCGTCATTGTCAAGCGGCGCTTCGAAGCACCACCACAAGACGTTTACCGCGCGCACGTCGAACCTGACCTCGTCCAACAATGGATGCTCGGTCCCGAAGGCTGGACGATGCCGGTGTGCATCCACGAGGCGAAGCCCGGAGGCAACATCCGTTACGAGTGGTCAGACGGCAAGGGAGGCGGCTTTTTTCTCACGGGTGAGGTCATCGAAGTCGATCCTCCGCATCGCATCGTTCACGTGGAGCGCATGCACATGCCTGATCCCACGCCGGACAACCACGTCATCACGACGTTCGTGGCCGACGGCTCAGGAACGCTGATGACCATGCGCATGACCTTGCCCGATGCCCAGACTCGTCAAGCCATGTTGGAAACCGGCATGGAACACGGGATGGAAGCCTCGTACGCACGCCTGGAGGATATCTCAGGTTGGAAGGGCGCCCGATGACCGAAGTCGAGCCGGGCCGCGAGGCCAGACCGCGGGTCAACGTAAGTATCGACGTGCCGGACCTAGACAGCGGCGTGCACTTCTACGCGCGCGTGTTTGGGTTCATCGAAAGCTCGAGACCGTTTCCGACTATGGCGCTGCTCGACGCCAACAACCTGACCGTGTGCATGCACCAAAAGGTCCAGGGCACGAAGAGTTCGTCAGGCAGCGCCGCGCAGCGTCACTACGAGCGCCATTGGACGCCTGTACATCTGGACCTTCACGTGCACGACATCGACGCGGTGTTGAGTAGGGTGCGAGCGGAAGGCGGCAGCGTCGAGAACGAGTTCCGAACCCAGGGCCCGAAACCGGTTGCATTTTGCAGCGACCCCTTCGGTAACGGATTCTGCATCATCGGCGAACATTAACGCGCCCGGAAAGTCGCTACCGCGCTGGCGCTCAGCTGTTTACATCCTCGGTCTGGTGCTTTGAGCGCCGGTACAACTGAACTCCCCGCCAAAGGAGAGCAAGACCACCCCAGAATCCCAAAGCTGCGGCGGTGAAACTCAGCACACGAGGAAAGAGCGCGATCAGCACCGACAGGCTACACAGGGCAAGGCCCACCAAGATCGCGAGACGCGCCTGAACCGGTCCGAGCACCCGTCGGTCAATCAATACGGCACCGACCGCGTTGCCGATACGCACCGCACCCGACGCGATCCCGCTTGTGCTGCCCGCCCCGCGTTTCACCAAGGGGCGGGGTCGCCGCGGTTGACCCGGCGCGCGGAGCTTGCGACGGTCATCGAGCACGACTTCCGTTGAATTCGCCAGATCCCGGAGGTATGCCTCCTCCATCTGGGCCGCGAAGGCGTTGTCCTCGATGACCGCATCGAGCTCGCAGTTGCCAAGCCAGCTGGCAATGTTGAGGTTGGTCGAGCCCACCCGCGCCCAGCGGCCATCGGCAACAGCGGTTTTGGCGTGCAGCATCGTGCCATCCCACTCGAAGACCCTGATGCCGGCTTCTAGCAGCGCTCGGTACCCAGCCCGGGAGAACGGTTTTAGAATGGGGATGTCGGTGGCGTTCGGAACTAACAGTCGCACGTCCACACCGTCCTTGGCCGCTGCCCGAAGTGCTTGGACGTATGACGAAATGCCGCTGTAGTAAGCATCGGTGAGCCACAGTCGCTCGCGCGCTATCCCGGCCACGAGTTGATCCAAGCGGAGCAAGCTCCCCGTCGTTGGTTCACTGGCTACGATCCGCATGCAGACGTCGCCCTGGCGTGCTGGCTCTTCGATTACATGGAGTTCCGGAAGAGGCGATCCTGTGAGCGCCCAAGTACGAGCGAATGCGTGCGCAATTTCGGTCACCGCTGGACCTCGTATCTCGACGCCTGTGTCTCGCCACGGCGCGATGTTGCGCACCTCGTCGCCAACCCACATCCGGCCGACACATAGTCCTGTGACGAACCCGATGCTCCCATCGACGACCAAAGTCTTGCGGTGATCGCGCGACACCCAACCCAACGGACTCGATAGTTGCGGAGGATTGTACACACGCACTTCGACGCCTGCCTCGCTCAGCCGCCGCCAGAACCCCTTCGGGGCTTTTCTGAAGCCTCCGAGCCAATCGTAAACCACCCGCACGCGAACGCCTTCGCGTGCCTTGACAGCCAAGGCTTCGGAGAACTCCTGACCGATTTCATCGTCCTGGATGAAGTAGTTCTCGAAGTGAACATGATCGGTCGCCGCCCGAATCGCGCCAAGCCATGCCGGGTAGTTTTCGCGGCCGTCCTGGAGTAGGCGAACCTGATTACCGTTGATGAGCGAGGCCCCAGCTGCGCGGGAGAACATGCGATCGGCGAGTTCGCGCAGCTGGGGTAGCCCCCCGCCTGCCTCCGGTTCCGTCCGCCCGACGGGGCTCATCTCGTTACTGCCTTCGTGCGGGCACGCACCAAACGCGTCTTTGAGCCGCTGCCTTCTGGCGCTTTACGGGCCGGCGCCGTTGCTTGCTGCATCGCCATCGCTAGGTTCTCCTTCAGCTGAGGCCCAAGAGCAACCTCTGCGCGGCGTCTTCCCCGAGTGGTCGGCAATTTCCCATGCCCCGGCCGGAGTGTTCAGTCATCCGCGGAGCAGGCAGCCGTCGCGCCTTCTTTACACACTACGCTGAAGAAAGGCAGCGTAGTGCCTTCGCCCGACGGTTCGTCGATCTCCGAGATCTCGAGTAACCCGTACGGACTGAACTCTCGTTTCGCCGACTCAGCGTCGTAGAAGTACATCGGCAGGTTGGGCAGGCGCTCGTACCAATCTTCGCCCAGTCGCGGTCCTTGGCCGTACATCGGCGCTTTTTTCGAGATGGCTATGAAGATCATGTGTCCGCCGGGACTTAGTTGCCGGTAGCAATCGCGGATTAGCTTATCGCGACTAGCTGCATCCAGCAGGTGAATGAGCCCGTAGCAAAAGATGCCGTCGTACATTCGGTCATCGAAGGGCATGTCGGTGACCGAGCCGTGCACGATGGGGATCTCGAGAGCGAGCCGTGCGCGGGCCAGAGCAATGGCCGTCTCAGAGATCTCGATTCCGGTCACCGTCATCCCGCGCTCTAGAAATGGCTTGGCGTTTCTGCCGTACCCGATACCCGGGATCAGAATCTGTTTAGCGCCCGTGCGTGCAAAGTAATCGCCTGCAAGCCGAGCTGACGCGGTCGGCTCGACGCCCCAAGCCAGTTGCATCTTTGAAAACGCTGCTTCCCAAAACTCCGTCATCCTTGGCTCCCGCTGGTGTGCGTCCGACTATCGACGTGAGGCATGTGGTGTTCGTGGTTGTTCGTGGTGTTCGTGGTGTTCGTGGTGTTCGTGGTGTTCGTGGTGTTCGTGGTGTTCGTGGTGTTCGTGGGCGACGTCATGACGCACCGCGAGCCGCCGCCTCACGTCCTCGCTCAGCGTCGCGAGCGTCACTTCGCCGAAGCGTGTCAGCAGCAGCGACTCAGCCTCCTCGAAGGCTTTACCCAGCGCCGCATTGACCGCCTGCTCGACGACACAGCCGGGGCTCGACACGCGGTCGCCCATAGCCAGCAACGAGGGGGAACCGAGTGCCGTGTAGATGTCGCGCAACGTCACTTGCGCAAGATCGCAGGTCAGGCTCCACCCGCCGCCATGGCCCTTCTCCGAGTGGACGAATCCCTGCTCACGCAACCCGGCCATCACGCGACGCAGCACCACTGGATTCGTGCCCATCGCCTTCGCAAGCACCTCGGACGTTGCCGGCCCGCCTTTCTGGGCCATGTGCAGCAGAACGTGAAGCACCCCAGACAATCGACGGTCGCGACTCATGTAACTTCCTTTGTTACATGAGCTGTCCGCGGTCAAGGACAAGCCATCATTTGCCTGCATCTTCTTTCCTGGCCCCGGCTCACGTTGCTTTACGACGCTGCGCACCACGTCACGGCTCGTTGCTTCGGAGCGCACTCGCTCCACCCGGGGACCAGCGCCGAGCGCTCTTGCGACACGGAAACGCTGCGCTCCAACGGTGGCGGCCCGAGAGTGACCTTCGGCAGCCTTAAACTTCCTCGCGTCTATTCTGACGATGCCCAGTGGTGGTAGGCGTCTGCGTGCTGGGGATCGACCTCGAGCACGCGTCGGAACAGTTTGACTGCCTCGCGCCGATTCGAAGCCCACCAGTGCTCCATGCCTGCGTCAGAAATCTCGTCGGCGGCGCGAGCGACTGACCGAGGGCTACTTCCGAGCGAAAAAAAGAACCTGCCCTAATGCAGTTTTTCAGCTTCTGACGTCGAGCACTGCAGGCCGAGTGAGGTGAGTCAGTAACGTCAGTTGACGTCGGGAGGACTCGCTCAGCGGAGCGA
>CAZNZA010000109.1:0-7463 GCA_964577325.1 uncultured Polyangiaceae bacterium
CGGCGGCCTCGAAAATCGGCTCGCTGTCGTTGACGAGCTCCTCCAGGAGGGCGAAGCCGGGGTCCTCCAGTGACACTACGTCCACTGTCTGGCCACACCCTTTACTCAAGGCGGCACCAATCGCGAGTAGGTTCTCCCGCGGCGCCAAGACGGCCACGTCAACATCAGAACCGGCGCGGGCCCTGCCCTTCGCCTGGGACCCGAAGAGCAACGCAAGCCGCACGCTCGGCGTTTGTTCCAGGGCACGTCGTAGCCGCTGCCTCAGGTCAGCGTCCAAGCTCGCGTTGCTGGCGTCTACATGAGCGTCCGCGGTTTTCCCCTGAGCCATGAGCAGCAGACTATCACGCCTGTTGTTTTCGTCCCAGGCCTGAGCCGGAGCGACGGGATTCGGCACTTGCCGCTCTCCGCCCGCGGCTGGACACCAACCGACAACGTGCGCTCGTTCGGCGTTTGCGGGAGAGGCGCGTACTGAAGTACGAGACCGAGTGCCCGTCTAGCAACGATACCCGAGGTGGGTCTGGATCGTACACCGAACGGCAGCCCGTCGACTCAGGGAACGAAGCGGACGTGACGGCACCGTGCCGTGGACCGATATGTCCTGCATCGGAACTCGACCGGCAGCCAAAGTCGTTGTCGTGGTGAGATAGCTGTAGGCGGCACCTTTTCTCTTGATAGCTCACGAGCGCTAGGTGCGATACTGCGCGTATGACGCTCCCGACTCTTCGCAGACGCGCCTCCCTTTCCCGTACGGCACTCCTCCTTGTGGCGGCATCCGCGAGTGCGTGCGCCGGGAAACGACCCACGTTCGGACCATTTGTCGAACGAGACGCGGGGGGCTCGGACGACGAGACTGAGACCAGCACGACGACTGGCAACTCCACGACAGATGGCGGTTCCACGCACGATGTAACGGACACTGATGAGACCGGAGACTCGGGAGCAGGCGCGGTGACAACGGACGATAACGTGGACGTGGACGTGGGCGACACAACGTCCGCGCAGACCACGAGTGGGACTGAAGCCACCGCCACGGACGGTACAGAACCAGACGAAAGCGATACGAGTGGTGTCAAGGAAGAGACTGACGCAGGTACAGACACGGAGGCTACGGACGACGGCGGCGTCGAGTGTTCGGCCGGTCACTTCGCAGACAGGGACGGCAACTGCCAACAGTGGGCGGAGTGCGGGGCTGGGACGTACATCGCTTCACCCGGCACTGCCATTTCGGATCAGCAGTGCGGCGCGTGCGAAGAGGGAACGTACAGTGACGTCAGCAACGCGGATGCGTGTATATCTTGGGACCACTGCGGCTGGTTCGAGACGAGTAAGGCCGGTACGGCGGAAAACAACGTCGAGTGCCTGGTGGCGGACAGGTTCGATCAGTTTGGGACTGACCTGGGCGACACAGTTGTTGCCATGGCCGCAAACACGGCGGGGAAGGTGGCCGTCGCCGGTGTGTATTTAGGGCTTCCCAATCACGTTCCAGATGCATTCGTCCGCGTCTACACGCAGCAGGGCGAGGTAGACTGGAAACATCAGTTTGGCACCGCCGTCCAGGATCAAGCGACCGGCGTCACTCTGCAGCCGGATGGGAGCGTAGTGGTGGTCGGCTATACATGGGGCATACTGGCTGGCGAGAGCTCGAACTACGTGGATATGTTCGTGCGTCGTTACGCCCCCGATGGCGAAGAACTTTGGACGCGACAGGTTGATATCTATCGCGAGGACGACTTCGCGTCGGCCGTCGCGTCCGACGCGGCCGGCAACTCAGTCGTCGTCGGCAGCACTTGGGGCCTCGTCGACAACACCTCTACGTACTTCCGCGAAGCTATCGTCCGAAAGTATGACGGCGAGGGTGACGTATTGTGGACAAGACAGTTCGATGCTCTATCTGCAGAAGGCGTCGCCGTGGGCTCCGATGGAAGCATTGCGGTGGTTGGGTCTGTTGTTGACGGTTCGCCCGAGGGAAGCACCGGTTCCAATGACATCTTCCTGCGGCTATACGCGACGGACGGAGAGCTGCTCTGGGCGAGGCAGTTTGGGTCGGATAAGGATGACTTCTCCAGAGCGGTCTCTTTCACTCCAAGTGGCCATATCGCAATTGGCGGTCACACCTTGGGCAAGTTGTCCGGCGACCACCTGGGCGAGCACGATGCCTTCCTGCGTCTCTACGAGCCAGACGGAACAGTCGTCTGGACTCGGCAATTTGGCTCCGAGCAAGAAGATTTTCTGAAGGCTATCGCGACGTCTAAGTCCGACCACATCGTCGTCGCTGGCGAGACCATGGGCGCATTGTCCGGGGACAGCTTCGGGCTGTATGACTACTTCGTGCGTGGGTATGATTTGTCGGGTGCCCCTCTTTGGACCCGTCAGCTAGGTACTGACCGAGAAGACAGCGCCATGGCACTCGTTCTAGTTGGTCAGAGCGAATTCGTTGCAGTAGGCGGCAATACGACTGGAGCGTTGTCTGGTGACAACCTCGGGAGTGCGGATGCGTTCGTCGGGGTTCTTCGGATACCTTAGGAGCGAATTAGAACGCGGAACAAACTCGCTTGCGAGGCCGAACGTCGGATCGTACTCGTACCATTGGATCAGCGAGCAAGACGCCAAGCAGAGCCTTCCCAACCTGATTCGCCCCTCAGTCACGAAGCCGTCTAACTCAGGACAGGAAACGACGCTGAGACCGTGCAAGCTCAGCAGTCCCCGATGGGCGCATTGCAACCATAACTGCGAAGCCCCGACGAGGACGGCCGGTGTCGCCGTCCTCGTCCCAGCGCATGTCACTCGACCGGGTCGATACGATAGATACCACGTGACATGTTAACGACGTATAGCTCACCGTTAGCGTCTTCGGCGAAGGAGACCAGTGATTGCGCGACGACGGCCGGCTGCCCTCCCGATGGCGGAATCACCTCTTGCTCCACGTCACACGCTCCACCCTCGGGGTTGTAAGTTATCGCAAAGGTGTCGCCTTGGACATAGTCGCCGAAAATGTACCGGCCCCACAAGCCCGGTATCTTGCTCCCTCGATATACAAAGCCTCCAGTGACCGATCGCTGATAGCCGGCAAAGCCCGTTCCATCGCTGGCATAGTCAAAGATCGGCTCTGTCGCTGTGCTACCGGCAACGATACTGGCGCCGCATTCTCCACACGCGATCGTGCCTTCACGCGCGGCCCAGCCGAAGTTGGTGGGGCCGCTGTCGGCCGCAACGAAGCTGATTTCCTCGCGCGCGCTCTGACCAACATCACCGATGTATAGGTCGCCGGTGAAGCGGTCGAAGCTGAAGCGCCACGGGTTGCGCAACCCAAAGTGGATGATGCGTCCGTCGACGGAAGCACCGCCGACGTCATCCGACGTCAAGTTACCTAGCGGGGGCTGGGACAGATTATCGACATCGAAACGCAGGATGCTGCCGAGCGGGGTATTCGGGTTCTGCCCGTTCCCGTTGTCGCCATGCTGGTCATTACTGCCGCCACCGTCGCCGAGGCCGTAGTAGAGGTAGCCGTCCGGCCCGAACATGACGCTACCGCCGTTGTGGTTGCCTTCGGGTTGCTCGATGCTGAAAACGTTCTCGACGAACGTAGCGCTATCGCCGTTTACCTCATACACATCAAGCGCGCTGCTTCCACCCGCGCCGAAGATGTTGGCGGGGCACGACGGCATATACGACAGATACATGCGCTTCTCCGCTTCTCCGTCGAAGTTTGGGTGCAAGGCGATCCCCAGAAAACCGCATTCGTTAGCGACCGAGAGCGACTGCGAATTGCTTCCCTGGAGGGCTACGAGCTCGGTGCCCGTGGGACTGTCCTGACTTAGGTCGAAGCGCAGCACCTTGCCCGCGCGCTCGATCACGAAAGCAGTATTGGGATCGGCTTTCGGCGTCACCATTTGGATGGGCATCGTGACGTTGGTTATCACCGGCGTCAGCGTCAACTCGGGAATGGGGTCGCCGCTGCACGCCACATATGCGCCGGGGGGTGGTTCAACGGGCCCCGGTTCGGGTCCGGGCTCGGTGCCATCGCCCGCGTCCGGCTCTCCCCCGGTGGGAGCCGTTTGATCGTCGGTCGCGTCGGCGGCGTCGGTTTCGTCCGCCGTCGTCGTGTCCGTCGTGGCGGTCATGTCGTTCGTTTCGTCGACGGGTCCCGTGGCGTCGTCGGTTGTTGGGGTGTCAGTGCCGCCAGGGCCAGTCGGGGGTATTGTCGGAGAGACGGGAGACGACGGATTGGTCGGCGTCGTGGTGCCGGGCTGCACGGGTTGCACCGGGGTGACCCCCGGCCCGGGCATCGTGTTGACCGGCGAGACACTTGGATTAGGCGTGACGGTGGGCGTCACGTCGGTCGGTTGAGGGCCGACGGTGGCTGACGGATCCGTCGTGTCGCTCGGCTCTTCGTCGCCGCAGGCGTTCGTGAGCGATAGTCCGACGATACCTAGTGCCAGAGTGGTTAGTGCAGTCCTCATGCTTGTCTCTCTTTCATTGCCCGTTGGGTGCCAGCTTGAAGCTTCGATGCGCTCACGGTACGAGTCTGGGTGCGGCTTGTGCGCGCCGCGCGACGCTTGGATGAGCCCTAAAGAGCGACCCTTCGCTCAATGGTCGCTTTCTGCGCCATATGGGCCGACATGGATGCTTACACTAGCGCCTTTGCTCAGGTCACAGCGAGCTGACGCGCGGGTTCGTTCGACAGCTACACGAACACGAGAAAATGGGCGCTAGAGCGCCACCAATTGCGTCAAGGGGCGGGGTCGACGCGCTGAATCGAACCGCCACCCGCATTGACCAAATACAGCTCGCCACCAGCGTCTTCGGCGAAGGAAACGAGGGCGCCTCCAGGCACCGCGAGTTGAAGGATCGTTGCCTGGTCGAGGTAGCTGAGCTTCCAAGGCTGCGTTCAGGCGGAGCCGCGGCCCAGGTGAGCACGCAACGTAGCTAGCGGCGCCTGCAACCCGAGGATGGACTGCTCCCAAAACTCCGGTTGCTCGAGATCGCAGCCGAGTACGGACTTGGCCAGCGCGGCGGGCTCGGCACGCCCGGAGTGCTTCAGGAACTGCTCGTAGCGGGCCAGAAAGGGCGAGCCCTCTTGCTCGAAGCGAGCGTACAGACCGCGACTCAGGAGGTAACCGAAGACGTACGGATAGTTGTAAAAACTGACGTCAGTGAGGAAAAAGTGAAGCTTCGACGCCCAGAAGTAAGGATCCGTTGCCTGGGGATCGAGCACGTCGCCAAACACGCGCCGTTGTGTCTCACTCATCAGCTCGTTGATGCGCTCCAGACGCACCTCACCCGTTCGTCGCTCTTCGTAGAAGGCAACTTCGAAGCGATAGCGTGCGTGGACGTCGAGGAGAAACACGGGTGCATCGTTGACGAGCGCCGCCAGGAGCGTCAGTCGCTCGTCACTTCCCAAACTCGGATCATCGAGCAGCCCCTTCACCAAAAGCAGTTCAGCGAAGGTGGACGCCGATTCGGCGAGCGTCATCGGATACTGAGACGCCAGACAGCGTTGGTCGAGCAGTAAGGCGCTGTGAAAGGCATGGCCGATCTCGTGAGCCAGAGTCGAAACGTCACCCAAAGTCCCGCCGAAGGTCATGAACACTCGACTCTGACCGATGTGCTTGGACGTCGTGCAGAAGGCACCGGCGCGCTTGCCAGGGCGCCCTTGATAGTCGACCCAGCGCCGTTCGATGGCGCGTAGAAAAAAATCGCCCAACTTGGGGTACTTGCGTTCGAAAGCGCGGCTGACGTTAGCAACCGCGTCCTGCCACGTGAGTGCGGCTGCTTGGGCAACGGGGATTTGGGCACCCACGTCGTACCAAGCCACTTGCGGCACGCCTTCGACCTGTGCCTTGAGCGCCAAGACTTGGCGCGGCAGTTCTATGTGCCGCTGCACGCCCTCGAACATGGCGTCGAGCGTGGCGCGGGTGATGCCTGCGTCGAAGATCGACGCATCTAGGACGTGCGAGTTGCGATGACGCGCCAACGTGAGGCGCGTGCCGGCAATGTGGTTGAGTGCGCGCGCCAAAACAGGTGTCCAGGGCTGCAAGGCTGCGTTGCCGGCCTCAAACGCCGCGCGGCGAACGCCACGATCTGCGTCTTCCATCAAGGAACGGCGCGCGGAAAAAGGCAACCGCCGAGACGCCTGCCCTGGAACGACGAACTCGAACTCCAGCCCTGCCATGATGCCGTCGTACAAGCGGCTCCAGGCCTCGATACCGTCCGTACCCAGGTCAGCCGCTAGCTCCTCTAGATCACTGCTCATGCTCATCCGGGCGCGAGCACGCAAGCGAGTCAGCGTGTATTGCGCCTCGCTCAGTTTCGGGTCTTGCAGCCAGCCCTCGAACGTTTCTTCGCTGGCTGCACCGAGGCCGCGGATCAACTGCGCCTGCAAGCGGGAGCGAGCAGCGTCGAGCGCTGAAAAACGGGCCTCGGCGTCCCGATAGTCGGCGTTATTCCCGTCCGCTGATGCCAGAGCGTGCACGTACGAGCTCAGGTGATTGCGTCGGTTGTTCAACTCCTCATACACGACGACGAAGTCAGCCCAAGATCGTGGGTCGTCCTCCAGCACCGGTAAGCGGCTAACGACATCGTACGCCGCTTGCAGGTCCGAAGCCAGCTCCTGCTCGAAAGCGATGCGGCTAGGGTGGTCGAACGCGGGGAAGTAATCGGTCAGATCCCAATCCATCTCGCACGTATACCCTGCTCCGCTGCGAAGCCCAACCATTCCCGGAGCAAGCACGATTGGTTTTGGCGCCTCATCGAAGCCGCAGTCCGCACCCGAGCGCGCGGTGGTCACCGCCTGGCACGGGTTTTCCCCCCAAGATCGCGTTCAGAGCGTTTCGCAAGTAGGGGTTAGCGTTATCCTGCAGGAAGTTCTTGTCGGAGTCGATGCCCCCGGCGTAAAGCTCGGCGCCCCGCACATCGAGGATGACGGCTTGAGACGCGTAGCGAGCACGCAAGGCTTCCGCGAGCGCTCCGTCTTCGTCAACCAAGATCGGGAAAGGGTAACCGCGCTGCTCTTGCTCGCGCCGTGCTCGCGCGGCCGAAGCTCCTAGCTCGGAGTCGACCATGATGACTTGTACCCCCTGCGCCTCGTAGTCGCGGGCGATCTGCACGACGCGAGCGTCATGGGCGCGCACGCAAGGACAAGTGTGAGAGAAGAACACGACGACGGTGTAGCGAGCGTGCTGCAGAACCTGATCCAGGGATTGTTCACGACCCTCGGCACCTACGAGGCGAAGATTCAGCGCGTGCGATGCTGACGTAGACGGACCTGTCACCGACGGCCTCGATGGTTCAAGCGAAGACGGCGCATTTGCCGGACCCGCCGCCGAACAAGCCAAGGCTCCCGTCAAGGCGAAGGCTGGCCACGCTGTCCACATTCTGAATCTCACAGCCAACTCCTCACTATACTCACGGCCGCTCCGGCTTCAGCCGATTGGTTCTTGCCCCAGTGAGACACCGGGACGTCG
>CAZNZA010000109.1:7563-12014 GCA_964577325.1 uncultured Polyangiaceae bacterium
GTCGTCGAGGAACCAGGTGCTGACCATCGCCAGCTGCGTGCGGCGAACTTGCGTGTTCGCTACCACCCTACCGTCGACGGTAGCGGCAGACTCGCGCTCGTGGCTGGCCAAGATCGCGCTATTCATCCGATAGGACCACTGACGAGCAAGCCCTGCCTGAATGATGGCGCGCGGCCCGAGGTCGCTTTGCACGCCCCGACTGCTTCGCGTGGTTGGCAACTGGGCTGCAAGCGACGCTAGTATCACCCAATCTCCCCAAGGGTACTCGAGCGAAAGGCCGCCCTGCACCCGCACTACTCCGGCGCCCGTGGCGTCGCTGCCAAGCGGCATCTGCGACGCTTCGACGGGTCTGCCAGTGGGTAGGATTGCTGCGGCGTGAGCGCTTACGGCGGGCCAGGCTCGACGCTCGTGAAGCCGCAAAACCTCGAGTCGACCACGCACCTCCGAGTCTCCGATCCCGAGGCTTTGTTCACCTACGACCTCTCGCGCTCGACGAAACACCCAAAGCCACGGTACGATGCCGGACAGCTCTGCTCGCTCGAAGACGCGCATGGAAGCGAAGAGCTCCTGCCGCAACTCGACCTGAACGGCATCCCCAGATTGCTTCTGGAGTATGCCGTCTGTGTCGTAGGAGCCGTAGGCGTAGGCCAAGCTCGTTCGCGTACCGACCAACAACCATTCGTGCAGCTCGAGTCGCGTCGGCGTTAAGCCCGAGGCGCCCACACAGCAGCTCTGGGCCTGAGCGTTTTCCAACGAGCCTATGCAGAGGACGCAGGCCAGCAATACTGGCAACGGCCACCGCGACGTTGCGCGCCGATCAATCGACGTCCAGATCAAAGATCACCTCGTCCGCGACATCCCCATCCAGAGCGGTAATGAGCTGCCAACGTCCTGGCATGTTCAACCACACCTTCCGGAATTCGTAACGACCCACGTCTTCGTCGGCGAACACGGGTTCGACGGGACTTGCGTGACCCATCGCTGGCATGAACGGGACGAGTGCTAGCTCGAGGTGGCTCACCGGCCGTTCATGCTTGTCCATTACGAGGAACTGCACGCGGTTCTCACCCTGGCGAAGCTGTGGCTCTGGTGCCGTCCGCAGCTCTACGAAATAGTGTCCGTCGCGAGACGGCATCGACATGCCGGGCGTCGTGGGGAACACTGTTCCCCCATCTGCTTCCTCGAATGCTGGTCCGGCAGCGTCCATGCCTGCACAACTGGCAACCAACATCACCAAGGAGCTGACCGCGAAAGCCCGCAGCGACCGTGCGTGACACATCTGCTCGTGCACCATGGGCGCTTCCTTAGTCGAGAGGCGCCGAACGATGCGCGCGGTATTTTTGCGCACCGCTCGAAGCCACAGGCGAGCCCGCGGAAGCTTTCTTGCCAAACCGAGCACAAGCTGAGTTTTCGTGATCAACCATCCAGCGCGCGGCATAGACGGACCATGCTGCACCGCGCGTACCTTCATCCCGCCACTTCCGCCGAGCCAAGCACAGCACCACGCCCGCAACGTTCGGCCTCCGGGCGCGTGCGCCCAAGCGAAAGGCGCCTACGCCGTCAGTGCACGCCGCTGCTTTTGACGTCGCTTTTGGGGCTAAGCGTGGCCTGCGGTGAGCCGGGCCAGGACCAGATGCTCGGAGATGGTGCTCCAACACAGCCCGCCTCGAGTATAGCCCCGTCTGGGCCAGCGCTTACTACGAACCCGCCCTCCGGCAATTCAGGCGCGCCGAGCGAACAAAGTCCCGAACCTTCTGCAGTCATGCCGGGCAGTCCAACCCCCGCGCCTCTATCCCCTTCGAGTCAACCGGCTAGACCGTCTGCGGCGCCCAGCGCAAACCCGCCTACGCCATCCATTACTCCCTCACCAACACCTTCGGATTCGGCGGGTGTCTCGCCTGGCCTGCCCGCGATGGGAGATGCCGGCTCGAGCGAAACTCCACTGCCTGACGCTGGCTCAAATGGAACGAGCGCTGGAGAAGACAGCACCGAGGATAGTTCAGAGTCGGACTCCACGGCAGAGTCGGACTCCACGGCAGAGCCCGATCCGACGTCACCCACCCCAGATCCGTCTGCGAATCCGGCGCCGACTCCACCCATTCCCGACGTGGGGCCTCGCGCGTGCGAATGCGAGCAGTCCGCCGGTGAAGCTCCGGGTTTGGTGAACGAAACGATCGTGGTGCAGGCGGGTGAAGTGTTCGACGGGGAGTGTCTCACGTATCGGGCTAACCCGAGCACCTTGGGCGACGGAAGTCAGTCTGAAGGGCAGAAGCCGGTGTTTCGCGTCAATGACGGCGGGACGTTGCGCAATGTGATCTTGGGCCCTTCCGCCGCCGATGGCATTCACACCCATGGTGATGCAACGCTACAGAACGTACATTGGCTGGACATCGGCGAAGATGCGATGACGGTCAAGGAGTCCGGCACCGTGACGTTGGAGTGCGGCTCGGCGGTCATGGGCAGCGATAAGGTGTTCCAGGTAAACGCATCCTCCACCGTCCGCATTTCCCACTTCACGGCCCGAACTGCCGGCAAGTTCATGCGCCAGAACGGAGGCACGGACTTCGAGGTCAACGTGTTTATCGACCACTGCGACATCTCGGACATGAAAGAAGTCATCTTCCGTACCGACAGTACTTCGAGTCACGTCACTCTCACGAATACCCTGTACAGCGACCTCGATGATGGGCTGTTCATGTTCGGCAGCCGGGTCGAGAACGGCAACTCGGGCCAAAGCACCGTGGAAAACAACCGATCCTATTGAGGTGCGCGGGCGCGATGGTGTCAGGCGGCGTTTTCCGTCAGCGGAACGTGCACAACGGGTCTGCGACCGTCTGGTAGCGGACCGTGCGTCACTGCCGACGGCGCGCGCGAAGGATCTGCGGCGCGTCCGAGGCGCGATCGGAAACGAAGTACAGCGTCTGACCGTCCGGGCTCAGCCAAGGATCGATCTCTGTCGCGTCCGTGTTGATGCTGTCGACGGCCACGGCTTCACGGAAGATGTCATCGACGCTGCTGCGAGTCGTAAAGTACAAGTCGCCAGCGTGGGCGAACCATAGTTCCAGACCATCCTCACTGAGAAAAGCATCCTCGATCCGTCTATCGCTCGTTTGGATCGTGGCCAAGGGAGCCTGGGTGATAACCGTGAAGGGCTCGTCAAGTGCTGGGCGAATGGCGAAAAACGTTTCGTACTCACCATTGCGGCGCGACGCGAACGGCATCACGAGCCCCCCTTGCCCCAGAGGACGCGGAATGTCGTCGGCGTCAGAGTTGAGTTCGGACACCGGCATTGGCTCCCCGAACGGCGCGTCGCGCGCGTCGCGCGACGCCCGGTAGATATCTAAATGTCGGGGATCGCCATCCACCCGCGTGGCGAACCACATGGCAAGCCCGTCCCCTTCGATGGCAGGACTGGTATCGAATTCCTCACTACTGAGGTCGAGCAGCGCCGGAGCCTCGAAGGCGTCGCTTGCCTTGGACCATTCAGCGATGAACAGGTCCTTCCCACCCACGCTCGCGTCCCCCTGACCGTTGGAGTTGAACAGCAGGAGGGCCTGGTCGGACGTCAGCGTCGGGTTGAGATTCTCCGTCGTCGCCAAGAGCTCTTCCACCACAACTGGAGCCTCGAACACGGGCGCGCGAAACGGCGCCGCTGCGTCCATGACGACTGAGGGGTTCGTGGCCAATGCGGCGTCCTGGACGGGTCCATCGGCGTCCGCAGGGTCGAAGGCGGGCGGGGACGTCGAGTCAGCGCGCGGAGGCGGTGACGTCCCCAGCAGCAGTGTCTCGGAGTTGCAGCCAAGAATGCAGCTGAGGAGCGACCAGTGCCAACGCATGGGAGCTCTCGCTCTAAAGCGCTTCAGCAGCCGCCGTCAACAGCTTCGCCTCACTGACGAGCACGCCTGCCGGAAAGCGCGAGCGATACGTCGAAAGCAACGTCAAGGCACGCTTACGCTCCCCAGCCGCAATGGCTACGCGCGCGCGGTCGAGCATTTGCACCTCGAGCGCCACATCACCGGCCGATACGCGCTCGCCAGCGCCTGAGGCCACCTTTGCAGCGGAACTGCGTGACCGTCTCACGAAACCAGCTTGGGCACGCACGGGCGACTCTTCATCGACGGTGTATACTGGCAGCGCGCGCGTCTCGCGTGTCGAGATGTGCGGCAACACTGGCAACGGTTCGAACGCCTGCGTCACTGCAAGCGGGGCGTAAGACGCTTCAGCGGGCGCCGTGGGCGCAGCGGTCCAATATGCCGCTCCTGACGCCACGAGTGCTGCGGTTGAAAGGGCTCCTAACGTCAACTTGGCGCCAACCATTTGGCCAAGGCCCCAAGCGTTAGGCGCCGCCTTACCTAGCGCGGCGGCACCTGAACCCAAGTGGCCGATACTCTGCGCGCTTCCGTTCAAAGCTGCGCTTCCGTTCAAAGCTGCGCTTCCGTTCAAAGCTGCGC
>CAZNZA010000109.1:12114-18100 GCA_964577325.1 uncultured Polyangiaceae bacterium
CTTCCGTTCAAAGCTGCGCTTCCGTTCAAAGCTGCGCTTCCGTTCAAAGCTGCGCTTCCGTTCAAAGCTGCGCCGCCCATTACTGCCGCAGACATCGTCAAACCAATGCCGGCGGACATTCGGTGAACGAGCTCGGGAGGCACCGTATCCTGGGCCACCGATGCCAACAGCTGGCGCTCGAAATCAGAGCCTGGCCCCTCGAGGAGGCGTACGGGATCAGTCACTGCCCCATTCCTTTCATGGATCCTTCCAAGCGCGCCGCGTGGGCGCGAAAAGCTTCTCGGGCTCGCCGCAAGCGCGATGCCACAGTCCCCAATGGCAACGCGTGAGCCTCTGCAATCTCCCGCGTCGTCAGCCCTTCGAGTTCGAATAGGACGAAGACCGTGACGAGATCTGGATCGAGGGTCTTCAACAACGCGTCCAGCAGCTGGCGAGCCCGGTCTCGCTGCGGGACCGCCTTAACCTCGCCGCTCAAGTCGTGCCGTTCATCCATGTTTTCCACGAGCTCTAGCCGCTTTCGCTTCCGATAATGAGTGTGGGAAAGGCGCACTGCCGTAGAGAACAGAAAGGCGCGTTCACATCCCGGACGTATGTCGTTCAACCGTTCAGCGGCGATCAGGTAGGCCTGTTGAGTGAGATCTGCAGCGCCGTCGGCGGAATTGCCCAACCGACACAAGGTTCGCCAAATCAGCGCGTGGTGTTGGCGAAACATCTCCTCGAGCCGCGCCTGCTGGTCCCCCTGACGAGGGACAGCAGGAGAGGCCTGCGCCACGGGGGCAAGGGCATGGGTGTACTGAGCCACTGGACGAACAATGCGGCAGGCGGGGGGTTCGATCACGACAATCAGCGCGCCCCCGTACCAAAACGACCTACTCCCAGGTCCATCCGGCGCCCAAGAGTACCGAGCCGGTGAGGGGCGGTGTCTCGTGCACCACCTCTTCCGCCAATTGATACGCGTATCGAGTGAGGGTCGAACCCAGCGCCAGCGTGGCATCGACGGTCAGGCCCGCCAGCGGCCGGTAGCTGAAAACGGCGCTTCCGCCGACCACGCGCCACGGTCGTCTCAGCTCGGCCGCCTCGTAGGTCCTTCGGCCGCGCGCCTGCAACTCACCGAACTCACCGAACCCGCATAAGAGCCACCCCCATTCCGTGAAACGCTGGGAGACCGGGCACAGCTCTAAGCGCGCCGTCGCGAGAATGACGGTCGCCTGCCCCCTCTCGCCTTGGATGCCAGACTGAGCCAGGTACGCTCCAGTGAGTCTGACTGCCGGGCGGAACGCGACGGTAGCCTCGTCTGAAATGGCTTCAAAGCCCACCCATAGCGCAACGCCGGGTAGCCCGTCGGGTGTCGGGCCATACGCGAACGCTCCGCCAGCGCCTACGCCAAAGGCCCACGCCCAGGCGGCACCGTTATCTGCACCCTCCCCAGGCGTCGATGTGGCAGGAGTGGGCGCAACCGTGCCTGCGCCAGCATCGCGTGGACGGGGTTCGGCCTGCAGGTCCGGTCGCGGCGCGGCAGGAGGATCGAGACGCACGGCGGCCACGACGGCCATCGCATCCAGCAGCTCGTCACAGCTATCGGCGGCAATCGCTCGCACGTACGGCGGGCGACCGTCGCTCGTGCGGATCGTCAGCAGCGCCGAGTGCGGCTGGAGGGGCGCCGGCTCATGCACACGAGCCGTCACGATGGCCGTCGGTGCTGAAGTGTTGAACGCGAGCCGCGCGCTGCGTGACCGGATGCGCTCTTCCAAAGGCGGCTGCAGAGCACACCCCAAAGCTTCACCCTCCAAAACAACGCGCACGACATGCACGGGGGCCGAGTCGCTAGCGGGATTCAGTGTCGTGGGCGACTGGGCCGCGCTGGCTTCGGCCCAAAACAGCAAGGCAACAAAAGGCAAGGCACCGTGTCGCACAGCTCACTGTTGCACGCTGTGCCGCCAAACTCCAGACTCGCCTCGTAGCGGCGTTCGCTCCCGAACCCACGAGGTTCGCAGGCCGCACCCGTGGTCGTTTTATGTTTGTCCCCTTGCCCGTGGCTTCGACTACACTGCCAACGATGCAGGCCTTATCGCACACGTGGTCGGGGGCAATGCCGTTGCGACGGACGGGTGCTGCCTTGCTCAGCTTGTTGACCTTCGCTTGTTCTCCTGAGCCGCCTCGTCTGACGCCTCAATCCGTCAGCGTCAGCGCAGTTTCACCGCAAGCGGTGCAACTGCGCTTGGATCTCGACGTGTTCAATAGCAACTCCTTCCCGCTCGTCGCCTCTCGAGTGGAGGGCGACGTTTACGTGGGCGCCGCCTCGTTAGGACGCGGTTCGGCCGTGCCCGAAGGCATGATCCCCGCGTCGGGTAGCAAAAGAGTCATCGCCCGACTCGACATCCCTTGGGGCAACGTCGCTGTACTGAGCCCGTTCATTATCAGTCGCAAGCCCGTGCCTTACGTATTTCGAGGTCGCGCCATTCTCGGCGGAGAAAGCGTCAACTTCGAGCTTCCTTTCGAGATTGCAGGGCAGTTGACGGCAGAGCAGGTTGTGCAGGCAAGTCTCAAAGGGTTGTGACGTTTTCAAGGCTCCAAAACAACGGCGCGTTTGGACGGTTCATCGAGGGAGTCGGCCAGCACTCGACGGAGCACCTGAGCGAGAGCTGCACTCACCCGAGACCGTAGTTCCGCCCGCGCCGTCACGAGACCTATCTCACGCACGGGCACCGGATTGCTCAGTGGCTTGAGCTGCTTTCGTCGGCGACTGGCAGGCAGGCTTGCCGCCACCAATGCTGGCAATACTGTTGCCCCAATACCGCGATCCACGAGCCGCACCAAGGTTTCGAAGCTGCCGCTTTCGAAGTGGACCGGGGCGGGACTCGGTGGCGGCTCACGGCCGCAAAAAGCAAGGATCTGATTGCGAAAACAATGCCCATCCGGCAGCAGCCACAACGCCCGCTGAGTGAGCTCGTTCGGGGTGAGCGACGCGCGACGCAGCAAGGGATCGCCGGGCGGTAAGTAAGCAAACATGCCCTCGAAGCCCAAGCTCGTCTCGGTGAGTCCCGGTTCATCGAGAGGGATCGCCACCAATCCGGCGTCCAGTGAATCCGACTGCAAACGCGCCACGATGTCTGCAGTCCTGAACTCTTCGATGACCAAGTCGACCTTCGGAAACTCGGTGATGAAATCCAAAAGAAACAGCGGGGTCAGTGTAGAAGAAAGAGTGGGAATGATGCCTAAGCGAAATGGACCTGAGGGTTCTGGACACTCCGTCAACAGCTGACCCAACCGCTCCGTCTCCCGCAGCACCGTGCGCATCTGCTCGAGCGCGGCTTGACCCTGGGCTGTAACCAAGACTGGCTTCTTGCTGCGATCGAAGAGCGGGGCGTCCAATAGTTCTTCGAGGCGCGAGATCTGCATGCTCAACCCCGACTGAGAGACGTGGCATTGAGCCGCGGCCAACCGGAAGTTGCGGGTCGCACCAACGGCCACTGCATATCGCATCTGCGTGAGCGTTACCTGGCTCAAGTCCATCTCTCCGACATAGCACACTAAAACCGAACAATCAGTTCCGATGAACGTTCCGCAAAAAACTTTGACTAGACGCGAACTTGCTCGCGGCTTAGATCACCAAGCAGGCGCGGGATTCGTGGCCGCCGTCTTGGGCGGAAAAAGCGATGACATCGCGGACGCGACCGTGCCGATGACGTAAACTTTTAGGCGTCAAATTTCTAGCCAGTATCGAAAACACGAAAGGACTGTACATGTCACTCATCAACACCAAAATCAAGCCGTTCAAAGCTACCGCCTTCCACCAGGGTCGATTCATCGACGTATCGGACGAAACCGTTCTGGGCAAATGGTCGGTATTCGTTTTCTACCCCGCGGACTTCACCTTCGTATGTCCCACCGAGCTCGAGGACCTCGCCGACAATTACGCGCAGTTCCAGAAGCTTGGAGTCGAGATTTACGGAGTTTCTACGGATACGCACTTTGCTCACAAGGCGTGGCACGACACCTCCGAAGCCATCAAGAAGGTCAACTACCCGTTGGTGGGCGATCCCACCGCGACTCTGGCGCGCAACTTCGAGGTCCTCATCGAAGAAGAGGGTCTGGCGCTGCGTGGCAGCTTCGTCGTCAATCCCGATGGCATGATCAAGCTGTACGAGATTCACGACAACGGCATTGGGCGTGACGCTTCGGAGCTGCTCCGCAAGGTCAAGGCAGCTCAGTATGTTGCGGCTCACCCAGGCGAGGTTTGCCCGGCCAAGTGGCAAGAAGGCTCGAAGACGCTCAAGCCGTCCCTCGACCTGGTCGGAAAGATCTGAAACTAGCCATAGAACGTAGCAACACGCTTCCCCGGATTGCTGAGTCCGGGGAAGCCCGTTGTGCTTCGGCACCTAACCGCCAATCAACCCTCCCCCTGCAGAAAAGTTCATCCCGTGCTCGACGAAACGCTAAAAGCTCAATTGGCCGCATACCTGGAACGGTTGCGTCACCCCATTCAACTCACGGTCAGCCTTGACGATAGCCAGGCATCCGGCGAGATGCGGGAGCTCGTCAACGAGGTGGCCGCGGTATCACCCCAGATAACCGTCGCAGAAGCTCCCAATACCGACACTCGCGTCCCCGCCTTCAGCATTCACAAGCCTAACGAAAAGCCGCGTGTGACGTTCGCGGGAATGCCGTTGGGGCACGAGTTCACTTCTCTGGTTTTGGCCCTGCTCCACGTGGGTGGTCACCCGCCGAAAGAGGCGGCTGACGTTCTCGAGCAGATCCGACAGCTACAGGGCGAGTACGTTTTCGAGACGTATTTTTCGGCGTCGTGTCAAAACTGTCCTGACGTCGTGCAAGCGCTGAACCTCATGGCAGCGCTCAATCCGAACATCAAACACACGGCTATCGACGGAGCCTTGTTTCAGGCCGAGGTCGAGGAGCGCCAGGTCATGGCCGTGCCGACTGTCTACCTCAACGGCGAACGCTTCGGCCAAGGACGTATGGAGTTGGCCGAGATCGTGGCCAAGATCGATACGCGCACCATCGAGCTGCGCGCGCAGCAACTGAACGAGAAGGAACCTTTCGACATGCTGATCATCGGTGGCGGACCTGCCGGCGCTGCAGCAGCGATTTACGCCGCCCGTAAGGGGATCTCTACCGGCATGGTTGCGGAACGGTTCGGCGGCCAGGTCCTCGACACGCTGGCTATCGAAAACTACATCTCGATCCCAGAAACGGAAGGTCCGCGTTTCGCAGCTGCCCTCGAAGAGCATGTGCGCGCGTATCCGGTCGATGTCATCAAACACCAACGCGCGGTGCGTCTAGTGCCGGGCACGGCGAATGGGCTGAACGAAGTTCACCTGGAAAGCGGTGCCGTGCTGCGGGGTCGCTCCGTGATTTTGGCGCCCGGTGCTCGTTGGAGAGATATGAACGTACCGGGGGAACAAGAATACCGAACCCGCGGCGTTACCTACTGCCCCCACTGCGACGGCCCCCTGTTCAAAGGCAAGCGCGTGGCGGTAATTGGTGGCGGCAACTCCGGAGTGGAAGCGGCCATCGATCTGGCTGGCGTCGTGGCTCACGTCACATTGCTCGAATTCGCCGACGAACTCAAAGCAGATGCTGTTCTGCAACGCAAACTGCGGAGCCTTCCCAACGTCGACATCATCACCCAAGCGTGCACCACCCGCGTCGTAGGAGATGGCATCAAGGTCAACGGGTTGGTTTACGAGGAGCGTAATAGCAAGGTCGAACATCAGCTGGCGGTAGAAGGGGTGTTCGTCCAGATCGGGTTGTTACCCAATACTGACTGGCTGCGGGAAACGGTTGAACTCAATCGTTTCGGCGAAATAACGATAGACGCCAAGGGACAGACATCGGTGCCCGGCGTGTTTGCCGCCGGTGACGCTACGACGGTGCCCTACAAGCAGATCATCATCGCCACCGGCGATGGCGCGAAAGCAGCTCTAGGGGCATTCGAGCACCTCATCCGCAGCGAGGTGTGATCGTC
>CAZNZA010000110.1:0-1849 GCA_964577325.1 uncultured Polyangiaceae bacterium
CCGAGCTTACCCGCGCCGAGACCCAAGGTGTCGCCCACGCTGAAGCCAAGGCTGAGATTGGGATAGGCCGTGCTATCGAGTAGTTCCCATTTGTTGGGAAAAAGAGCACTCAACTCACCAACTTCATCTCCAGCAAACCCACCGCGTGTCACGGCAACCCGCTCTTCGGGAACGCCGTCCGGTAGCGCGCGCGTGCCATCATCAAAGCCGAGATAGTCGGTTGCGCCTCCCTCGTAGCTCAAAATGTCGCGACCTGTGGTCTCCGTGTTGTACGTGCCGCTTGCCGACAACCGCAGCATGAACTCCTCTGGAAAGGTGCGTGTTTCAACATTCAGGGAGCCGCCGGCGAAGTCAGCGGGGATGTCGGCCGAAAAGGTTTTCGAGACGGTTAGCCCTGAGAGTAAGCTCGTGGGAAATAGATCCAGTTGGAAGCCGGGCAGGTCCGGATCCGTCGAGGGCAGAGGCACGCCGTTGAGGCGCGTGTTGGAATAACGACCCCCCAAGCCTCTGACGAGCAGAAACTGTCCACCCACGATCGACGCCCCGACGATGCGCCGAGTCGCAGAACTGGCCGAGCCGTCAGGGGACTTGGCGATGTCTTCGGCGCCGAGGGCATCTTGAACGCTCGAAGCCTGCCGTCGCTCTGAAAGCACGCTCGCGACTCCACCCTTGATGTGCGGTGCGGTGATGACCACGTCGTCGAGCTGCGCGGCAGCTGGCGTCATTTCAATCGTCGCCTCCGCCGTCTGTTGAGCTGCTACAACGATGTCGGTCGCAGTCTGGTCGGAAAACTTCGGGTGGATGACGTAAGCCGAATGAACACCGACGGGTACTTCCAGAAGAAACGTGCCATTGGCGTCTGTGACGGCTTGGGCGTCCACGCCGCGCGCGTAGACCCGCGCTCCTTCAATGGGTGCTCGCGTTTCACTCGACCGCACCTGACCTCGGATCAGACCCGTTTCGACGACGGTCACTTCTGCTACTACCGGTTCGTCGGCCTTCGAAGTAGTTTCAGGAGGCGTCGGACCCTCTACATCCACCGATGCTAGTTTCCCGTCGGCAGTGAGGTTGACGATCACCTGAGTGGTCTCGCCAGGCGCCAGGTACACGGTGGAGAGGTCAACGACGGTTGCCGCGCCAGCCTCGGCTGCCGCTTCAGGTCCCGGTACTGGAGCGTCCGGTGCCCCCGCGTCGTTCCCGAGCGCCACAGGTAGTATGCGCAAGTGCAGGGCATGCGTGCCGGCCGGGGCTATCAGGCGGGCGACGCCGTCATTGTTAGTGGTTGCGTTAGGTGCACGGTCGGCTTCCACACCGTCGAGCCAAACCTCTACTCCCTGCCCATACGGTCCACCCCCTTCCGAGAAAACGAGCACCTGCAAGCGCGAAGACGCCGCTTCCGAGGAAGGGGCACCGGCGTCGCTTGTCGCTACGTCGAGGTCGGGAGCGGTTTGACCCTTCGCGGGCAGGGCGAGGAAGAGCATCCAGGCGGCAATGAGCGCCCGGAGAACGTGCGGATATCGGTGAGCCATAGTGGCAATCGTCGTCGTTAGAGGCTGCACTCCCAGCCGGAGTCGAGACACGACTGCATGGCCTTGCGTAGCTGCATCGCTGCTTCGAAAAGCTGCGGGTCTCGAATGAACTTCAAGTGAGCTTCCGCTTCTGTGAATTGATTTGTCTTGTAGTAGGCGTAAGCTACCGCGTAGCGGATGTTTTCGTCTGTCAGCAGCCCCAGGCGCGACAGTTTCGGTAGGAGCGCCGTAACGGCGTCGTAGTCCTGCCCTTCGACCAGAAGACTGAGACGCTGCTTCGCCTTCGCAGCCTGATCGCTGACTTGGGCGTTGAGCCAGGT
>CAZNZA010000110.1:1949-9150 GCA_964577325.1 uncultured Polyangiaceae bacterium
CTGACGGCAGCCGCTTCTGAATAGAGCTGCAGTTCGAGCAAGTAGAACAGTCTTAGCTTCTGGAACTCGGCGCGGTCTGGAAACCGCTGCTGACCGGTCTGTAAGGTGCGCAGCGCGCTGTCTTTCATGTCGAGTTTCCACTCGGTCTGGGCCTTCATCAGGGCGACGGCAGGGTCGTCGTTGCTGGTCGGTCCAGCCTGCTTTAGGGCAGACAACGTGCACGCGTGTGCTTCCAAGGAAAAGCAGGCTTGGGCCAGCTGCAGACTCACTAGCTTCGCCTGTTGACCGTGCTTGATTGCCGATTCGAAGTCGCTGCGTGCAGCGGCGTGCTCCTTCAGCTTCAGGTGCGCCAAACCGCGCAGGGTATAGAATCGGCCCTTGTCGAGGGTTGGGTCCTGGGGATCAATCTCTCGCAATACCTTGAGTGCCCGATCGATGTGCTGATCGTGGAGCATGCGAGCAGCCAGACCCAAGAAATCCACCTGAGCGTCCGCCTCGGCGTCCTTGGGATCCGTCGACGCTTTTGCATCTGACCCGGCACTGGCTGAAGTGGCCAACAATGCCATCGAGCACAACAACGCACCGCTGAGGCGTGGAACGATTCTGCTGAAGAGATGTTTCATGCTGAGCATCTTCGAGTGCCATCGGTGCATCAGCTGCGCTGAAGCTTGAACACGACCTTCTGCTTGACCCACGCGTCCACGGGAGCGCCCTCATACACGCCGGGTTCGAAGGTCCACTCGCTCACGTAGCTTTTGGCAGACGGCTCGAAGATACCGCGCGGCTTGGCATCGAGCACCTTCACTCCTCCCACGCTGCCGTCGTGACGGACGTAGATGTTCAAAAGCACATATCCCTCGAGGCCATCTTTGCGGGCCTGCGTCGGGTAGTCTTGAGTGCCCGCTCGGGCGCGAACGCGTGGCGGTGAATCGAGCGCTCCCTCGGTCATCGGACCCTTGTCGTCGAACGAACCGAGGACGTCGCCCTGAGACAGTTCCAACGATACCCCTTGGAGTCCACCAAACTCGATCCCGACCGCCGAGATGGCAGAAGAAAGATCGGGCGCCTTGGGAGCGGGGGCTGACGAGTGTCTGGGCTTGGGCCTCTGCTTCGGCTTGACTTCCTTCTTCTTCGGAGGCGGCTTCTTCTCGACGGTGAACTCGACGCTGCTCTCCTGCACGATCTCCTTAGGGGGCTTCTCTTGCTGATTCATGTACAGCACCGTCGAGAAGACGAGCGCACTGCCGGCGGTCATGATTAGACCAGCGACCAACTGCCGCTTGATGAGTGGTTGCATCGTTAGCTTCCCGCTTCTTTCTCAGTGGCCACGGCAACCTCAGTGGCGCCTCCTAGACGGCATTGGTCGACGACTTCCACGAGCTTGTCAGCAGCGACTCTGCGGTCGGTGACGACGAGCACCGATTTCTGGTCGGCGCTCTCGAGAAACTCGCGCACGCGGCTCTGAACCATCCAAGCACGAACCGGGTTTCCGTTGATGAAGACGTTGGCTCCGCTGTCGATGTTGATCCGTAGCGACTTGGTCGAGGCGCGAGTCGCACTCGCCGCACTCGGACGCTCGATGTCAATCTTCATGTCCTTGACGAACGTGGTGGATACCATGAAGAAGATGAGCAGAATGAACACCATATCGATCAACGGGGAGATGTCGATGTTCGCCGGCTCGGTCGTTTTGTGTCTGCGTCGCATGAGGTCTGTTGATGATGAAGTCGCGTTCAGCGTTGAGCCACGATCTGCTGGGGAAACCCCGAACCACTTGACGTGGAAGCATCGCGCGGGGACGGACCAAGTGCGCACAGCAGGTCCTTGACTTGCTCGAGTTCCTCGCGGAACCGTTGCTCCTTGCGGTCGAGGATGCGACCGACCACGATTCCCGGCACGGCTACCGCTAGCCCCATCTGGGTCGTAAACAGGGCTTGCGAGATGCCGCCCGCGATGCCACCGGACTGAGTGAACAGCGCCATCTCACCGAGGGAGTCGAAAGTCTCGATCATGCCTATGACCGTGCCCAGCAAACCGGCCAGGGGCGCTGCAGCGACGATGACACGGATGATGACGCGACCCCTTCGGAGCTCCTTGGAGAAGGCGTCATAGGCATCATCTAGAATCGGGCGCAGCGGATGTTTCGAATTCTGGTGTTTCAAACTCAAACCCCAGGCCACAGCTGTATCGATGATACCTGTCGGACGGCGAGCGTAGCCGCTCTGGTAGCGTTCAAGGAGCACCCGAGCACTGCGCGTGTTGCCTCGTTGCAGGTGCTGCCATCGCAAACCAATCATGTACCAGAGCACGAGGGTAGCGATGGCAAGGGGCGGCATCACGAACCCTCCGAGCTCGAAGTAGCGCAGAAGCTCGGCGGCGACGTCTGTCAGAAGCTCCCAAGTCATAGCGTCGTGGCTCCACTAAGTTGCAGCTAGCGCAGGCTCTTCACGGATGGCAGCCGGTGGAGCCGAAGGCGGGCGCTCTGTCAAGCGGATGCCAGATGAAACGTTCACCACCCGCAAAGCAGCCTTGTCCATACCGTCCTTGATGCTGTCAGCCCATCCCGACAGCAGATTGCCGAAAACCAAAGCCGGGATGGCCACGATGAGGCCGAGCTCGGTGGTGACCAGAGCAATCGAGATGCCGCCGGATAGTAACTTGGGATTACCGGTGCCGAACTCCGTGATGATGTCGAAGGTCGCAATCATGCCGGTCACGGTCCCGAGCAGGCCCAGGAGCGGCGCTACGGCGGCAACGACGATGATGAGCGAGCCGAAGCGGTCCAAGGCGGGTTGCTCGTGCAGAATGGCTTCCGAGATGACATCTTCGAGTTCGTCGCGCTCACGATCGAGATGAGTGAGCGTGGCGACCAGCACGCGACCGCCGGCACTTTTGGCGCTGCGGCACACGGCGATGGCTTCCGAGAAGTGCTTCTGCTCGAGCAACGGGGTGATTTTTTGCGCAAGCTGCGTCGTGTTGCTGGCAGCTCGCCACAGCAGGAGTGCACGAGCGATAACCATTAGCAACGCCAGCAAACCAATGGCCACGATCACCCAACCAATGGCACCACCGCTCTCGATGACTTGAAGCGCCGTCTTGTCTTGCTTGGGTTCCACGCCTTTTTCGAGCGATTCGTAGAGAAACAAGCTCAGCATGGTTGGGGCCGACCCATCGCTGAGGCTGCGGGCGAGCGTCGAGGTGTCACCACCTGGCCAGACTCTGAGTTTGCCTTCGCCAGCAGGAGCGAGTGTGCCGCTGGCCCGCTCGCTGATGCCGTAGCCCCCGACGCGGCCGACGTGAATGATGGTCCCTGCCACCTTCTCACCGTCTGGAGCGAAGAACTCGCCGGGCTGCTGGCGCACCGTGGAGAAGGCGTTCAACAGCTTCAAGCCGCTGTCGAAGGCGAACTGAACCTGTCCGAGCTTCGCGTCCGGAGCATTGGGCTCGGGTTGTGCTGGAAGCTCGGGGAAAGCGACGTTACCCTGCTCCAATGTAGTTTGCGCCTGACTGAGCAAGGTCGTGATGAGATCTTCATCTTCGGAGGCGCTGTCCGCTTGACGTTCGACCTCCGACAACATATCCGTCATGCGATCGGCTTGAAGCGACAGGTTCAGGACGCGACCCTGCAACTGATCGACTTCGGCGCGCGCCGCTGCGATTTTCTGCTCGGCCTCTTGCTCATGAGCGGCCAGGCGCTGCTGTAGGGAGTGCTTTTCCGCTTCGAGGAATGCAAACTCGCGCTGATAGGCCGCATCCAAGCTCGCGCTAGCCATGCCGGGTAGTAACCAGATGAGCACCCCGACCAGCAGCGTGTGCCAGCAGAAGGCGAAGCGTTGTGGTGCGCCGTTCATGGTTGTGTCATCTCCTCAGACTGCGTGTTCGGCAGGGCGTTGGGGATTTCGAAGTACCCGACTCGTATCTGCTTCTTGAAGCTAGTGAACAGTTCGTGCACAGCGCGTTGGGCTTCAGGGTCTGAAAGAGCTTCGAACGTCCACGCTCCGTCGTGTTCCACAGCTTTTCCGATATCTCCGTCGTTGGTTCGGTAAAACAGCATCACCATGCCAAGGCGCGCGACCTCGGCGAGCCGCTCCTGGCCATCCACCACCACCGTTTGTTGGAACAGACCGCTTTCTCGCGTCATGCGGAACTCATCTTCGATGAAGCTCCACAAGCGTGAAAGCGCGCGCGGCGGTGACAACATGCCCGCCTTGTGCTGCTCGTCAATCTTTCGCAGCGCGTCCAGTCGCTCACTGCGCCTGAACGGTAAGGAACTTCGCACGTAAGCTTCCGTTTTCGCGAGCGACTCCTGATAGAGGGGCAGCATGCGTTGACCTTTGGCTTGCTCCGCGGCTGTCTCTGCGCGGTGCTTGGCGACGGCTGCCGATAGCTTCTGCACCCGCGTCTCTTCACGTTGTAACTCGAGCTCTAGATCGGCGCGCTGGCGCGCCAATGAATGCACCATGGCCTTCGTGTCAGCGCTCTTTTCGTTGAGAGACTGCGCGAGTTGTTCCACTTCTCCACGCAGCTCGGCTAGGCGCGCCGCAAGATCATTCACGTCGTTGGCCCACGCGGGATAGCTGATGACGCCGATCGCACACAGCGCGCCGGCTTTAAGCGACCATCTGCGGAGCACCATTCGGGTCGTGGTAGGAGAGCTGCTCATAAGTGCTGCGTTTCCTATCGAGCCCGCGCGGCGAGCGCGTGACGGAATTGCAACGAATTGATGGCGCGCCCTTTCCCCACGTTCGGCTGTGTTGACCCTACCGCGATTCGAGCCGCCCCCATTTGGTGAGGGCGTTCGCATCGCTACTTGTACGGCAAACTTTCAGCCGGTGGGACTGCTACACTTGCAGAGCTCGGTTCAACTGAACCGACCTCTGGCGTTAGGACTCGTCTAGCTCGATGGCGAGCAGCGTCGCGGCGGTTCGCAACGGCACACTTCCGCGAAACTCACTTGGGAGCGCGCTTGCCCTGAACGCGCTCACGCAAGCTTTGCAACTCGACCTGCGTGCGCTCTGTGCCCACGTTGTGCGGGTACTGCACGCTTGGCGATTGCGCCTCGCGGGCGATGAAGGCGGCGACGTCGTTCCACAATGCGTCGAAGGCAGGTTCATCGAAACCAGAGCGGCTCGGCAACCAGTCCGAGGTCGCTTCACCTGGACGCAACACCCCATAGTGTCCCACCACGTCCAAATGATCGGCAGAGGTGGCGTGAATGACCTCTCCCCAGATCTGCGAGAGCGTCGGCACGATTCCATCGGACCACGACAGTTCCGGGTAGGCACCGAAGGCTAGCTCTAGCTTTAGGCGCTGCTGGGGAACGGGAGCGGGGAACTGATCCCGCGGTCCTGCTTTGGCGAACCGGTAGAGCAACGCATACAGCGCGTGCATCGAGTGCGCGTAAGGGTTGTGTTTGAACGCCAGCAAGTTGCTCAGCCGCGGTGGCTCGGCCCGCGTGACGACGGAGCCATAGCGCAGGGTCTTCGGATCCGCGGTGCTGGCGTTGAGCAGATCACAGCCCGCTGGGGTGAGCTGAAAGATGAGGGACGTGTCGTTGGAAATGCCTTCGATGAAGCTGACCAATTCCTCTCGCCGCTTCGGCGAAAAGTCAGCAATGATGTCGCGGAAGAAGGCGTCTGCAACCGTGTCTTGAAAACCGAGGCGATCATCGAGGCGCGTGATCAAGCCGCCAATCCGAAGTGCCAATCCCAGGGGAAGGTGGGCGCGGGTGATCGCCGTTTGCGTCAGCAGCGCGAGCAAGCGCAGCAAATGGAAGCCCGCGGCGCTGCCGAAATGTTCGGCCAACGGCGTGCCGAAGTGTGGTGTGGAGACGGTGACCAGAGTACGAAGCCGGTCGTAGGCTTCGAATTTGGCCGTGGCTGGCACCGACGCCGTGGGTGCCACCGCCAGCCGTGCGTCGAGGCCACCGGTGGAGTGGCCAACGACGTGAATCGGACCAGACGTACCCTGCGCGACGCGCGCGAGGGTATCCACGACGCGAGCGGCGCGGTGTCGGATGGACGCCGTGGGTAGAGTCGGCACTTCGACGACATGAGCATCGACAGCATGAGCTAAAAGCGAACGCTGCAACGCCTCCCGCACCCCGTGGAAGTACGTCACTTCCCCCAAGTTCCCGAACCCGAAAAAGCCCGGAACCAAAACGACGTGGTGCTTCGGCACGGGTGTTCGTTATCGCGTTTCGGCCAGCGCGTCTAGGGTGTACACGGCTCGCGGGAAAGGTCTGTCACGGGCTCGTTCAAGCGCCACACCTGCACCTCGTCGAGGAAAACCTCCAAGGCATCGTTGTTCTCGCTCGCAAACGCGCCCACTCGGATGTGGCACAAGGTCTGGCCAGGCCGCACGAAATCTGCGCGCACGACCGGCTCTCCATCTTGCCACACCTGAATCACCTGCTCGTGATAGTTCACGTACGCCGTTACTCGCACCCATTGCCGGGAAGGAACTGCGGGCGCGTTGGGTGCGTAACTGCGTGAGCCGCCGCCGACGTCCGTGTGTGACAACGCAAGCCGATAGCTCGTATCATCGATGCTCAAGGAGAACACCTCGTCCGACCAATTGCAGGACCCGGACAGCAGGAGGAAACTCAACCAGCGACCGTTCCCCAGGATCTCGACGTCGTCGACCCAAGCGTGAAAAGTGATCGCGACACCGTCGGGCGCGTCGATACCTTGGCCGTCATTGGAAACCTGCGGGACGAGCGTATCGCCCGAGAACTGCAAGGCCCCGAAATGCTGATGAGCCATCGTTCCGGCGTCGCTCCCAGCGGCGCACGTGATTTCGGAACGCAACGCCCCTGATCCCTCTGCCGCGCGGGCTGAGGATAACACCGTTTGCTGGCAAGCCGTGCGACTGAGCGAGGTGGTCGTCCACTGCGCCAGCGAGCCGCTCTCGAAGTCTTCGGTAAAAAGCAGCGCGCTCTCACAGCGCGATGCTGCATCTGGCGTCGTCGAGTCAGTGCTAGTTGCCGGATCGGTGACGTCTTCGGTGGATGACGTTGGGTCGGGGTTCGTTTGTCCGTCGCCGGTCTGGCTGGTCGGCTCTGTGTCAGGCGGCGGTCCTTGCGCCGCGTCGAAGGGCTGCGGGATGCTCAGAGATGCATCGGAAGCGTCAACGGTTGCGTCAGCAACGAGGGCGGACGCATCGTTCGGCGTCAGAGCGCCTGCGGATGAACCAGCATCGA
>CAZNZA010000110.1:9250-12481 GCA_964577325.1 uncultured Polyangiaceae bacterium
CCTTTTCCCTGTGCTGGGTTACCCACGAAATCGAGATCGGTCGTGAAGGTGCAGGCGCTCAATCCACAGCACGCCAGGCTCGGTAGCCATCTCAAAAGTGCCATCGTGCCACCACCGTATTGTCGTGGCCGGTCAAGACCGGCACTTTCCTGAGCGGCAGAGCCTGCGATGACGCGTCGGCCTCCACCGCGGCGGCCGGTGCAGACAAGAAGCCCCAGATCGCAACTCCTGCCGATACCAACCCCACTCCCAGTGAGACATCTGCCACGGTGAGACGTTCTCTGACCGCGTCTACCTCGCGCTCGCTACAAGACTTGTTTGCTCCGCACGATGCGCGCAGATCATTGGCCTCGGCTTGCCCAGTGATACCGAAGTACGCAAAGCCGCCAGCGCCAACCACGGCGACCGAGGCGGCAAGCCAGGGCCACACCGGACGCGATGGGGCGTCTTCGTCGGGTGCCGCTTGAACGTTGCGTGGCACCGACGGTGGAGGCGACGGCGCCCGCGGCGATGAGTCGGAGACGGGCAGCAGCACGGCTTCCACCACGGTTTTGCCATTCTCGGGAACTTGCACGGTCTTGAGCACAGCAAGCCGATCCTCGGCCTCGATGCGCAACACATGAGTACCTGGCGGGACGGCTATGCGGCCTTCATCCAGCGGGGCCTCCTCGCCGTCCAACAGCACGAACAGCGCGCTCACCGGATCGCCAAACTCGTCGACCGCCTGGATGATGAGCTGTCCGCTCGCTTCCGCGAGTTCTTCCGCCCAGGTCGTGCAATCGCGCCGCACCACCTCCGGGCACGCTGCCTGGGAGCAAAACTCGAGCGCGGTGCGGGCGGCAGATACATTCCCCGCCGCGCGCAGCTCCTGAGCGTGTTCCGCCCGTTGCACGCAGACCGCTACCGTGGGAGCCTCCTCAGAGCCGTCTGCGGTGCGAGCCGTGCCGACAGTTGCAGTCAACACGGCAATCACTGGCACGAGCCGCGACAGCTGAACACGGATCATAGGCATGCCATCTTGTAGCGGCGAGTTCCCGATTCATCTATAGTGAACGGGGGATCGCAATCCGCACTCGCTGAAGCTTTCTGTCCAGCCGGTGATGAGGCCGAACGGGAAGCATGCCGGGGCTGTGTCGGTGTGGCTGAATGACCCTCGTCGGCGGCCTGGTTTCGGGCTGCGGAAGCCGGAGCCGCGCGGTTCGACGGTGCCGTAACGCGTGCCGGTGCGACATGTTGGCCCGCGCCTGGTTGCTGCGGGGCACTTTGCTCGGCGGCATGGGGGGGCGTTCCGTCTTGCCGGGTGGCGGAACCTTCCTCGACTCCGTCCGCGGTGGACGGGCGACCATCGGCGGGGGGCGCTGGGTTGGAGGAAAGAGCGGGCCCAGCGACTTCATTGGCGATCGGAGAGGCCGCCACCGACGGGGAGGGTTGCACAGCCGGGGCATCGGGCAGGAAGGCCGACAGGGCAACGCCCGTGGCCACGCTCAACACCAGGGTACCTGCCGCCATCAAAAGCCGGTGCCGCTTGCGCGTCTCGCGTTGGAACGGGGCGGGTGGTTGAGATTGAGGGGCGGGGGTGAACGCGGCCGCTGCCAAGTGATTGGCATTGGGATACGTCTTGCGAACGCCCGTGACTTCGTGGGGCGCAGGTTCAGGGCTGAACGGGATCTGTGCCTGCATCAGTGCCACCAGACTGGCTCGCTCCTGGAGCTTCTCGGCCGCCACTGTTTGCACCCATTCGGCCAATTCATCACGAGACGCACAGCGACCGCTGGCCGCGAGCGCCTGTGCCATGTCCCACGCCGATTGAAACCGCTGCGCCGGGTCGCGTGATAGCCCACGCAGCACGACGGCGTCCATTTGGGCAGAAACCCCGTCGCGATGGCTGCTGGGTGGTGCGACATCGAGACTCATGACGCGTGCCATGGTCGCCGCTTCGTTGCTGCTATGAAAGAGTCGTTTGCAAGTTAACGACTCCCAAAGGATGATGGACGCGGCATAGACATCGGTACGTCGATCGAGTCCGGCGCGATGCAGCTGCTCTGGCGCCATGTAGGCGATCTTTCCACGTACCTCGTTGTCGCGGGTGACACTGGCGCGTCCAATGGCCTTGGCGATGCCAAAGTCGAGCACGCGAGCGATGCCGTCAGCGCCTACGATGATGTTCTGAGGGGAAACGTCCCGATGCACGATCTGCAGGAGATGGCCTTGCTCGTCCGTCGCTTCGTGCGCGCCATGAAGCCCGCGCAGGACGTCTACCATGACCGTTCGAATGATGGACGGCGGGGCGGGCTGGCCCATGCGGTAGGCTGCCCCCAGTAGTTTGGAAAACGACTCGCCATGCACGTACTCCATGACGAGCGATAACTCGCCGCGATCATGAACGACGTCCAACGTTTGCACGACGTTCGGATGGCGGATGTGCGCCACCAAGCGGGCCTCATCGGCAAACATGGTGACGAACTCTTCGTCCCGCGTGTACTGCGCGTGCAAGCGCTTGATCGCGACGTTCGAATACGGGTGAAGAGAAACGCCGGGCGTGCGAGTTTGTCCGAGGTGATGCCCTAGGTGTACGGTGGCCATGCCGCCCGCAGCAATTTCGGCGAACAACCGATAATGGCCGACGCTCACGAAATCCTGATCTTGAGGTGCGTGCACTGGCCGATTGTACGAAAAGTGACGTGGCTGCCTAGCAAACTCTGCGTCACGCCTGCGCGGTCCACTGCTCGGGGCGCTTTGGGGGCCGACGGAAGCGGAAGGGAGTGCTTGCGCCCCCAATGCACGGGCTCGGACAGCGGCCTGGTCTCGTGAGTCTTCTGCGTGAAAAAGGGGATAGCCCATATGCTGAACACCTGCGTATGCCGTCGCTCTCGCTCGGGCGGGAGGAGTGAACGAATTGAAGAAAGGACCGTGCCGCGGCTCGAGTGGGGCGCGGGCGTCGAAGCAGCTTCGAGATATGCCTGAGCTGCATGAAAGCCGACGGGTGCGGCAATTGACGAAGAAGGCAAGGGCAGGGCCCGCTCACAACGGGGAGTTGCGCAGCTTGGTTGGGCCGTGGGGGGCCTGCTGTAGGACTAAGCGGGACTGCAGTAAAGGGCCACGAGCGAGTTAGTGAGAGCTCGGAGCGTTGAGATCGGCGGCGTGTCACCGCGACGGTCGCTGTTTGCTGGGCGCAGCCAGGAGCTATTGCCTCATGGCTGTTGCGACAGGGTCTCGGGATTGCAAAACCCC